>NZ_JAAMPA010000001.1:2798935-3109928 GCF_011758655.1 Modestobacter marinus
GTCGGTACGTGCACGAGCACGTCCCCGGCTCGACCTTCACGAAGCTGTCGGCGACCGGCCACTGCCCGCACCTGAGCGCACCGGAGGAGACCACGGCCGCCATCCGGGCCTGGTCGTGACCGCGTCCCACACGGCAGGGTCCGACCGGCGTCGTGGCGGTGAGGACCGGGCCCGGCTGGACCAGCTCCTCGAGGACGACCCGGCCGACCTGTACGAGCACGCGCCCTGCGGCTACCTGTCCACGCTCCCGGACGGCACGATCGTCAAGGTCAACGAGACCCTCTGCAGCTGGCTGGGCCGCCCGGCCGAGCGGGTGCTGCGCACCCGGCTGCGCGACCTGCTCAGCGTCGGCGGGCAGGTCTTCCACGACACCCACCTGGCCCCGCTGCTGCGCATGCAGGGGGCGGTCCGCGAGGTCGCCCTGGACGTCGTCCGGGACGACGGCACGGTGCTGCCCTGCCTGGTGAACGCGGTCGAGCTGCGCGACCCCGAGGGCGGCCCGCTGCTGGTCCGCGCGACGCTGTTCGAGGCGACGGCCCGGCGGCAGTACGAGCGGGAGATCCTCTCCGCCCACCGCGCCGCCGAGCTCTCCGAGGCCCGGTCGCGGACGCTGCAGGAGGTCGTCGTGCAGCTGGCCGGCGCGGTGTCGACGGCCGACGTGGCCTCGGTCGTCGTCCAGCAGGCGCGCACGGCGCTGCGCAGCCGCGGTGCCGCGCTGCTGCTGGTCACCGGCGGCCCGGTCGGACCGCGCGGGGGCGCTGCGGGCACCGCGTCGCAGCCGGAGCTGGTCGTGGCCTGCAGTGACGGGCTGCCGGCGGCCCTGCTGGACCAGCTGGTCACGGCGGCCGACGGGCGGATCGCCCTGGAGCTGGCCGAGGGGCTGCGGGTGGTCGTCCCCGACGAGCGGCTGCACGAGCGGCGGCCCGAGCTGGCCACCGCGCTGGGCGAGGCGGGCCTGCACGCGCTCGTCGTCGTCCCGGTGTCCGCCGACACCCGGCGGCTGGGCGTGCTGCTGCTGGGGCTGGGGAACTCGGCCGCCGACGACCTGATCGACCTCGACGAGCCGCGGGACGGCGAGCTGTCCGACGGGGACCGCGACCTGCTGTGGACCCTGGGCCGCCAGGCCGGGCAGGCGCTGGAACGGGCCCGGCTGCAGGAGGAGACCACCCGGCAGGCCGAGCGCTCGGCCTTCCTGCTGCACGCCGCCCGGCAGATGGCCGCCGCGACCGGGGTCCGGGAGACCATCGACCGGCTGGCGGAGCTGGCCGTGCCCCGGCTGGCCGACGTCTGCCTGCTCGACCTGGTCACCGTGCACGGCGCCCGGCGGGTGGTCGCCCGGCACGGCGACCCGGCCCGCCAGCACCTGGTCGACACCCTGCTGGAGTGGGCCCCGCCGGCGCGCGAGCTGCCCCACCCCGCTCGCCGGGCACTGGCCGAGGGGTGCACCCAGTGGTTCCCCGCACCCGACGACGCCTGGCTGGCCTCCGTGGTCCGCGAGCCCCGGGAGCTGGCGGCGGTGCAGGCGCTGGAGCTGGCCAGCATCGTGAGCGTCCCGCTGATCGCGGAGGGGCGGACGCTGGGTGCCTTCACGCTGAGCGCCGACCGGCGGCGCGGCCCGTTCACCGTCGCGGACGTGGAACTGGTCGAGCAGCTGGCGAACCAGGTCTCGCTGGTGCTCACCAAGGCACAGCGGTACGAGCTGGAGTCCAGCACCTCGCACACGCTGCAGGCGACCCTGCTGCCGCCGCACCCGCCACCGGTGCCGGGGATGACCGTGGCCGTGCGCTACCTGGCCGCCACCTCGGGCGTGGAGATCGGCGGGGACTTCTACGACGTCGCGACGCTGCCCGGCGAGCACGTGGCGATCGCGGTCGGCGACGTGGTGGGCCACGACATCACCGCGGCGGCGACGATGGGCCAGCTGCGCAGCGTCTACCGGGCCCTGCTGGTGGAGGGGCCCGCACCGTCCGCCGTCATCGACCGGCTGCAGGCCAGCTGGCCGCTGCTCGGGCTGCAGCGGATGGCCACCGCGCTCTTCGCCACCCTGGACCTCCCCACCGGGCTGCTGCACGTCGCCTCGGCCGGCCACCCGCCGCCGCTGCTGATCGTCGACGGCCGCGCCGAGTACCTCCCGGTGGTGCCCAGCCGGATGCTCGGGGCGCCACCGGCGCCGGCCGTCGAGTGGAGCGGCCTGGTGCCGCCGGGCGCGACGCTGCTGCTGTTCACCGACGGGCTCGTGGAGAGCCGGACCAGCGACATCGACACCGGGCTGGCCCGGCTGCGGGCGGCGGCCGAGCGCGGGGCCGGCGCGGGCGCCGACGAGCTCTGCGACCGGCTGCTGGCCGAGCTCGCCGGCACCTACCGCGCCGACGACATCGCACTGCTGGCGCTCACCCGCGACGCCTGACCCGGGACCTTCGGCTCCTGCCCCGCCCCCGCTCCGGCGGGGAGGCTGGGCGGAGGACCCGAGGGCGACAGGAGATCGACGTGCTGGACCAGGCGCAGTGGACCCAGGTGGTGGAGCAGGCGGTGCGGGCACCGTCGATCCACAACACCCAGCCGTGGACGTTCACCGCGTCCGGCGACCGGCTGGAGGTACGCCGCGACACCGCCCGGGTCCTGCCCGCGATCGACCCCACTGGCCGCCAGCAGGTGCTCAGCTGCGGGGTGGCCGTGCAGTTCGCGGTGGTGGCGCTGCGGGCGTCCGGCTGCACCGCGGAGGTCGAGGTGCTGCCCGACCCGGCCGACCCGGAGCACCTGGCGACCGTGCGGGTGCTGGGGCGGGCCGAGCCCAGCGCCGCCGACGTCCGAGCGGCCGCGGCGATCGGCGCGCGGCACACCGACCGGGCGCCGTTCCTGGCCGAGCCGTTGCCGGCCGGCCTGCTCGACCAGTTGCAGGTCGAGGCCGGGCGGGACGGCGTCTGGCTCAAGCCGATCGGCCGGGTGGAGGAGGAGACGGCGGTCGCCGTCCTGCTCGACCAGGGCGAGCAGCTGGAGCAGCGGGACCCGGCGTACCTGGCGGAGCTGCAGGCCTGGCTCCGGACCGACCCGGACGCACCCGACGGGGTGCCGGTCGCGTCGCTCCCGACGGGGGACCGGGCCACCAACTACGTCGTGCGCGACTTCGCGGGCGGCGGGGCCGCGCCCGACGTGCTCCCGACGCCGGCCGACGACGACCCGCCGCCGCCGGTCGAGCACCCGTCCGTGGTCCTGCTGGGCACCGCCGCCGACGACCGGCCGGCCTGGGTGCGGGCCGGCATGGCGCTGGGCCGGCTGCTGCTGACGGTCACCGACGCCGGCCTGGCCGCCTCCCCGCTGACCCAGGCGCTGGACCAGGGGTGGGCGCGCAACCGGCTGACCGCCCGGCTGGGCCTGGTCGGTCACCCGCAGATGATGCTGCGGCTGGGCCGGCCGTCCGGCACGCCGGTGACCAGTGGCCGGCGGCCGGTGGGCGAGGTCCTCCGGGTCGGCTGACCCCGAGGACCCCGGTCAGTCCCCGGTGCCGCCGGCCTCGGTGAGCCGGTCCAGCTCGCCGGGCAGCTCGCCGGGGTGCAGCACGGTCAGCCGCTGGGTGGGGCGGGTGAGCGCCACGTACAGGTCGCTGTGCCCGCGCACGCCCTCGGCCAGCACCGCCGCCGGGTCGACCAGCAGCACGGAGTCGAACTCCAGGCCCTTTGCGTCGGCGGGCACCAGCACCACCGGCCCGGCCGAGGAGTCCGCGGCCGGGCCGCTGGAGACGGACGGCCAGCCGGCACGCAGCCGGCCGACGACGTCGTCGACCCGGCTGGGCGGCACGACGACCGCGACCGTGCCGCCGGCGGTGGCCAGCTCGGCGGTCACCTCGGCGACCCGGGGCAGCAGCGTCGCCTCGGTCACCCGCTCGGCGACCGGCGGCACCCCCGTGCTGCGCACCGACCGGGGCGCGGTGGTCCCGGCCCCGCCGGCGGCCAGCACGTCGGCGGCCACCGCCATGACCTCCGCCGGGGTCCGGTAGTTCACCGTCAGCTGGGCCAGCCGCCACTGCACGCGGACGTGCGGCGTGAGCACCGCACCCCAGTCGGTCGCGCCGGCCAGGCTGCCGGTCTGGGCCAGGTCGCCGACCACGGTCATCGACCGGGTGGGGCACTTGCGGGCCAGCAGCCGCCAGGTCATCGCCGACAGCTCCTGCGCCTCGTCGACGACCACGTGGCCGAACGTCCAGGTGCGGTCGGTCGCGGCCCGCTCGGCGGCCGACCGGACGTCCACCTCGGCCTCCCGGTCGGCGAGCATCTCGGCGTCCAGCAGGTCGCCGGCGGTCAGCTCCTCGCCGTCCTCGTCGTCGTCCAGGTCGGTGGACCGGGAGCCGTACAGCAGGTCGAGGGTCTCCTGCGCCTCGTCCCGGGCCTGCCGGCGGCGCCGGGCCTCGCGGGCCCGGTCGGCGCTGTCGTCGTAGCCGAGCAGCTCGTCGGCCTCCTCCAGCAGCGGCACGTCGGCCGGGGTCCACGGCGTGCCCGCCGGGCGGGCGAGGAGGGCGCGGTCCTCCTCCGTCCAGCCCTTCGTCGCCCGCTGGATGCGCTCGGGGGAGGCGAGCAGGTCACCGAGCAGCTGTTCCGCGGTGAGCACCGGCCACATCTCGTCCACCAGCGCCCGGACGGCGGTCTCCCCGGCGATCTCCGAGCGCAGCGCGTCCAGGTCCCGGGAGTCCAGCAGGCTGCCGCCGCCGCGCACGTCGGCGCCGATCCGGTCGGCGTAGCGCTGGGCCACCAGGTCGACCAGCGCGCGGCGGAAGGCCGGCCGGCCCAGGTTGTGCAGCCGGGAGGCGCGCCGGCCGGTGGTGCGGCAGCGGGTGAGGTCGACCGACCGCAGCTTGATCGGCACCCCGTCGATGCGCAGCTCGCGCACGCCGCGGGGCACCGTCTCCCGGTCGCGGACGGCGGCCTTGAGCACGTCGACCATCGCCAGCCGGCCCTTCACCTCCGCCACCTGCTGGCTCTCCGAGCCGCGGGCGTCCAGCCCCGGGCGCAGCTGGCCGAGCCCGGCGAGCAGCACCCCGGTCTCGCCGAGCGCGGGGAGCACGTCGGCGATGTAGCGCAGGAAGGTGGGGGTGGGCCCGACGACCAGCAGGCCGCTGCGGGCGAGCCGGTCGCGGTGGGTGTAGAGCAGGTAGGCCGCCCGGTGCAGGGCCACCGCCGTCTTCCCGGTGCCCGGGCCGCCCTGCACCACCAGCACCCCGCGGGCGTCGCTGCGGATGATCGCGTCCTGCTCGGCCTGGATGGTGGCCACGATGTCGGCCATCCGGCCGGTGCGCTGGGCGGTGAGCGCCGCCATCAGCGCGGCCTCGCCGGTCAGCGCCGGGCCGTCGGTGTCCTCCGGGCGGACGGTGAGCACCTCGTCGTTGACCGCGGTGACCGCCCGGCTGCGGGTGCGCACGTGCCGGCGGCGCACCACGCCCTCGGGGCGGAACGGGGTCGCGGTGTAGAACGGCCGGGACGCCGGGGCGCGCCAGTCGACCAGCGCCGGGTCACCCGCGGGGTCGTCGGCGGGCAGCCCGACCCGGCCGATGTAGAGCGGGGCCGGCTGCTCCTCGCGGTCCAGCCGGCCGATCACCAGCCCGTGGTCGGCGGCGTCCAGCGCGGTGATCCGCTGCGAGTGGAAGCGCGCGGCGGCCTCCCGCTCACCGAGGGACTGCGGGTTGATCACCGGGCTGGCCAGCGCCTGACGGAAGCGGGTCACGGCCAGCTCGCGGGCGGCGTCCAGCCGGCGGTAGAGGTCGGTGACGGCGACCTGCTCGGCGGCGATGGCCGGGTCGGGGGTGGTGGCCGGGTCGGGGGTGCGGTCCGGGGACGGGCTCGACAACGGGGCTGCTCCTCGGACGGACGGGGTGGGACGCGGACGGGGCGCTGCGGCGACTGGCAACCGTACGTGTTCCGGTGGTCATCCCCGACCCTGCGGCCGAGTGGACTGCGGGTGGACTGGTCCGCACCCCGCCCGTGGCGGGCAGGATGCCGGCATGGCCGCTGCGCACGCCGGACACACCCACCGCCTCGACCTCGCCGACGCGACCGTGCGGGAGTGGGACGCCACCGTGCTGTCCGCCGACCCCGAGCAGGGGATCGTGCTGGACCGCTCCGCGTTCTACCCCGGCGGCGGCGGCCAGCCGCCGGACGAGGGCGTGCTGCTGTGGGGTGGGGTGCGCACCCGGATCGCCGGCACCCGCGCCGGCGACGAGCTGTACCTGCTCCCGGTCGAGGGCGACCCGCTGCCGCCGGTGGGGACGGCGGTGCGCGGCGCCCTGGACGACGAGCGGCGGACGGCGCTGATGCGCACCCACTCGGGGCTGCACGTGCTCACCGGCGTCGTCTTCCGCGACTTCGGGGCGCTGGTCACCGGCGGCAACATGGAGCCGCTGACCGCCCGGATGGACTTCGACCTGGCCGAGGTGCCGGCAGACTTCAAGGACCGGGTCGCCGCGTCGGTCAACGCCGAGCTGGCCGCCGACCGCCGGATCGAGGTCAAGGAGCTGCCGCGCGAGGAGGCGTTCGCGATCCCGGACATCATCCGGACCGCCACCAACCTGCTCCCTCCGGACCTCGAGGTGGTGCGGATCGTGGACATCGTCGGGCTGGACACCCAGGCCGACGGCGGCACCCACGTCGCCTCCACGGCGATGGTCGGCCGGGTCGAGGTCGTGAAGATGGAGAACAAGGGCCGCGGCTTCCGCCGCCTCCGCGTCCGCATCGTCTGACGTTCCACCAAAATGGCCATTTCGGTGGCACGTGGGCCGGGGGTCAGCCGACGGGGCGGCGGCCGACCCGGGGGTGCCAGCCGGCTGGCGGGTCCTCGCCGACCAGCCCGTCCACCGCCTCGCGCAGCAGGTCGGCGTGCCCGGTGTGCCGGCCGTACTCCTCGACCAGGTCGCACAGCAGCCGGCGCACCCCGGCGGGCTCGCCGTCCGGGCCGGTCAGGTCGGCCCGCTGGTCCATCCCGCCGGCGGCCAGGGCGGCGTCCCACCGGGCGCGGGACCGGGCGACGGCGTCGTCCCACAGTGCGTAGAGCCGCTCGGGGGAGTCGTCCGCGGCGGAGGTGAAAGCCCAGTCGCCACCGGCCCACTCCGACTCCCACGGCTCACCGATCGGTGCGCCGCTCAGCCGCCCCGTGGAGACGTCGTCCTCCACCAGCGCCAGGTGCTTGAGCAGGCCGCCGAGGGTGAGGGCGGAGACGCCGACCCGGGCCTGCAGCCCGGCGGCGTCCAGGTCGGCGGCCTTCCAGCGGAAGGTGGTCCGCAGCCGGTCCAGCGCCCCGAGCAGGTGCTCGGCCTCGGTGCCGGCGAAGGGCGGTTCCCAGGGGGTGTCGTCGTCCATGCCGGCACCGTAGGGCCGGGGGCCGACGGATCGTCGTCCTACAGCCGCGACGTCGTCGCCGGGTCCGGAGCGCCGGCGAAGTACTGGGCCAGCACCTGCTCGAACAGCGGCTCGTCGGGCGCCGCCCGGGCGAACAGGGTCATCGACGAGCGCAGCTTCTGCGCGTCGATCGACCCCAGGACGGCGACCGGGTCTCCTGTGTCCAGCTCGGTGAGCGCGTGGGCGCACGCGTGCAGCCGGGGGCCGAGCACCGGGTGGGCCAGGTAGGCGCGGGCCTCGTCCAGCCCGCTGATCGCGTACCGCTGCGCCATCGCGCTGCTGCCGAGGCCGGTGAGCTGCGGGAACATGAACCACATCCAGTGGCTGGTCTTGCGCCCGGCGCGCAGCTCGGCCAGCGCCTGGTCGTGGGTGCCGCCGGCGTCCTGCGCGTCGACGAACCGGGAGAGGGAGAAGGGATCGGTCACCCGGCCACCCTGCCCCCCCCCCCCCCCCCCCCCAGCGGGCCGGGACACACGGCAGCCGGTAGAACCGACACCAGGCCCAGCACGCGACCGGGCGCCACACCGACGTGGGGAGCACTGCATGGGCAGCAACTCGTTGACGCTGGCGCCCGCGCCGCGCTCGGCCGCCGCGGAGGAGGTGCGGGCCGAGGTGCGCGAGTTCCTCGCCGCCGAGCTGGCCGCCGGGAGCTTCACGACGCACGTGGACACCTGGCTGTCCGGGGTCGACCCGGCGTTCTCCCGCAAGCTCGGCGAGCGCGGCTGGCTGGGCATGACCTGGCCGAGGCAGTACGGCGGGCACGAGCGGACGGCGATGGAGCGCTACGCGGTGACCGAGGAGCTGCTGGCCGCCGGCGCCCCGGTGGCGGCGCACTGGATCGCCGACCGGCAGTCCGGCCCGAACCTGCTGCGCTACGGCACCGAGGCCCAGCGCGCCGAGATCCTGCCCCGGATCGCGGCGGGGGAGTGCTACTTCGTGATCGGCATGAGCGAGCCGGACAGCGGCTCGGACCTCGCCTCGATCCGCACCCGGGCCACCCGCAACGGCGACGGTGACTGGGTGGTCAACGGCGCCAAGGTCTGGACGTCGAACGCGCACACCTCGCACTACGCGATCACCCTGGTGCGCACCTCACCGGCCGACCCGGCGAACCGGCACGCGGGGCTCTCCCAGCTGCTGGTCGACCTGTCGCTGCCCGGGATCACGGTCAACCCGATCCGGATCCTCGACGGCGGCCACCACTTCAACGAGGTGGTCTTCGGCGACGTCGTGATCCCCGGCGACATGCTGCTGGGGGAGGAGGGCGCGGGCTGGCACCAGGTGACCGCCGAGCTGGCCTTCGAGCGCTCCGGGCCGGAGCGGTTCCTGTCGACCTACCCGCTGATCGCCGAGTTCGCGCGGCGCGCCTCCGATCCTGCCCAGCTCGCCGCCCTCGGCCGGATCTCCGCCCGGCTGCTCGCGCTGCGGCAGCTGTCGCTGCGGATCGCCGGCGCCCTGGACCGCGGCGAGCTGCCCGACATCCCGGCCGCCCTGGTCAAGGACGTGGGGACGACGTTCGAGGCCGACGTGATCGACGAGGTGCGCCGGGTGGTCGACGTCCCGGCGTCGCTGGACTCACCCGACGCGCTGGGGCGGGCGCTGGCCGAGGCGCAGCTGCACGCGCCGGGCTACACGCTGCGCGGCGGCACCAACGAGATCCTGCGCGGGATCGTGGCACGAGGACTGGGGCTCCGATGAGCGACGTGGACCTGGTCGTCGAGACCGTCCGGGACATCCTGACCGGGTACGAGCCGTTCGTGCTCACCGCCGAGCGGCCCTGGGACGCCGGGCTGTGGTCGGCGCTGGCCGAGGCCGGGCTGACCGGGGTGGGGGTGCCCGAGGAGGCCGGTGGTTCCGGCGGGGAGCTCGCCGACGCGGTGGCGATCGTCGGGGCGCTGGCGGCCGGGGCCGCCGCGGTGCCGGTGGCCGAGCAGCTGCTGGTGGCCGCCCCCGCCGTCCTGGCCGCCGGCCTCGACCTGCCCGCGCCGGAGGAGCCGCTGTCGATCGCGGTGGACGGCGCGGTCACCGCCGAACCGCGGGACGACGGCGACGGCCCGGGCAGCTGGACGCTCACCGGCACCGCCACCGACGTCGCGTGGGCCGGGGTCGCCCGGCACCTCGCCGTCCTGGCGAGCAGCCCGGTGGGGCCGGTGCTGGCGCTGGTCGACGTCGCCGGCCGGGACACCACGCACGCGGCGAACCTGGCCGGGGAGCCGCGCGGCTCGCTGGTGCTGCAGGGGGTGACGTCGGCCGGGGCGCTGCTGACCGACGCGCAGGCCGAGCGGCTGCGGGCCCGGTACGCGCTGGCGCGGGCGGTGCAGCTGTCGGCGGCGCTGCAGCAGGTGCTGGCCTGGACCGTCCAGTACGCCGGCGAGCGGCAGCAGTTCGGCCGGCCGCTGGGGAGGTTCCAGGCGATCCAGATGGAGCTGGCCGAGATGGCCGGTGAGGTGACCGCGGTGGCCGCGCTGGTCGACGCCGCGGTGCAGGCGGTCGAGCGCGACGAGTCGCCGGTGCTGGCCGCCGCGGCGGCGAAGGTGCGGGCCGGGGCGGCGGTGGAGGTGGTCGCCCGGCTGGCGCACCAGGTGCACGGCGCGATCGGCTTCACCCAGGAGCACCGGCTGCACCACCTCACCCGGCGCTGCTGGTCGTGGCGCGACGAGGCCGGCACCGAGACGGCGTGGGCCCGGGTGCTCGGCGCCGGGCTGCTCGCCGACGGGCCCGACGCCCTCTGGCCGGCGCTCACCCGCGTCGTGTGAGGGACGGCCCCCGTGCCCCCTCGCGCGGGGGCCTGATCCGCCCCTACCGCCGCACGGACCGGGCGGCGGTCTACGACGTCTGCGTGCGCACCGCCGACGCCGGGGGCGACGCGCGGGGCCGGTGGTCCACCGACGACCTGATGCCCGACCTGTTCGCCGGCCCGTACGTCGACCTGGAACCGGACCGGGCGTTCGTGCTGGACGACGGCGAGCGCGTGGTCGGGTACGTGCTGGGCACCGCGGACACGGCCGGCTTCGTGCCGGCCTGGCGGTCACGGTGGCTGCCGCGGCTGGCCGACCGGTACCCGGCGCCGACCGGCCCCCCGCAGACGCCGGAGGAGCGGATGGTGTCGATGCTGCACCGGCCGGAGCGGATGCTCGTGCCCGAGCTCGCCGCGTACCCGGCGCACCTGCACATCGACCTGCTGCCCGAGGTGCAGGGCGCCGGCTGGGGCCGGGCGCTGATCGAGGTCTTCTGCGCCGCGGTCGCCGGGGCGGGGGCGGCCGGCGTGCACCTGGGCGTGGACCCGGCCAACACCCGCGCCCTCGGCTTCTACGCCCGGCTCGGCTTCACCCCGGTCGCCGTCCCGGCGCTGCCGGGCGCGGTCTTCCTCGCCCGTCCGACCGGCGCTCCTGCCGCCGCGGACTAGACGGTCTCGGGGATGCGGAGGTGGGCGACGGCGATGTCCAGGTCGGCGACCTCGGTGATCCGCCCGCCCATCGACCGCGCGTACTCCATGCGCAGCGCGTCGGCGCGCTGGCCGGCGGCCAGCATCGCCTCCCGGTCGGCGTAGGCGACGGCCAGCACGGTGCCCCCGGAGACCCGGTCGATCATCAGGTTGGCGCTGCAGAAGCCGGTGAGCTCCTCGATCCGGGGCAGCAGGGCCATCCGGAAGGTGGCGACGTCGTCGTCGAGCGCGCCGGGGTTCGGCCGCGAGCTCCAGATGAGCCGGCAGACGGCGTCGTCGCCGGTGGGCTGCACCCGGTGCAGGACGGCGACCTCCCACTGGGCCACCACCGGCACCGCGCCGAGCAGCTGGCCGAGGCGGGCGCGGTCGCGGCGCATGCCCTCGGCGCTGCCCAGCATCGACTGCTCGTCCGCCCACCCGCTGGTGACGATGCAGCGACCGGTGCGGCGGCCGACGAGCATCGACAGCCCGGTGCAGCCCGGGAGGTCGGTCGTCGCCGGGAGCCACTCGTCCCGGACGAAGTCGATCGCGTCGTCGATCGCACGCGGGTTGCCGCGGAGGGTGGTCGTCCGTGCGTACATGGGCTGCCTCCTCGCCTCCGGCGCCGCCCCCGGCGACGCCGCCGTGCAGCGAACTGTGCTCGCCGGGTGGGGCCGCGGCTCGGCCTCCGACGGGCTCCGATCGCAGCGCGCGGCGTTGCGTCACGGCCCGCTGGCCGAACAGCACGCTCTGCGGCAGTTGATCGTGCGGGGACGCGGTCAGCGGGTCGTGCTGACCGACCCCGGCCACTCCGCGGTCGCCTCGCCCAGCGCCACCGCCGTGGCCAGCCGCAGCGTGCCGCTCAGCCACACCAGCAGGTCGTGCAGCCGCAGCCGGGTCAGGGGCACCTCGAGCAGCTCGGCCGCCGCCTGCTCGAGCGCGGTGAAGGCGGCCTCGTTGGCGCGGAGCTCGCGGTGGACGACCGCCGCCGTCCCGCTGTCGCCCTCGCGCAGGTGCGGCACCGTCTGCAGCCAGGTGGCGCGGTGCAGCAGCGGCACCAGGTCGGGACGGCGGTGGTGCAGCGCGGCCGCCACGTGCCGCCGCTGCGGTTCGGGCAGCTCGCCCAGACCGCGCAGGGCGGCCCCGACGGTGCCCGGCTCCCCGAGCACCGAGAACTCGTCGTCCGGCAGCTCCCAGAAGGCACGCCCGGCCGCGCGCCCGGCGACGGTGGCGGCCACGGGCTGCGCCGCGTCGAGGGCGCCGCGGACCGCCGACCAGGCGTCGGGGTCCAGCCGGCCGTGCAGCCCCTCGGCCACCAGCACGTCCTCGTCGCCCAGCGGGCCGGCGGGCACCGGGCGGGCGTCGAAGCGCTCGTAGCCGAAGGCCGGCACCTGCACCCACCGGCCGTCCCGCTCGTTGGGGGAGCGGTACCGCAGTGGCCGCCGTCCCCGGGCGTAGCCGAGGACGGCGGCCAGCGCGGTGCCCCACGGCAGGAGGACGGGCCCGGCGCTGGGGAGCGCGAGGTCCGGCCGGCCGGTGAGCACGGTGGGGAGGTCAGCCGGCCGGGCTGAGGTCGTCCAGGTCGAAGCTCGACATGGACGCCCCGCCGGTGGCGAAGGTGGCCACGTCGGCGCCGGCGGCGCGGCCGGCCTCGGAGCCCATGCCGGCGCCCATCGCGTCGGCGGACTCGAAGTCCAGCTCGGCGATCAGGTACGGGCCGGGTGTGGTGGGGTCCATCGACCGGGGGTGGCCGGTGGTGAACCGCAGCAGCCCGGGGATGGCCTGCGCCAGGCCCACGTGCACGTCCCGGTAGTGCGCGTCGAACTCCGTGGGGTCGGCCGGCTGGCCGTACTGGACGATCAGTCTGTGCACCACTGCGCCACCTCTCCTCGGTCCGCGGGCTCCGCTGCCCGGGACACCGTGGTCAGCCAACCAGGGCTCCCGGGCTGCGGCGCGCTCAGCGGTGGCCGATGCCGCCGGGGCCGTGCTCGGGCGGGATGACCTCGGCCTCGATCGGCGGCCCGGGCGGGGTGCCGTCGCCGAACGGGCGCCCGCCGAGCTCCTCGCGGCCGTGCGGGGTGAGCCAGACCGACGTGTCCGGGCCCATCGGGATGATCTGGGTCGGGTTGATGTCGGCGTGCACCACGTAGTAGTGCTCCTTGATCTGCGGGAAGTCGGTGGTGTCACCGAAGCCCGGGGTCTGGAACAGGTCGCGGGCGTAGCCCCACAGCGCCGGCAGCTCGGTGAGCTTGTTGCGGTTGGCCTTGAAGTGGCCGTGGTAGACGGCGTCGAACCGGGCCAGCGTGGTGAACAGCCGCACGTCGGCCTCGGTGATCGTCTCGCCCATCAGGAACCGGCGGGTCGACAGCCGCTCCTCCAGCCAGTCCATCGCCGTCCAGAGCCGCTCGTAGGCGCTGTCGTAGGCACGCTGGGAGCCGGCGAAGCCGCAGCGGTAGACGCCGTTGTTGACCTCGGTGAAGACCCGCTCGATCACCTCGTCCATCTCCGCCCGCAGGTGCTCCGGGTAGAGGTCGGGGGCGCCGTCGCGGTGGAACGCCGTCCACTCGGTGGAGAAGTCCAGCGTCATCTGCTTGAAGTCGTTGGTCACGACGGCGCCGGTCGGGACGTCGACCATCGCCGGCACCGTGATGCCGCGCGGGTACTCCGGGTCGCGGGCGAAGAACGCCTCCTGCAGCCGCTCGTACCCCAGCACCGGGTCGCGGCCGTCGGGGTCGAGGTCGAAGGTCCAGCTGCGCTCGTCGTGCGTGGGTCCGCAGATGCCCATGGAGATGGCCTGCTCCAGGCCCAGCAGGCGCCGGACGATCGCCGCGCGGTTCGCCCACGGGCAGGCCCGGGCGATGACCAGCCGGTACCGGCCGGCCTCCACCGGCCACCGGCCGTCGCCGTCGGCGGTGATCCGGTCGGTGATGTAGTTCTGGTCCCGCTGGTAGTCCTGGCCCGGTTCGACGTAGCCACTGCCGCTGTTCTTGGTGCTCACCCCTCAAGCGTCGCCGACCGGCGGCCCGGCCGCAGGATCTGGCGCGTCGGGCGCGCCGCCCGCCGCGCGGGCGGGGCTAGCCTCTGAGCATGGCCGCCCCCTTCCGCCCGCCCTGGTTCGGCAACCGGGGAGTGCAGCTGCTGGCGGGCGTGGCCGTGGCCTACAACCTCGTCGCGATCGCGCTGCGGCTGGTCGACGGCGAGTGGGGCGAGGCCTTCCTGAGCTTCGCGTGGACCGTCGTCTTCGGCTACGTGCTGGTGGAGTCCCTGCGGTTCCGCCAGCAGCAGGAGAGCGACGCCGGCCAGGACCCCGCCACCGACTGAGCGGGCGGCCCGGCGACCGAGCCGGACGGCTGTCGCCCACCCGGAGACCGGGGCGCTGAGGGCGGCCGGGCCGGGGCGGCGCCAGACCCTGCCACACTCCTGGCTGTCACCTGAACGTGTGATGAGTCACATCGGCGTGTCATCCTTTCGTCACTTACCGTCAGCGAGTCGTTCGCAGTCCGGGCCCAGGCTGTGCGCGCTCGCCGACCCGCTCGCCCCTCCGAGAGGAACCTCCGTGCCCCTCCCCACCGGCACCGCCCGCACCGCCGTGCGGCGCGCGACCCTGGGCGTTGCAGCGACGTCCGCCGCCGTCCTGGCGGCCATCGCCGTCCCGGCCGTCGCGGTCGCTGCTCCGCCCACCACGCCGTTCATCTCCGAGCTGCACTACGACAACGCCGGCGGTGACGTCGACGAGTTCGTCGAGGTGCAGCTCCCCGCCGGCACCAGCTCGGCCGGCCTGAGCATCGTGTTCTACAACGGCAGCGGAGGCGCCGGCTACGGCACCGTCGCGCTCCCGGACGTGACCGCCCCGGCGGACGCGCCGGTGGTGGTCGCGGTGGCCGGTCCGAGCAACGGCATCCAGAACGGCGCTCCCGACGGGCTCGCGCTGGTCCGCGGGACCGAGGTGCTGGAGTTCCTCTCCTACGAGGGCACGTTCACGGCGACGAACGGTGCGGCCAGCGGCACGACGAGCACCGACATCGGTGTCAGTGAGAGCGGCAGCGAGCCGGTCGGGCAGTCGCTGTCCCGCAGCTACGACGCCGCCACCGACGCGCTCGTCTGGTCGGGTCCGGCGACCGCCACGAGGGGCGCGCTGAACGCGGCTCCGCCTCCGGTGGACCCGCCGCCGGCCGAAGGCGAGGTCTGCGACACCCCGGTGACCAACGAGATCGGCGAGGTCCAGGGCTCCGGTGCGACCACCCCGCTGGACGGTTCCACCGTCACCGTGCAGGGCGTCGTCGTCGGCGACGTCCCCGGGCTGTCGGGCTTCTACCTGCAGGACCCCGAGGGTGACGGCGACGCCGCCACCTCCGACGGCGTCTTCGTCTTCTCCTCCGTCGAGGTCGACCTGGGCGACACCGTCGCGGTGACCGGTGCGGCCCAGGAGTACTTCGAGCAGACCCAGGTCAGCGCCGGGGCGGACGTCGGCGTCTGCGCCGACGGCACCGCAGCGGACCTCCCGGCGGCGACCCCGCTGGACCTGCCCGCCGACGACGCCGCCCGTGAGCGCCTCGAGGGCATGCTCGTCGAGCCGGTCGACACCCTCACCGTCAGCGAGGTCTACGACCTCACCAGCTACGGCGAGCTGACCCTGTCCGAGGGCGGCCTGCTGGTGCAGCCCACCGAGCTGGCCCGGCCCGGCGCCGGCGCGGAGGCGATCGCGGCCGAGAACGCGCTGCGCAGCATCACCCTGGACGACGCGCTCAGCAGCCGGGTCAGCGTGACCACGGCCCCGTACCTGTCGCCGGAGACCCCGGTGCGGGTCGGCGACGAGCTGGCCTTCACCGAGCCGCTGGTGCTCGGCTACGGGTTCGACGCCTGGCGGCTGCAGCCGGCCGACGGCACCGCGGACGGCGTCTTCGCCCCGCAGAACACCCGTCCGGCCGCGCCGGGCGAGGTCGGTGGGGACGTCCAGCTGGGCGCGTTCAACGTGCTCAACTACTTCCTCACCTTCGGTGGGGTCGGTCGCGGAGCCGACGACCAGGCCGAGCTCGACCAGCAGGCCGGCAAGATCGTGCCGGCGATCAACGCCCTGGACGCCGACGTGGTGACGTTGATGGAGATCGAGGACACCGACTCCACCGGGCTCACCCCGGGCAACGCCGACACCGCGCTGGCCGACCTGGTGCGCCGGCTGAACGCCGCCGCCGGCTCGGAGAAGTGGGCGTTCGTGCCGTTCCCGGAGGAGCTGTACGCCGTCGACCGCGACGTCATCCGCAACGCGATCATCTACCAGCCCGCCGCCGTCACCCCGGTCGGCCCGTCGGTCGGTCTGGTCGACGAGTCGGTCTGGTCCAACGCCCGCGAGCCGATCGCCCAGACGTTCACCGCCGAGGGCGACGACTTCACCGTCGTCGCCAACCACTTCAAGTCCAAGGGCGGCACCGGCACCGGGGACAACGCCGAGACCGACGGGCAGGGCAACTTCAACGGTGACCGGGTCCGGCAGGCGCAGTCGCTGGCGGCCTTCGCCGAGCAGCTGGAGGCGTCCACCGGCGACCCCGACGTGATCCTGATGGGCGACTTCAACGCCTACACCCAGGAGGACCCGATCGAGGTCCTGCGCACCGCGGGCTACACCGACCTCGGCGAGCAGTTCGACGAGGGCCGGTACAGCTACGTGTTCGACGCGCTGTCCGGTTCGCTGGACCACGCGCTGGCCACCGACGAGCTGACCGCCAAGGTCACCGACCTGGTGCACTGGAACATCAACTCGGTGGAGTCCTTCGCCTACCAGTACTCCGGGGGCCCGGAGCTGTACGCGGCCGACCCGTACCGCTCCAGCGACCACGACCCGCTGCTGCTGGGCATCGACCTGCAGCAGGAGGAGCCGGAGCCGCTGCTGTGCCAGGGCCTGGAGCCGACCATCGTGGGCACCGACGGCGACGACGTGCTGCGCGGCACGAACAAGCGTGACGTGATCATGGGCCTGGGTGGCGACGACACGATCACCGGTGGCAACGGCGAGGACGTGATCTGCGGCGGCGACGGCGACGACACGATCTCCGGTGGCAACGGCGACGACGTGCTGCTGGGCGGTGCCGGGGACGACGTCCTCCGCGGCGAGAACGGCAGCGACACGCTGATCGGCGGCCCGGGCACCGACGTCCTCGACCAGGGGCGCGGCAAGGGCTCCCAGCAGCAGGACGGCGCGGAGTCCTGACCCAGGGGTGACCGGCCCCTGAACGGCACGACGGCGGCGTCCCACCGAGGTGGGGCGCCGCCGTCGTCGTGTGCGGAGGGGGTCAGCCGCGTTCTGCCGGCTCGACGGGCTTCTCGGTCCGTTCCTCCTCGTCCTCCGGCTGGTCCTTGAGGAACAGGTACCAGTAGGACGTCGACACGAAGACCACCGCGCCGACCAGGTTGCCCGCCCCGGCCAGCAGCCAGTTGAGCGCTGCGTCGTCCCAGCCGAGGTCCGGGACGCCGGCGAAGATCGCCGCCGGCAGGAAGAACATGTTGGCGATGACGTGGTCGAAGCCCATCGCGACGAAGGCCATGATCGGGAAGAAGATCGCCAGGATCTTGCCGGAGACCGTCGTGGCCGCCAGGGACATCCAGACCGCGAGGCAGACCAGCCAGTTGCAGCCGACCGCGCGGAGGAAGGTCTGCCAGGCCGTCTCGCCCAGCGCCTTGCCCTCGGCGATCGAGGCCAGCCGCTCGTAGGTGAGCCCGCCGGTGCCGGTGGCGGCGGAGTCCCCGATCACCCCGGTCTGCACGGCCAGGAAGAAGGCGACGAAGAGGGCGCCGGCCAGGTTGCCGATCAGCACCAGGGACAGGTTCTTGGCGACGTCGCCGACGCCGATCTTGCCGCGCATCGCCCCGAGCGGGACCAGCGCCATGTTGCCGGTGGCGAGGTCGGAGCCGGCGACGAGCACGAGGACCAGGCCGAGGGTGAAGGTCGCGCCGGTGAACAGCGTCGGCAGCGTCCCCCACGTCTCCGGGTCCAGGCCGGAGGAGACGACGATGGCGACGAGCCCGCCGAAGGCGATGTAGGCACCGGCGAGGAAGGCGCTGACCAGCACCTTGTCCCAGGTGCGTTGGGTCTTCTTGGCCCCGGTCGCGGCCGCGACCTGGGCGATCTCCTTGGGTGCGCGAGCGGGCAAGGCGTACCTCCTGGGGATGGACGGGGCGGCCCGTGGTCTCAGGCCCGGAGGGGACCAGCCTCCCGAAGACCGCGCGGTCCCGCTCGGTGAGTCAGTCGCCGCTGCCCCGGGGCCGGGCGCGCACGTGCATCCGCTCGCCCTGCGGGCCGAACAGCGCCAGCAGCTCCAGCGGGGCCGGCCCGGGGTTGGTCAGGGCGTGCGGCACGTGGGTGTCGAACTCGACGACCTCGCCCGGGGTGAGCTCCAGCCGCTGGTCGCCGAGGAAGAGCACGAACCGGCCGTTGAGCACGTAGACCCACTCGTAGCCCTCGTGCGTCTTGAGCTCGACCGGACCGCCCGGCCAGCCCGGCGGCATGATCATCTTGTAGGCCTGCAGCCCGCCGGGGCGCCGGGTGAGCGGCAGCATGGTCATGCCGTTGCGCTGCACCGGCCGGGGCTGCACGCGGGGGTCCTCGGACGGCGGCTCGTCGAGCAGCTGGTCCAGCGGCACCTGGAGGGCGCGGGTCAGCGGCAGCAGCAGCTCCAGCGTCGCCCGGCGCTGCCCGGACTCCAGCCGGGACAGCGTGCTGACCGAGATGCCGGTGGTCTCCGACAGCTGGGTCAGCGTGGTGTCCTTCTGCTGACGGAGGGCGCGCAGCCGGGGACCGACCGCCTGGACCACGGCGTCGACGTCGTCGCTCATGCCGTCAGTTTGCCGGAGTGGCAAGCATGTTTGTCAACCGATCGGTGCTGCGGTCACCCTCGCAGCATGAGGGACACGGACCTGCCCGCCGAGGAGTTCTGGGAGTCGTTCTACGCCGCGCGCGAGCGCGTGTGGAGCGGACGCCCCAACGTCGCCCTGGTCGACGTCGTCGGCCCGCTGACCCCGGGGACGGCGCTGGACCTGGGCTGCGCCGAGGGCGCCGACTCGGTCTGGCTGGCCGCCCACGGCTGGACGGTGACCGGCGTCGACCTCTCGGCGACCGCCCTCGCCCGGGCGGCCACGCACGCGGCGGAGGCCGGCGTCGCGCTCGACCTGCAGGTGCACGACCTGGCGCAGAGCTTCCCCGACGGCCGCTTCGACCTGGTCTCCGCCTGCTTCCTGCAGTCGCCGGTCGAGTTCCCGCGGACCCGGGTGCTGCGGCGCGCCGCCGGGGCCGTCGCGCCGGGCGGTCTGCTGCTGGTCGAGCACGGGTCGGCGCCGTCCTGGTCGTGGGCGCCGCCGGACCTGGTGTTCCCGACCCCGGAGCAGGCGCTGGCCGAGCTGGACCTCGACCCGGCGGAGTGGACGACCGAGCGGCTGGGCGCACCGGAGCGGGAGGCCACCGGCCCGAACGGGGAGACCGGCGTCCTCACCGACATCGTGCTCGCGCTGCGCCGCCGGGCGGGCTGAGCCGGTCAGGCCATCTCCGGCACGCGCAGGTGCGCCACGGCCAGCTCGAACTCGGCGACCTCGGTGACCCGCAGGCCCATCGCGGCGGCGAAGTCCGCGCGCATCGCCGAGCCGATGTCCCGCGACCGCACCAGGTCCTCCCGGCCGGCATAGGTGATCGCCGTCGCCGCGCGGCCGGTCTCCCGGTCGACCAGCAGGCTGACGCTGCAGAAGCCGGTCAGGTCGGTCATCCGCGGCAGCAGGCTCAGCCGGAAGGCGTCGACCATCCTCTCGAGCTCCGCCGGGTCGCTCTGGGTCCAGACGACCCGGGTGCAGGCGCCGTCAGTGGTCGGGTGCTCCCGGTGCAGGACGGCGATGTCCCACTCGGCGACCTCCATCTGCTCGGCCCGCATCACGTCGACGGCCCGGTCGCGGAGCTCACCGACGGCCACCGCGCTGGCCCGCATCGCCTCGTGGGTGGCCCAGGCGGCGGTGACGATGCAGCGGCCGGAACCCCGATCGGCGAGCATCGACATGCCCACGCAGCCGCTCATCCCGCGCAGCATCGGCCACACGGCGTCGCGGACGTACTCGATGCCCTCGTCGACGGCCCTCGGGTCGCCGCGCACCGTGGTGGTCCTGGCGCGCATCTCCGTGCTCCTCCCTGGCGGCGCCCGGGCGGCCCCGCCGCGAGGTCGAGGGTCCTCGTGCGGCGCACCTGTCGAGGGGTTCGCGCACCGCGCTCGGCGTCGTACGGCGCGTGCGCACGCTCCGCGCCCCGCCGCGCACGGGGCGCTGCTCAGTCGGCGGCCGACGCCTCGGAGACGGTGATCGCGGCGTTGACCAGGGCCAGGTGGGACAGCGCCTGGGGCAGGTTGCCGAGCAGGTCACCGGTCGCCGGGTCGAGCATCTCGGTCAGCAGCCCGACGTCGTTCGGGGTGCTCATCAGCTCCTCCATCAGGTCGCGCGCCTCGTCCACCCGGCCGCACAGGGTCAGCGCGGAGACCAGCCAGAACGAGCAGGCCAGGAAGACGCCCTCCTCCTTCGCGGCACCGGTGAAGCGGTACAGGTGCGGGCCGGCGCCCAGCTCGGCGCGCAGCGCGTCCAGCGTGCGGCTCATCCGCTCGCCCCGGTCGAAGCCGCTGATCGCGTGCAGCACGATCGAGGCGTCCAGCTGGTCGGTGCCCGAGTACCAGACGTAGGCGCCGCGCTCCTCCGACCAGCAGTTCTCCTCGACCCACGCGCGGATGTGCTCGGCCTCGCTGCGCCAGCGGGCGTCGTCGCCGGGCACCTGCCCGCTCTCGGCCAGCTCGACCGCCTTGGTCAGCGCCATCCAGCAGCCCAGCTTCGAGGTCGTGTAGTGCCGGTGCTCGGGCAGCTCCCACATGCCGGAGTCCTTGCTCCGCCACCGGTCGCAGGCCAGGTCGGCGATGCCGGCCAGCAGCCGGCCGGTGTGCGCGTCCAGCACGTTCCCGTGCTCCACGTACAGCGCGACGATGGCGAACAGGTCACCGAAGACCCCCAGCTGCAGCTGACCCGCGGCGTCGTTGCCGCTGACCACCGGGGTGGCACCGCGCCAGCCCGGGACGTCGCGGGACTCCGCCGTCGGCACGAGCCCACCGTCCAGGGTGTAGACGACCTGCGGCTCGGGGCCGTGCCGGCGGATCGTCGACAGCAGCCAGCTGATCGCGCCGTGCGTCTCCTCGCGCAGGCCGAACCGGAACAGCGCGGTCAGCGCGTAGGCGGAGTCGCGCACCCACGCGTAGCGGTAGTCCCAGTTCTTCTCTGCGCCCATCTTCTCCGCGCCCAGGCCCTCCGGCAGCGAGGTGGTGGCGGCCGCCACCATCGACCCGCTCGCAGCGTGGAGCAGCAGCTTGAGGGTGAGCGCACTCCGGCGGACGGCGGTGTCCCAGGGGCCGTCCCAGTCGAAGGTCCGCATCCACGCCGACCAGTTGTCGATGGTGCGGTCGACCCCTGCGTCGATCACCTCGGCCGGTGGCAGGAACAGCGGTTCCCCCTCGGTGCCGACCAGGCCCAGCAGGTGCCGGGAGCCCGGGGAGGTGGCGTACCGGACCTCGATCCGCCGGTCGCCGTCCTCGACCGAGCGGGCGCCCAGCGTGCGGACGGCGAGGGTCAGGTCGTCGACCCGGAGCACCGCGCCGCGCGCGGTCTGGTGCACCCACGGCGAGGCGGTGTTCAGGCAGGTGCCCGGACGGACCGCTGCCCGCAGCTCGACGTGCCCGTCGACCCCCTCGATCCGGCGGGCCAGCTCCGACCACGGCAACCGGCCGGCGGTGCCGCTGTTGAGCGAGTCGGTGACCCGCACGCTGCCCGAGGCGGTGGTGAAGGTCGTGGTGAGCACGTTGGTGTCCGCCACGTACGCGCGGTCCACGGTGAACTCCTCGACCGGGCACAGCTCGATGCACCCGCCCTGCTCGGCGTCCAGCAGCGCGCCGAACACCGGGACGCCGTCCATCTCCGGCAGCGGGAGCCAGTCGACCCGGCCGTCGCGGGCGATGAGCGCGATCGTGCGGCCGTCCCCGATCGCGGCGTAGGAACGCAGGTCGGCGTAGCCGTCGGCGTCCCGTTCGTCGACCGGGCCGGCGCCGGCGCCGTCCGCACCCCAGTGCAGGGCGGGACGGCGCCGGGTGTCGTGCGGCTGGTGCACCGACGTCACGGGGTCGGCATCCCACCGTTGACGTTGAGGGTCTCGCCGGAGACGTAGCCGGACTCCGGGGAGGCGAGGAAGACGTAGGCCGGGGCGAGCTCGGCCGGCTGGCCGGCGCGGCCGATCGGGGTCTCCTGACCGAACTCCGGGAGCGCCTCGGTGGGCTGGCCGCCGGAGGCCTGCAGCGGCGTCCAGAACGGTCCCGGCGCCACGACGTTGACCCGGATGCCCTTGGGGGCCAGCTGCTGGGCCAGCGCCTTGCTCATCGTGTTGATCGCGGCCTTGGTGGTCGCGTAGTCGACCAGGCCAGGGGAGGGCTGGTAGGCCTGGATGGAGCTGGTGTTGATGATCGAGGCGCCGGCGGGCAGGTGCGGCAGCGCCTCCTGGACGATCCAGTACAGCGCGTAGACGTTGGTCTTGAACGTCGCGTCGAACTGGTCGCTGGTGAGGTCGGCGAGGTCGTCGACGTAGGTCTGCTTGCCGGCGACGTTGGCGATGAGGTCCAGCCCGCCGAGCTCGTCGACGGCGGTGCGCACCAGCGCCCGGGCGGCGGTCTCCTCGGAGATGTCCGAGGGGGCGAGCACGGCCTTGCGACCGGCCTCCTCGACGAGTGCGGCCACCTGCTCGGCGTCGGACTGCTCGCTGGGCAGGTAGTTGAGGACGACGTCGGCGCCCTCCCGCGCGAAGGCGATCGCGGCGGCGCGGCCGATGCCGGAGTCGGCGCCGGTGACCAGGGCCTTGCGCCCGGTGAGCCGTCCGGTTCCGCGGTAGCTCTGCTCACCGTGGTCGGCGCCGGGCTGCAGCTCCGTGGTCAGGCCGGGTGCGTCCTGGGACTGCTCGGGGAACCCGTCGGTGCGGTACTGGGTGGTCGGGTCGGTGAAGGTGAACTGGTCGGCCATGGCATCGGGCGTGCCCGATCCGATCGGCCGTCACACACCGGTCAGTCGTCGCCGCGGCGGTCGCGCCGGCGCTCCCGCCAGCGTTCGACGGCCTCCTCGATCGCCTTCTCGTCCAGCTGGGCGTCCTCGGCCGGGGCGGGCTCGGCCGTCGGCGTCGGGGCGGGTGCGGGAGCCGGCGCCGGCTCGGGGGCGGGCGGCGGTGGCGGTGGCGGGGCGACCGCGTGGGTGATGGTCACCGCGGCACCGGGCAGCACCTGACCGACCGGGTCCAGCGCGATCACCGAGCCGTCGGCGACGTCGCCGGTCTGCAGCGGCCGCAGCGTCGCGACCAGACCGCGCTCGACCAGCTCGGCCTGCACTTCCGCGACCGGCCGGCCCACGTAGTCGACCGTCGACAGCGAGACCAGCTGCACCACCGGGGTGCTCGGGGGCGCCGGCTCGGTGGCGGCGGGGGTCGGCCGGGTGGCGGCCGGCTGGTCCTCGCCGCCGGTGGCGAGCTGGAGCAGGCCGAAGGTGCTCCCCATGGCGACCAGGAAGGCGAGCAGCGTGGCGACCAGGAACGGCCAGCGGGGACGGCGCTCCTCCTCGGGCTCGTCCTCGTCCGGGGCGAGCGTGTAGGCCTGGGTCGCCGGGAAGGGCGGCAGCGGCGTCGGGGTGCGCACGGCCGGGCGCTCCGCCGTCCGGAGGGCGGGCATGACCGCCGTCCGCGGCCCGTCGTCCGGGCCGCCGACGGGCCGGCCGGCGAGCACGTCGTCGATGGCCGCGCGGAAGGCCGCACCGTCGGCGAACCGCTCGGCGGGGTCCTTGGCGATGGCGCCCTCGATCAGCCGGCGCACGGGTGCCGGGACGTCGTCGGGCAGCGGCGGCGGGACCTCCCGGATCCGCCGGAGCGCCACCTCCACCGCGTCCCCGCCGTCGAAGCCGCGCCGCCCGGACAGGCACTCGTAGCCGACCAGGCCCAGGGCGTAGACGTCGCTGGCCGGGGTGGCGCGGGCGCCGGTGGCCTGCTCGGGGGAGAGGTAGTGGGCGGTGCCGACGACCTCGCCGGTGACGGTCAGCGGCACGCTGGTGGCCGACACCGCGACCCCGAAGTCGGTGAGCTTGGCCCCGCCGTCGTCGGCGAGCAGCACGTTGCCCGGCTTCACGTCCCGGTGGACGACGTCGGCGGCGTGCGCGGCGGCCAGCCCGGCGGCGCACTGCCGGAGCACCTGCAGGGTGCGCTCCGGTGACAACCGCCCCTCGCGGCGGAGCAGCGCGGCCAGCGACTCACCGCGGACCAGCTCCATCACCAGGTAGGCCAGGTGCTCACCGCGGGTGCTGACGTCGGGCAGCACCTCGCCGTAGTCGAAGAGCGTGGCGATGTGCGGGTGCACCAGGCCCGCGGAGTGCTGCGCCTCGGCCCGGAAGCGGGCCAGGAAGGTGGCGTTGGCGGTGTACTCGCTGCGCAGCACCTTCACCGCGACGTCCCGGCCGAGCACGGTGTCGCGGGCCCGCCACACCTGGCCCATGCCGCCGGAGGCGATCAGCGTCGACAGCTCGTAGCGCCCCCCGAGGAGCTGACCGGTCGGGTGCACCGGCACATCCTCCACGTCCGGTCGCGGTGGTGTGGGGCTCGTGGGGCGGGAGTTCCAGCGCTGCGCAACGGGGTGCGATGGACCTCGGTACCGGGGTGCTGTGCCGGCTCAGCCGTCGCCGCGGCCCTGGCCGTCGACGTCGTCGCCCTCGCCCTCACCGCCACCCTCGCCGCCGTTCCCGTTGCCCTGGTTGCCCTGGTCGCCGTTCCCGCCGCCCTCGGTCCCGTTCCCGCCGCTCTCGTCGGGCTCGTCCTCGTCCTCGTCGCCGTCGTCGTCGGTCGGGGTGGCGGTGGGGGTCGGTGCGGGCGGGGCGGTGGCGTAGGTGACGGTGACGACGGTGCCCTCGGCCAGCTCGCCGGCCGGGGTGACGGCGAGGACCGCGCCCTCGTCGGCGTCGGCCGTCTGCCGCGAGACGGCGTCCACCACCAGGCCGAGGCCGACCAGGTCGGCCTCGACGTCGCCGATCCGCCGGCCGAGGTAGTCGGCGGCGTCCACCTCGACCAGGACCGGGTCGGGAGTGCTCTCCTCAGGGGTGCTCGAGGTCGGGGCGGTCTGCTCGGCGCTCGTCGTCGGCGTCGTGGTGGGGGTGGCCGTCCCGTCGTCGCCGAGGAGCTGGAACCCGGCGACGGCGAGCGCGGCCGCGAGGAGCACCCCGAGCAGCGGCAGCAGCAGCCGGCGGCGGCGGCCCTCCCGCTCCCGTTCCGGACCGGGCCCGGCGGCACCGGCGCCGATGCCGCCCACTCCGGCACCGGCGGCGGCCGCCCCGGGGGCCGTCGCGGGCCCGCCGACCGCCGGCATCACCCGCGTGCTCGGCGAGGCCGCGGCGGTACCGGCCACGGGGAGCAGCGTCGTCCGGTCGGCCGACGGGGCGGCGCGCCCGGCGCGGACGTCGTCGACGGCGGCGCCGAAGGCGGCACCGTCCGGGAAGCGCTGGGCCGGGTCCTTGACCATGGCGGCCGCGATGAGCCCGCGCACCGGCGCCGGGACGTCGTCCGGCAGGGGCGCGGCGGTGTCCCGGATCTGCATCAGCGCGACCTGCACCGAGCTCTCCGCGTCGAAGGCGTGGTGGCCGGCCAGGCACTCGTAGCCGACGATGCCGAGCGCGTAGACGTCGCTGGCCGCGGTGGCCCGCTCGCCCTGGGCCTGCTCGGGGGAGAGGTAGTGCGGGGTGCCGATGACCGTGCCGGTCTGGGTGAGCGGCACGCTCGAGCCGGTCACGGCGACCCCGAAGTCGGTGATCTTGACGGTGCCGTCGCTGCCGATCAGCACGTTGCCGGGCTTGACGTCGCGGTGGACGACGCCGGTGGCGTGCGCGGCGGCCAGCCCGGCGGCGCTCTGCCGCAGCACGTCCAGGGTGCGCTCGGGGCTCAGCCGGCCCTCCCGGCGCAGCAGCGTCGACAGCGACTCACCGCGCACCAGCTCCAGCACCAGGTAGGCGAGGTGCTCGTCGCGCGGGCCGGCGGGCGGCACCTCGCCGTAGTCGAACAGGGTGGCGATGTTCGGGTGCACCAGGCGCGCGGCGAGCTGCGCCTCGGCCCGGAAGCGGGCCAGGAACGTGGGGTCGCCGGTGAACTCGCTGCGCAGCACCTTCACCGCGACGTCCCGGTCGAGCACAGTGTCGCGGGCCTGCCAGACCTGCCCCATGCCGCCGGTGGCGATCAGCGAGGTGAGCTCGTAGCGCCCGCCCAGGAGCTGACCGTCCGGGTGCATGGAGCTCCTCGCTGGTGCGTCGTCCCTGGTGCGTCGTCCGGGCCGTCCGGACGCCCCATCCCACCAAGCCGGGCCCCCGGTGGCGACCCCGGGCCCCTCAGGCGGCCGGGGTCAGGGGTGCGGCCAGCTCGGCGGCGAGCTCGGTGAAGACCCGGCAGGTGACCTCCAGTTCGCGGCGCAGCGCGCCGATCACCGGGCCCGGGGTGGGGGGCTGCCCGGCGCGGGCCGCCTCCTCCAGGGTGCTGCAGAGCTCGGCCAGCGGTCCGGCGCCGAGGGTGGCCGCGCTGCCCCGCAGCTTGTGGGCGGTCTCCTCGACGGCGACGGCGTCCCCGGCGTGCAGCGCCTCCTCGATGGCGACCAGACCGTCGGGGGCCCAGCCGACGAAGGTGCCCAGCAGCTCGGCGTGCAGCCGGCGCTCGTCCTCGTCGTCGAGGTCCCACAGGTCCCCGACCTGGTCCCGGACGACCCCGTCGCGCGCGGCGGCGGTGTCCTCCAGGGCGGTGTCGATCGCCGCGGTCAGGGCGGTCATCGAGACCGGCTTGGCGAGGTAGGCGGCGTTCAGCGCCGCACCGGCGGCCACGTCGCCGGGCAGGGCCCGGCCGCTGAGGAAGATCAGCGGGAGGTCGGCCCACAGCGGGTCGCGGCGCAGCGACGAGGCGAGGGACAGCCCGCTGCCGCCGGGCATGAACATGTCGGTGATGACGACGTCGGGGGTGAACACGTGCTCGAGGACGGCGTGCGCCTCCTCCATCGAGCCGGCGCCGCGGACGCGGTGACCGGCCAGGTGCAGACGTGACTCCAGCATCAGACGAGTGACGTCCTCGTCCTCCACCACCAGCACCTTGGCCACCTGGGTCATCCGCTCTGTCCGACTCGAGGCAGTGCGGGCGCACTGCTCGTGCGGGTGAGATCGGCCCCCGGTGGCAGGAGCAGCAGCCGGGGCGGGGGAGTTCACCCCAAGGGGGCTGGTCGACCCCGGCCCCCTTGGCCTCAGACCGGGGCGGGTGCCGCGTGCACCAGGTCGGCGATCTCGCGCTTCACCGCGTTGAAGGCCGGGCTGGTGACGTCGCGGTCGGCGAGGTCGACCGGCACGATCCGGCGGATGGAGCCGGGCACGCCGTGCGAGGCACCGCCGGTCATCACCACGACCCGGTCGGCGAGGTAGACCGCCTCCTCGATCGAGTGGGTCACGAAGACGACCGTCGTCCGGGTGTCGACGTGGATGCGCTTGAGCTCGGCCTGCAGGTCGGCCCGGGTGAGCGCGTCCAGCGCGCCGAACGGCTCGTCCATCAGCAGCAGCGACGGGTCGTTGGCCAGCACCCGGGCGATCGCCACCCGCTGCTGCATGCCGCCGGACAGCTGGGCGGGGTACTTCGCGGCGAACCGGGTCAGCCCGACGGCGGCGATGAACCGGTCGGTGACCGCGGCGACCTCGGCCTTGGGCAGCTTCTTGCGGGACGGGCCGTAGGCGACGTTCTCCCGCACCGACAGCCAGGGGAACAGGCCGTAGTCCTGGAAGACGACGCCGCGGTCGGGGCCGGGGCCGGTGACCGGCGTCCCGCCCACCTCGACGACGCCGGCGCTGGGCCGTTCGAAGCCGGCCAGGATGCGCAGCAGCGTGCTCTTGCCGCAGCCGCTGGCGCCCACGACGGCGACGAACTCGCCGGAGGCGATGGTCAGGTCGACGTCGGCCATGGCGGCGACCCCGCCGGCGTAGACCTTGCTGAGGCCGCTGATCCGCACATCGGCGGTGCGGCCGGCGGTGAGGTGCTCCATGGTCGGCTCCTACTTGATCAGCGGGCGGTCGCGGAACAGGACGCGGAAGAAGAGCGTCAGCAACCGGTCGGAGAGGAAGCCGGCGACGGCGATGCAGATCATCCCGACGACGATCTGGTCGGTCTGCACCACGTCGCGGGCCAGGAAGATGGTCGAGCCCAGCCCGGTCGGGACGCCGGTGGTCTCGCTGAGCACGAGGATCACCCAGGCCAGGCCGAGGCCGACCCGCATGCCGTTGACGATCGCCGGTGCCGCGGCGGGCAGCACCACCCGCAGCAGCGTGCCGACGCCGGAGGTGCCCAGCATCCGGGCGGCCTCCAGCAGCCGTTCGGGCACCTGCCGCGCGCCGCTGATGGTGCCCAGCACGATCGGGAAGAAGGCGGACAGGGTGATCAGGAAGATCGAGGCCTGGTCGCCGTAGCCGATG
Source organism: Modestobacter marinus (assembly GCF_011758655.1). Lineage (NCBI taxonomy): Bacteria > Bacillati > Actinomycetota > Actinomycetes > Geodermatophilales > Geodermatophilaceae > Modestobacter > Modestobacter marinus. The sequence continues at coordinate 2,827,289 of NZ_JAAMPA010000001.1, forward strand.
AGCAGCGCGACCAGCGGCACCCAGGCGGTGGCCGGGATCGGCCGGAACAGGTTGATCATCGGGTCGAACAGCGAGTTCGCCGTGCGGAACCGGCCCATCAGCACGCCGAGCGGGACGGCGATCAGGGTGGCCAAGGCGAATCCGGAGACGACCCGTAGCGCGCTGGCCGGGAGGTCCTCCCAGAGCAGGCTGCTGAAGGCGTCGTCCCGGGTGCCGGCGACGTAGTTGGCCAGCCCCGCGGCGACGTCGGCGGGGTAGGGGAGGAAGCCCATCCGGATGCCCAGCGGCAGCTCCCACTCCTGCGCCCGGCCGAGGTGCCACAGCAGCAGGAACAGCAGCGGGACGGGCAGGCCGAGCAGCACGGTGCGCAGCCGGCCACGGCCTCGCCGCGGCCGGGTGCCGGGCACCGTGGGGGCGGCGGCGGCGACCGGGACGGTGGCGACGTCGGTGGTGGTCATGGGGGTCCTCTCCTCCCGCAGGGCGGGAGGGGCGCCGGCGCGTGGTGCGCCGGCGCCCCAGGGGCTCAGGCGGACGGGGCGAAGGAGGTGTCGACGAGGTCGGCGGCGGTGGGGGCGGTGTCGATGACCCCGAGGGAGACCATCGCGTCGGCCAGGGCCTCGACCTGGGTCTGGTACTCCTCGCTGAGGTCGGCGCGCAGCCAGAAGTTGTCCAGCGCCGACTCGAACACGCCCTGGTCGCCACCGAACTCCGCGACCATCTCCGGCAGCCACTCGTCGACGTTGTCGGCCATGTACTCGGTGGTCTCCGCGTGGGTGTCGACGACCTGCTGCACCAGCTCCGGGTCCTCCTCGACCAGCGCGCCCGTGGTGGTCAGGCCGAGGTTCACCCGCCCGATCGGGGTCGCGTAGGGGTCGGTGAGCTCGGTGGCGCCGGCCGCGGTGGCGAGGGAGACGGCGATCTCGGTGCCGAAGAAGGCGTCGATCGAGCCGCTGCCCAGCGCCGAGGCCATCTCCGGCGGCGGGACGGCGATCAGGTCCACGCTGCTCGGGTCGATGCCGTTCTCCTCCAGGATCAGCCGCATCGCGATCTCCGGGGCGCTGCCCTGGATGTAGCCGACGGTCTTCCCCGCCAGGTCGGCGACGGTCTCGACGCCCTCGCCGCCGATGAACCCGAAGCCGCCGTCGGCCGCGGAGGCGACCAGGGTGATGTCGCGGCCCTGGGCGACGGAGGCGATGGTCGCGACGACGCCGGTGATCGCGAAGTCGACGTCGCCGGAGATGACCGCATCGGTCAGCGACGGCGCGGTGTCCAGGACGACGACCTCGAACTCCACCCCCTCGGGGGCGTACTCCTCGTAGAGGAACGGCGCGTAGAAGTGCGGCTGACCGCGCAGCGTGCCGATCGTGACGGTCTGGGTGCCCCCGTCGTCGCTGCCGCTGGCCTCGGCGGAGTCGGACGAGCAGGCAGCCAGCGCCAGGACGGTGGTGGCTGCGACGGTGCCGGCGACGGCGCGCCGGACGAGCTGGGGGCTCATGGGTCTCCTCGGGGACGGGCGTGGCCGGCCGCCGGACGCGGGGCGGCGGGCGGGCGAGGAGCGCGCGGTGCGTCCTCGGGGGAGACCTCACCTCCCGCGTGTGCGGCAGCGGTGTCGGCGACGTGACGGCGCCGTTAAGCGGTGTCCCGGTGATCGGAGATGTGTCACAGTCGCTGACCGGTACCGGGTCGGTCGCAGGCGACCGATACCTCCTCTGGTCGTTCTGCGAGAGGAATCCCCGGATGAGGTCCCGCCCCCGTTCTGCCGGTGATCGATTGGCCGTGCTGGCCGGCGCCCGGCTCGATCTGCTGCGGGTCGCCCCCGGCGCCCGGTCCAAGTACGTCGCCCTCGGTGGCGTGCTGCTCAGCACCGGTGCGCTGGCCGCGCTGTCGATGGCGTTCGCCGTTCACATGGCGCTGGGCGCCTGGTGGTCGGTCGCCGTCCTGATCGGTCTCGGCTGGGGGCTGGTGATCCTCAACCTGGACCGGATGCTGCTGGTCGGGATGGGCCACGACTCGTCCTGGTGGCGCAACCTCGGGCTGGCCGTGCCGCGGCTGGCGCTGGCCGTCGTCCTCGGCACGGTCATCTCCACGCCGCTGACGCTGCAGGTGTTCAGCAAGGAGGTCGACGCCACGATCGTGACGCTGCAGGCCGAGGCCGCCGAGCAGTTCACCGACGAGCTGGACGCCGACGCCCGGTACGCGCAGATCCCGGTGCTCACCCGGTCGATCGCCGAGGACCAGGCCGTCGTGGCCAGCGGCGGCGCGACCGATCCCAACGCCGACCCGCGGGTGGGCGCGGCGCAGGCGGAGCGGGACAGCAAGAAGGCCGCGTACGACGCGGCGTCGGGCCGGTACGACGAGCTGCAGGCCAAGGCGCAGTGCGAGCTCGACGGCACCTGCGGGTCCGGCGCCCGGGGCCAGGGCGACGCCTACTTCGCCGCGGCGGCGGCGGCCGGGCAGCAGGCGGCGGTGCGGGACGCCGCCAAGGCCGAGCTGGACGCCGCCGAGGCGGCGCTGCAGCAGACCCGCACCACGGCCGAGTCCGACGCCGTCGGTGCCGCGGCCCGCAGCGTGGCGCTGGCCAAGGCCGCGCTGGTGACCGACCAGGCCGAGCTGGCCCGGCTGAGCGACGCGCGCCGGGCCGAGCAGGCCGCGTTCGACGCGGAGAACGGCCAGAGCGACGGCATCCTGGCCCGGCTGGAGGCGATCGACCGGCTGTCGGAGGAGCGCCCGATGGCGGGGGTGGCCCACGTGATGCTGTTCCTGCTGTTCCTGAGCGTGGAGATCCTCCCGGTGCTGATGAAGGCGCTGCTCAACCTCGCCCCGCCGACCGCCTACGACCGGCTCGTGAAGGTGCGCGACGACGAGGAGGTCGAGGCGGAGGAGATCCGGCGCGACGGCCGCCAGCGGGCGCAGCAGGCGCGGGCCGACCTGATCGTGGCGGCCGAGACCGACCGGATCGCGCGGGAGATCCTGGACCGCGACCTCGCCGCCCGCGAGGAGGCCGCCCGCGCCGCCGAGCGCAAGGCCCGGCGCAAGGAGGCCCGCTCGCTGCGCGGCCTGCTGCGGCGGCTGACGCCCGGCCGCGGCACCCCCGAGCCGGCGGTCTTCGAGCCGGCCCTGGAGCCGGTCGAGCCGACGCTGGACACCGGCGAGCTCGAGGCGATGATGGCCGCGCCGTCGGGCGTCAGCCTGTACGGGACGTCGACCGTCCCGGCGCCCCGGCCGGCCGCCGAGCTGCTGCAGCCGGTGACCGAGGACCGCTGACCCATGTTCTGAAGCAGGGGACGATCGAGGGGTGCGACCCAGGACCACAGTCCTGGGTCGCACCCCTCGGTCGTCTTGTCGGCGTGACGGTGACATGCCAGCGAGCACGGCCGAGGTGACTCGGAGGAGCCACTGCCTCAGGTCTTGGTGTTGGACATGTACTTGTGTGGTCCGAAGAAGCCGACATGGACCAGGGCACTGTCGCGGTCCACATAGAAGTAGATGCGCGGGATCAGCATGCCGCCACCGGTCGCGATCTTCAGATGGGCCCACATGTGCATACGACCCTCGGAGCTGACCCGGGTGTCCACCGGTAGTAGCCGCTGATCCGCTAATTTGGGCGTCTGACGCACGGTTTCCGACTCGGTCATCGCCAGCTTCTTAATGCTCGCAGGCCACGCCCGCGGGTGGCGCGACGTCTTGCACCAGTTCCAGAAGTCAACCGTCTGCTCAGCGGTAGCCAGGTGTTCGGCGTATGCATGCAGTGCCAAGAAGCCGTCCCAGGCCTTCTGCCCCCAGGGGACTCCCTCCACTGCTGCGTCAAGGTCTTCGAGGTCGCGGCACGCATCCTCAGGCACTAGCAGCCGGTCGGACAGGTGTTGGCGGGCGAGGGTCACCGCTTCGCTGCAGCTTCCCGCGATCTCCGGAAGCGCGCGGTATGCGACCTCCCGATACATCCGGGAGCCATCGTCCCCCGCGGCGGCGACTTCTTCCTTGAGCCATTCGTTCTCTCGCAGGGCGACGTCGAGCTGAGTGACGAGTCCCGCGTTGCGCTGTGCCTCGGATTCGAGGTCGGCCACGGCGCCGAGGTACCCGTCTTCGAGGTCGTTCAGAGACTGTTTGGCCTCCTGCATCTCTTGATGGAGCAGTGCGTTGTCGGCTTCGAGAGCGGCCACCCACTCGGCGTCCCCGCGACCGGTTCGCCGCTGCTCGTCCAGCAGCGCCTTCGCCACGACGAAGCTGGCCGGCGGTCGCCGGCTGGCGAGGGCCGGGCCCAGTGACCGCACTACGGCTTTCGCGGCAGTGCCTCGGGCGTTGAGGTAGCGGGTGGGCAGGACGACGGGATGGCGCCAGGGAGTCTGCACCGCCGGATCGAGGACGGGTTGGTACACCCGGCAGGCGCCATCGGCGATGCCGTGATCCCGACCGACCGCCTCGCAGAAGGCGACGCTGGCATCCGCGTCGATGACGTAGACCTGGACGGCGCCGGCCAGGGCGCTCGCCGTCGTCTGGACGACGTCAGCGAAGGTGAAACGTCGCCCGCTGAGCAGGTCGTCGGTCACAGCGGGGGCGTCGGCGAAGACCACGGTGGGGATCTGTCGATCCAGGTCGGTGAGGGTCTCGGCGAGGCGTTCCCCGCCCGACTCGCCGCTGAAGTACACGGGGAAGGGCGCCAGTTCGACAGGTCCGGATCGGGGGTTCACCCCGTCGATCAGCAGGTCCCGGACCAGCCGAGGAGCGGCGATCGTCACATCCGTGATTCCGGCCGGACCAACGGCATCGACGTCGACCCAGACCCAGCTCTGCTCGGACCCGTGGTCGGCCCGCCAGGTGCGCAGCGTGGTCTGCCAGCGGGCGCCGTCCGGGTGGGCCTCGACCAGCTCGGCTCGAGCGAAGCCGGCAGTGTCGTCGCCCGCTCGCTCCATCGTTCCCTCGTACTGGACATCGTCAGGGGAGTGGACGTCCGTCGACCTCGGCGCGGTGCTGCGCTGGGACGAACCTCCCAGACTCAGATCCATCAGGCCACCGGTCTTCTCCCTGCACCATGCGATGAAGGAGGCGATCGCGCCGGACTGGGCATCATGGCGGGCGTCGGTCCACATGGCCCGGTACAGCACAGTCATCCAGCGGTCCCCCCACCGTGGCCCGTCGGCGTCGTTGCCGATCGGATCGGGGGCAGTGAACCACCGGTCAGGCGCACTGGCGAGTGAGCGGCAGCCCCGGGCGGCGGCTGCAGGACGGGCTCACCGCAGTCGTCCCGGGGCTGGCGGTCCGGTCCGGCACCCCGCCGGTGGCCGCCGCGCTGCCGGCGACCCGGGTCTAATCCCGGTCTGGTCTGATCGCGGCATGCCATCGCCTGGGGTGCCGCTGCAGAAGCTGGGTTTCCTGACCATCGGCCTGTTCGACGAGGCCGATCCGCGGGGCGGGCACGAGTCGACGCTGCGGGTCATCGAGCTGGGGGAGCAGCTGGGCCTGGACAGCGCCTGGCTGCGCGACCGGCACCTCCAGTACGGCATCTCCTCCCCGGTCGCGGTGCTCGCGGCGGCCACCCAGCGCACGTCCCGGATCGAGCTGGGGACGGCGGTGATCCCGCTGGCGTGGGAGAACCCGCTCCGGCTGGCCGAGGACCTGGCCACCGTCGACGTGCTCAGCGGTGGGCGGCTCAACCCCGGGGTCTCGGTGGGCCCGCCGATGCACTGGGACGACGTCCGGGCCGCGCTCTACCCGGACACCGCCGACGCCGAGGACTTCTCCTACGAGCGGGTGGCGCGGCTGCTGCGCTTCGTCGAGGGCGCCCCGGCGTCGTCCTTCGCCGGCCGGGAGGGCGTGGTGGAGGAGTGGTCGGACCGGGTGCAGCCGCACTCGCCGGGACTGCGCTCGCGGCTCTGGTACGGCGGGGCGTCGCTGAGGTCGGCGACCTGGGCCGGGGAGAACGGGCTGAACTTCCTCACCTCGTCGGTGGTGAAGGCGGAGTCCTCGGAGGACTTCGCCACCGAGCAGGCGCGGCAGGTGCAGGCGTTCCGGGCAGCCAACCCGGCCGGGCGGGTGTCGCAGGGGCTGGTGGTCATCCCGACGGACTCGGCGACGCCGGAGCAGCGGGAGAGGTACGCCGCCTACGTCGCCGCGCGGCTGCCGCGGACGGCGACCCCGCAGGGCCCGGGGAGGCTGATGTTCGCCCCCGACCTGATCGGGACGTCGGAGCAGATCGCCGAGCAGCTGTACGCCCACGCCGGGTTCCGGGAGGTGACCGAGGTGGTCTTCGCGCTGCCGTTCAGCTTCGAGCACGCCGACCACGTGCAGATCCTCACCGACATGGCGCAGCACCTCGGCCCGGCGCTGGGCTGGTCACCCACCGCCTGACGAGCCGGCTGGGCTACCGTCGTCCTCGAAGCGGACAACCTGATCCGCTTCTTTGGGTGAGGAGCCCCGCATGACCACAGTCCTGCTCGCCGGTGCCAGTGGCGACCTCGGTGCCCGCACGACCCGGGCGCTGGTGGCGAGGGGAGCCGACGTCCGGGCGCTGACCCGCCCCGGTGCCGGCCCGGGGAAGGCGGCACGGCTGGCGGGGCTCGGCGCCACCGTCGTCGAGGCCGACCACGCCGACCCGGCCGCGCTGCAGCGGGCCAGCGAGGGTGCCGACGTCGTCGTCTCCACCCTCAACGGGGTGCGTGACGTCATGCTCGGGGTGCAGACCCGGCTGCTGGACGCCGCCGTGGCGGCCGGCGTCCCGCGGTTCGTCCCCTCGGACTTCTCCGCCGACTACCGGCGGGTGGCGCCGGGGTCCAACCGGAACTTCGAGATCCGCCGCGACTTCGCCCGGGTGCTGGACCGGGCGCCGATCCGGGCGACCTCGGTGCTCAACGGGGCCTTCGCCGACATGCTCACCGGCCAGGCCCCGATCGTGCTGTTCGGTCAGAGTCGAGTCCTCTACTGGGGCGACGCCGACCAGCAGCTGGACTTCACCAGCAAGGACGACACCGCGGCGTTCACCGCCGACGCCGCCCTGGACGAGGCCGCCCCGCGGTACCTGGAGATCGCCGGTGACGTCGTCACCGCACGGCAGCTGGCCACCACCATGACCGAGCTGACCGGGCGCCGGTTCCGGCCGACCTGGGCCGGCACGCCCGGCCTGGTCGCCGGGCTGGCGAAGGTGGGGCGCGCGGTGTCCCGGGACGGCGACGAGCCGTTCCCGGCGTGGCAGGGGATGCAGTACCTGCACAGCATGTTCAGCGGGGACGCGCAGCTCGGGCCGCTGGACAACGACCGCTACGGTCCGCGGGCATGGACGACGGCACGGGAGGTCCTGGCCGCGCGGTGACCGGGTCGACGCCGCTGCGCCGGGACGCCGCGCGCAACCGCGAGCGGGTCCTCGCCGCGGCGCGGCAGCTGTTCGCCGAGACCGGCCGGGCCGTCACGCACAACGAGGTGGCCCGGGCCGCCGACGTCGGCGTCGGCACGGTCTACCGGCGGTTCCCGACCCGCGAGGACCTGATGCTGGCGCTGTTCGAGGACCAGCTCGCCCTCGTCGGCCGGCTCGCCGACGAGGCGCTCGCGGCCGAGGACCCGGGGGAGGGCCTGCGCCGGTTCCTGGCGCAGGTGGTCGAGATGCAGGCCGCCGACCGGGGCCTGCAGGAGTTCATGCTGGGGCCGCAGGCCCGCTCGCGGGCCGGGGCGGCGACGTCGCGGATCGCCCCGGTGGTCGGCGCACTGCTGGACCGGGCGAAGGAGCGCGGCCAGGTGCGGCCCGAGGTCACCGCCCTGGACGTCGCGCTGATCCCGGTCATGGTCGGCGAGGTCACCGCCCGGTCGCGGGACGTCGTCCCCGGGCTGTGGCGGCGGGTGCTGACGATCGCGCTGGACGGCCTGCGCCCGGCCGACGGCGAGCTGCCCGGGGCGCCGCTGACGCCGGCGCAGTTCGAGGAGGTGGTCAGCCGGGGGCGGTGAACCCGCTCACCCGGCGGGGTCGGGAACCCGGTGACCGGTGTGCGCGAGGTCGTCGGTGGCCGGGTGCTCGCAGGTGGGGCACGGCTCGGCGCCGAGGGTGCCCTCCGCGGTCAGCCGCCGGCGCAGCCGGCGCATCGAGGTCTCCCCGCCGGTCAGGTCGGCGAGCCACCGGTCGAGCGCGTCGCTCTGGGTGCTGCTCATGTCCCCGGTCATCGGCAGTCCGGACCGGGATGGTGACCGGCCGCGACCCCGTCCGGACCCCGCCGGCGACGACGGGGTCCGGACGGCGGGTCAGGCGGTCAGCGAGAGGTCGGCGTCGGCGGGCAGGGTGGCGGCGGCCGCCCGGACCCCGGCGGCCACCGGTGGCAGGCCGATGCTCGGGGCGTGGCCGCGGAAGTTGGCCAGCCACCAGCGCCAGTCCGCCGGCAGCAGGTCGAAGGGTGCGGCGTGGCCGAGTTCCCGGGCGGCCCAGACCGGCCAGTGCGGGTTGGACAGCGCGGGCCGGCCGATCATCGCGACGTCGATCAGCTCCTGGCTGATGACGGCGTCGGCGGTCTGCGGGACGCCGAGGTTCCAGCTGGTGGCCACCGGGATGCCCACCTCGCGGCGGACGCGGGCGGCGCGGGAGACGAAGCCGGCGGGCTCGTTGAAGAAGTGGGGGTCGACCATCTCGTCGGTGTTGCCGCCCATGGACAGGTCGGCGAGGTCCAGGCCGTGGTCGGCCATCCAGCCGATCGCCTCGAGGGAGTCCTCGAACTGGGTGCCGGCGGGGTGGAAGTCGTCCGAGCCCAGCCGCATGGTCAGCGGCAGGTGCTCGGGCCACACCTCGCGGACGGCGTCCAGGGCCTCGAGCAGGAAGCGGGCCCGGTTGCGGTTGCTGCCGCCGTAGGCGTCGGTGCGCTGGTTGGCGAGCGGGGAGAAGAAGCTGGCGGCGAGGTAGCCGTGGGCGAAGTGCAGCTCCAGCCACTCGTAGCCGGCGTCGGCGGCGCGGCGGGCGGCGTCGGCGTAGCTGCGGTGCAGGGCCTTGATCTCGCCGACGGTGAGCTCGTGCACGGGGAAGGAGTGATCGCCGCCGGCCGGGATGGCGGAGGGGCCGACGGTCTGCCAGCCGTCCGGGTGGTCCGGCGGGAGGGCCTTCCAGCTGCCCTGGGCGTTGGTCTCCTGGTGCGGCGGGACCTCGCTGCCCTTGCGGCCGGTGTGCCCGAGCTGGATGCCCGGGACGGCACCGAACCGCTTGATCATCGCGGTGACCCGGGCGTGGCCGGCGATCTGGTCGTCGTCCCAGATGCCGGCGCAGGAGGTGGTGGTGCGGCCGTCGGGGGTGATGGCGACCTGCTCGGGGAAGACCAGCCCGAAGCCGCCGGCGGCGCGAGCCCCGAGGTACATGACGTGGTAGTCGTCCATCCGCCCGTCGACCGAGCCGTACATGGTCATCGGCGACATCGCGATGCGGTTGCGCAGCGTGACGTCCTTGAGGGTGAAGGGGGAGAAGAGGTCGGGCACGGGCTGTCCTCTCGGGGAGCGGCAGGTGCCCTGAGCACACCCGCCGCTCGCTCCGCCCCCGTTACGGCGACCGGGGGATGCGGTCAACTTCTCCGCACGACGCCGGCCGGCCCCGCGTGCGGAATGCGTCCGGGGCGTTCCGGACGGCCCGCTGCGATGGTCCCCGACCCGCATCGGTTAGACAGTGACCATGACCGAGGCGACGACGAGGAACGACGCTGGCTGGCTCTCCGGTGAGGAGATGGACGCCGCCCGCGAGCGGCTGCCCATCCTCTACATCGACGCGGTGCCGGTGCGGGTCGACGACCAGGGCGTGGTGACCGCGGTCGGGCTGCTCCTGCGGGCCGGCAGCGACGGGCTGGTCAAGCGGGCGCTGGTGTCGGGCCGGGTGCTGTACCACGAGCGGGTGCGGTCGGCGCTGCTCCGGCACCTGGAGAAGGACCTCGGCCCGCTGGCGCTGCCCCGGGTGCCGCCCGCGCCGCAGCCGTTCACCATCGCCGAGTACTTCCCGACGCCGGGCGTGACGCCGTTCCACGACCCGCGGCAGCACGCGGTGTCGCTGGCCTACGTCGTCCCGGTGGAGGGCGACTGCGCGCCGCAGCAGGACGCGCTGGAGCTGACCTGGTTCACCCCGCAGGAGGCCCGGGAGCCGGCGCTGCTGGCCGAGCTGGCCAACGGGCAGAGCCACCTGCTGCTGCAGGCGTTGGCGCACCTCGGCGTCTGAGCCCCTTGTTCTCACTTCGACCAGGAAGTGAGAACAAGGCGGCGGTCTCTCCTCAGTTCAGCGCTCGCGGACGAGCAGTGGCTGGGAGACCTGGCCGATCTCGCCGGCGGCGTCGGACAGCGTGCCCAGGCACAGCCCGATGCCGTCGGCGGCGATCGAGCTGCGGGCGGCCAGGTGCACCCACTCGCCGTCCGGCTCGCGGGTCAGGTGGGTGGTCATGCCCGGCGGGATGGACAGCCAGCTGCTGATCGGCAGCTCGGCGGAGATGCCGTTGGCGGCGTCGGCGGCGACCAGCGTGCGATCCACGCCGGTGAGCTCCTGCCCGGCGATCAGCGGGACCAGGACCCGGGTCCAGACGTCGGCGGCGCCGGTCTTCTCCGGTGAGCCGGCGGTGTAGCGCCAGTCCAGGGCCTGACCGAAGCCCCAGTCGGTGAGGTCGGGGAGCAGCTGCACCGACTCGTCGGGGACGGCGGGCGGCGGGGTCAGCTCGGTGACCACCGGCGGCGTCGGGCCGGTGGCGATCGACCAGACCCGGGCGACGGCGACGGTGCGTCCCTCGACGGTCATCGCGGCCTCCGTGAGGTCGATCCGCCGGCCCGGGCGGACGGGGGAGACCTCGACGGTCAGCTCGCGGCGGGGGATGGCGCCGAAGAAGTCGACGCTGACCCGCGCTGCCCGCATGTGCTCGCCCGCGGCGGCGGTCGCCAGGTGCGCCAGCAGCGCGGACGGCGGACCGCCGTGCTGGGCGCTGGTCTCCCAGGGGCTCTCGGTGGCCCGGGTGGGGGAGAAGTGGTGGTCACCGAGCGGCAGGTAGAAGGCCTCGAGGTCCATGCCCGCAGTCTGGCCGGGGGTGCCGGGGATCCGTCTGGGTGGTGGTCGCCCAGTCGTGGACGGTGCGCAGCGTGAGTGACCAGTCACGGACTGTCCGTGACATCGTTATCGTTGATACGGAACGGTCTCGGTTACGTGTCGAGCCCTTCCGGCGTCGCACAGCCGGTGCCCAGGATGCCGGCATGACGTCAGCAGAGGTGGTCGGCAGCCGACCGTCCCGCCGGGCCCGGGCTCGACTGCTCGTGCCGCTGGACGGCACGGCGGCCAGCTCCACCGAGCTGACGCGGGCGCTGCGGGACGCGGTGCGGCAGGACGGTTCGGTGCTCGCCTGCGCCGTGGTGGGGCCGCGGGTCGACGACGTCGAGCGGGCGCAGATCCGGACCGCGCTGGAGGCCCAGGTCGCCGAGGTGGTGGCGGACACCGGGGTGCACGGGCGCACGGAGGTCGCGCTGCTCGACGCGGTGGTGTTCGAGGCGCTCTGCGGGGTGGGCCGCGGTGGCACGCTGGTCGTCGTCCAGCAGAACCGCCGGACGGTGCTGCGTTCCGCGCCGCCGCGGGAGCCGGTTCGGCCGATCGTCCGGCACGCCTGACCCCACGCGCGCTGCCCGGCGCTGATCCCCGGGAGCCGGGGCTCGCGACTCCGACCCCCGGAGACGGTCCGATCAGCCGGGCGGGCCGGCGGGAGCCCCGCCTCGGCCACCGCCGGCCGGTGCAGCTCCGGCGCTGGGCGTCGTCGTGGTGTCCACCCCGACCGGGAGGAAGACGGTGTAGCCGCTGGACACGTCCCCGCTCACGGTGGCCAGCTGGCTGGCGCCGCCGTCGTCGCCGAACACGTTGTCGTTGGTGAGGGTCACGTCGGCGAGGTTGCGCACCGAGCTCTCGTAGCCGCTGGTGGCGTAGACCGCGTCGCAGACGTCCTTCGGCAGCGCGACCTGGGAGGTGGCGATCGTGGTCGTCGCGTCGGTGATGCTGTCCTGGTCGGGGTAGACCTCGAAGTGGACATGCGGCCACCGCCCGGAGTAGCAGGCCGGGACGATGCTGGTGAAGGTGACCGTGCCGGCGGCGTCGGTGACCTGCACGCCGCGCAGGTAGTTCTGGTCGGTGACGCCGTCGGAGTACATCGAGTAGTTGCCGTCCCGGTCGCAGTGCCACACGTAGACGGCGACCCCCGCGAAGGGCACCCCGCCGTTGGCCAGGTCGCGGACGGTCAGTCGCAGGGTCATCGGTACGCCCTCTGCGGTGCCTCTGGCCTCGCCGAAGCTGGACCGGATGTCGCTGCGGACGATGCCGCTCTGCTCCAGCACGTCGGGCCCGTTGGACCCGTCGCCGGGGTAGGGGCCGGCCGTCTCGTCGGGGATCTCGGTCAGGGCGCCGGCCGCCGTCCCGCTCGCCGAGGACGACGTCGCCGCTGCGCTGGAGGTGCTGCTCGTCCCGCCGCAGGCGGCGAGTCCGGCGCCGGCCGCGCCGAGGCCCAGGAACGCGAGCATCCGCCGGCGGGTGACCAGGGTGCCCAGGTCGAAGCCCAGGCCCTGGTCGACGACCTCGTCCTCGGGGCGGGGCAGCGGGCGGCCCTCGTAGCTGGGGCTCTGGCTGGGCTGGGGGTGCGCGGGCACGCTGGCTCCTGACGTTCGGCTTCCGGTACCGGGCACCCTCGGTCGTTCTCCGGTGCGCGGGACGTGGGCCGACTGTGGCGCCGCTGTGCGTCCGGCGGCGCGCCGTTCTCGGGAGCCCCGGCGTCAGGCGGGGACCAGCTCCGGCTCGCGGTCGGCGGCGCGGGGCGCAGCGGCGGTGTGGGCGAGCCCGGCGGCGACGATGAAGGCGGCGCACACGGCGGGGAGCGCGAGGGCGGTGTCCGCGCCCAGCCGGTCGACGACGACGCCGGTGACCGCGGAGGAGACCGCCTGACCGACGACCACCGCGGACCCGAGCATGGTCATGGTGGTCGCCGAGCGGCCGGTCGGGCTCAACGTGGCGGCCAGGCTGTACTGGGTGACCAGCGTGGGGCCGATGCCACAGCCGAGGACGGCGAGCGCGACGATCAGCGCCGGCTCCGACCGGGCGGAGGCGTAGGCGATCGCGGCGGCGAGCATCAGCGACCCGAACACCAGCCAGCGGGCGCGCAGGCCGAACCGCGCCGGGAACGCCGCCGTCCCCAGGGCGAGGGCCGCCGACCCGATGCCCATGACGCCGTAGAGCAGCCCGGCCCGGTCGCCGTCGCCGTCCGCGGCGAGGAACCCGGTGAGCGAGGTGAGGGTGGCGCCGAAGAAGAAGCCGATGCCGAGCGTGCCGGCGATCACGGTGAGCAGCGGGAAGCGGGCCAGCTCCCGGGCGGGTGCCTGCAGCCGGGGGGCGTCCGGGGTGCCGAGGTGCAGCCGGCCGGTGGGGTGCAGGGCGAACCGGGTGACGAAGACGAAGGTCAGCGCCGAGGCCCCGGCGATGGCGACCCACGGGGCGATGGCGGTGGCGAGCAGGCCGACCAGAAACGGGCCGACGATGAAGACCATCTCGTCGGCCGCGGACTCGTAGGCCATCGTCGAGTTGAGCACCCGCTCCCGCTGGTCCCGCCGGATCGAACGCTTGATGATCGCCACCAGGCGGGTGCGCGACATCGGGGCGATCTGCGGCGCCGAGGCGCCGATCAGCACCGACAGCGCGAGCAGGCCGAGGGCCGGGGTGGCGCCGGCGACGACGAACGGGAAGACGCCGAGCAGGGTGGCGTTGACCAGCCCCACCGGGACGAGCACCCGGCGCTGCCCGAGCCGGTCGGCGGCCGCGCCGAGCAGCGGCCCGACGAGGGCGGTGCCGAGGCCGGCGGCGGCGGAGTTGAGCCCACCGAGGGTCACCGAGCCGCGCTCGGCGACGACGAGGGTGAGGACGCCGACGGTCATCATCGCGAAGGGGAGCCGCGCGATGAAGGCGAGGGGGAAGTAGGAGAAGCCGGCGTGCCGGATGAGCTCGGTGCTGGCGGAACGGGTGTGGAACATGACCTCTGCTGGCGGTAGGGCGTGCCGCCTTGCTCAGCAAGCAGGTAGTTACACACGTGTTTCCGGAACCGCACGACGATAACCGACCGTGGTGCCGGCGGCCGGGTGGTCCGCCCGTTGGAGGGAGCGCGGTGGCGGATGTCTTACGGTCGCCTCTCACCCCGAGGTGGTGGTCCGAGGACTCGTCGGTGCCGGAACCGTTGAGTTCGCCCCGGTTACGCTCGATGAAGTGCGCATGCGGATCAGCGGGATGGCTCCCGAGGTGGCGACCCCTCGCGTGGTCGCCCGCACCGCCGGCCTGCTCACGGCCCTCGGCGGGCTGGCGGCCGTGGCGCTGGTGCTGGCCACCCCGGACGGGCTCGACCAGTTCGCCCCCGCGGTCATCGCACTCGGGCCGTTCACCATGCTCGCCGGGCTGGCCATCATGCGGTGGGGCAGCCGGGTGCCGCGGATCTTCTACCAGGTGCTGCTCGCGGTCGGCGTCGTCGGCGTCGGCGTCTTCGCCGGGTCCGCGCCCACCGCCAGCGGCGGGGTGGCCGTGCTGGCGCTGATGGCGTTCGCCTCGATGGACGCCTTCCTGTTCTTCCCGCTGGCGTGGGCCGTCGGCTTCGTCGGCGAGGTGCTGGCCATCGGCACGCTGGTGGTCGTGGTGCGCGGCGACGTGGCGGCCGGACCGGCCGCCGTCCTCGGGGTGCTGGTCGTCGGCTCGGCGGGGGCGATCGGCGTGCTGGCCAGCCGGGCCGCCAGCGCCGGCGAGGACGCGCTGACCGGCCTGGTGAACCGGCGGGGCTTCGACGAGCTGCTGGACGCCGCGGTGCGCACGGCCGTGCGCAGCGGCGAGCCGCTGTCGGCGGCGCTGTTCGACCTGGACCACTTCAAGGCGGTGAACGACACCCGGGGGCACGCCGCCGGGGACGAGCTGCTGCGCACGGTGGCCGGCACCTGGACGCCGCTGCTGCCGGCCGGCGCGGTGCTCGCCCGGCACGGCGGCGACGAGTTCGCCCTGCTGATGCCCGGCCTGGACGGCGAGCCCGCGCTGGCCGCCGTCGAGCGGCTGCGGGCGGCGCTGCCCCGGGTGGGCACCTCGGTGGGCGTGGCCGCGCTCGAGGCCGGCGACTCGCCCGCCGGCCTGATGCGGCGGGCGGACGCAGCGCTGTACCGGGTCAAGTCACGCGGCCGCGGGCGGGGCGAGCTGGACGCCGGCGGGCAGAGCCCGCTGGCCCGCGACCTCGGGGCGGCGCTCGTCGACCCGGGTGCCGGCGGGCTCGCCGTGCACCTGCAGCCGATCGTCACCCTGGCCGACCGGGAGGTCGTCGGCGTCGAGGCGCTGGTGCGCTGGACGCATCCCGAGCGCGGTCAGGTGTCGCCGGCGGAGTTCGTGCCGGTGGCCGAGCGCGAGGGGCTCATCGGCGCGCTGGGCTCGTTCGTCGTGGAGACGGCGTGCTGGTCGGCCCGCGCGCTGTGCGAGGCGACCGGGCGGGACCTGTTCCTGACCCTCAACGTGTCGGGCCTGGAGCTCGACGACCCCGACTTCCCGGACACCGTGCTGGCGACCCTGGCACGCACCGGCTGGCCGGCCGGGCGGACCGTCATCGAGGTGACCGAGAGCCTGGTCGAGGCGGAGTCCGCCCGGTCGATCGGCGCGCTGCACGTGCTGCGCGCGCACGGCCTGCAGGTCGCGATCGACGACTTCGGCACCGGCTACTCCGCACTCGCCCGGCTGGACACGCTGCCCGCCGACCACCTGAAGCTGGACAACTCGTTCGTCTCCACGATCACCACCTCCACCCGGCGGGCCCGGCTGCTGGGCAGCGCGGTGGCGCTGGCCCACGCACTGGAGCTGACGCTCGTCGCGGAGGGCGTGGAGACCGAGGAGCAGGCGCGGGTGCTGACCGAGCTGGGCTGCCCGCTGGCCCAGGGCTGGCTCTTCGGCCGCCCCCAGCCGGTCGAGGCCCTGATGGCGTCGCTGGCGAAGGCCCCCGCCGCCGCCTGACCTGACCGTTGTGCGCTCGGCGTCGGTCCGGGTCGACGGAACCGACGCCGAGCGCACAGCAGTGCCCAGGATCAGGGACGGCGGAGGGCGGCCGCGCCGGCCAACCCCAGCTGGGCGGTGACCAGCCCCAGGCCCAGCCACATCAGCGCACCCGACCCGGCCTCGGCGTGCATGCCGTGCATCGCGTGCCGGGACGGCGAACCGCCGAGCAGCTGCGCGTGCAGGACGAGCATCGCGGCGTCCACCAGTGCGGTGAGCCGCCAGACCGATCCGGTCGGGTGCCGCCACAGGTGCCAGGCACACGGCAGGCAGGCCGCCGCCATCAGCACCATCGCCACCGAGCCGAGCGAGCCGTCGGCCAGCAGCAGGTGCACCGCCGCCGACGCGACCGCCAGGCCGGCGGCCACCCGGCCGAGGGCGAGCGCCCCCGGCCGGGCGGCGACGACGGCCGTCGTCATGAGCAGTGCCCCGCGCCGGTCGCGCAGTGCGACGAGGTCGACGCCGGCACCCCCAGCGCGGGGTTCCGGTCGAAGAAGCCCACCGGCTTGAGGGTGAAGCCGGCATAGTCGGTGGGCATGACCGGCCAGTCCTCCGGGCGCGGGAAGTGGGTGAGCCCGAAGGTGTGCCAGAGGACGACGTCGGTGTCCTCCACCGGGGCGTCGTCGGCGACGAACGACGGCAGGCCGCCGTCCCCGGGGTGCTGGTTGACGAAGTCGCCGGCCGCGTACCGCTCGGCCGGGTCGTAGGCGGTCACCCACAGGCTCTTGGTGGAGAAGGCGGCGCGGGAGGCAACCGAGGAGGAGTCGTCGGCCAGCAGCGTGGGCCCGTTCTCCGGGTGCAGCGCGTACCCGACCGGCTGGCCCAGGCGGTTGTGCACCGACGGGTTCACGACGTGCCAGGTCCGGCCGACGGTGGCGTCCGTCGTCCGGGCGGCGGCCTTCTCGGTGGTCAGCGGGGTGAGCTTCCGGGTGAACGCGTTGCCGTAGGGGTTGGTCTCGCTGATCGGCAGCCGGACGGCGTCCACCTCGTGCACCGTGTTGGCCACCCCGTCGACGGCCATGTCCAGCCGCGCGGAGAACAGGTGCTGGTGGAACGGCGCCCCCAGGCCGGGGGCGATCTCGGTGGCGAACGGGTGCTCCTCGCCGCGGTAGGCGGAGGTGAACACGATTCCGGTGGCCTTGGACTCCAGCGCGATCGTGCCGTCGGTGTGGAGGTACCAGTAGAAGCCGTAGTCGTAGTTGCCGATCGTGGTGAAGAAGCTGATCACCAGCCGCCGCGAGCGCCGGGTCTCGAGCATCCCGTTGAAGATGTCGGTGTGCTTCCACCCGACGCCGTAGTCCTCCTCGTGCAGGCAGATGGCGTTCTTGATCACCCGCGGGTTGCCGGTCTCGTCGGCGAGCGTGGCGTCGAAGTAGAGGATCTCGCCGAGGCAGTCGCAGCCGAGCTCGAGTGAGTTGGTGTACCGGGCGAAGAGGTACTCGCCGGTGTCGAAGTAGTTCTGCCAGAACCGCACCGGGGAGGGGTCGGCGTAGGGCACGACCATCTCGCTGATCGAGGCGCGGTGCACGACCGACCGGCCGTCGATGGAGAGCTGGTTGAGGGTCAGCCCCTCGCGGGCGTCGAACCCGACGCGCACCTCCCAGCCGGCCCACCGGATCACGTCGTCGTCGACGGTGAAGCTGCGGCCCTCGGGCTGGGTGATCTCGATCGGCTTCAGGTCGCGGACGACGTCGGGGGTGAGCTCGGCGCGCTCGGCCGGCACGGGGAGGTCGAAGTGGTCCTGGACGTCGATGGCCACGCCGCGGGTGACGTCGACGAACGCGACGACACCGTCCACCGGGTGCGCCCAGGGCAGGTCGGTGGGGTCGGCCTGGTGGAAGCCGAGCACCCGGACGATGCGGTGGCCGTACTCGTCGGGGAAGTAGGAGCCCGCCGAGAGCGGCACGCTGCGCACGTTCGCGACGTCCAGGCCGCGCTTGGCCATCGCGGTGACCCAGCGCTCGTCGGCGGCGAGGATCGGCTCGATCGCCTTGAACTCGTCGTCCAGGATCGGTACCTGCCCGTCGACGAGGGCGTCGATGGGCGTGTTGCTCTCCACCAGCCCGGCGGTGATCGAGACGGTGAGGTCGGCGCCGTTGCCGGTGGCGCGGTCGAGCAGCAGCACCCGGGCCCGGCGCTCGATCGGGTCGCCGGGCTGCCAGGCGAGGACGACGTCCTTGTGCGGCTCGTCGAGGCCCACGTAGACGAACTTCGTCCGCTCACCGACCAGGCCGGCGTCGGCCACGATGCCGCGGATCGCGGTGAACTCCGCCGCGGACAGCCGGGAGAGCGGGTGGGTGGCGGTGCTGACGGGGGCGGTCATCGTCATGGGTGGTGCTCCTTCGTGGAGGCCGGGTGTGGGGGAGGGTCAGGAGGAGAGGTCGGTGTCGGTGAGCGCGGCGGCGTGCGGGCGGGCCCGGGCGATGACCGCGCCGGCGGCGAGGGTGGCCAGCAGCAGCACGCCGGCACCGACGCCCAACGTCGTCGACTCGCCCATCAGCAGCGGCAGGTTCTGCACCAGGACGACGAGGACGGCGGCCAGCCCGAGGAACCCCAGGCCCGGCGCGATCAGCGTCTGCCAGGGGCGGGTGTCGACCCGGGTGCGGCGGAAGAAGACGAGCACCGCCGCGCAGGTGAGCAGCATCAGGGCCACGATGCCCACGGTGGCGATCCCGGACAGCCAGGTGAAGACCTCCAGCACCGGGTCGAGCCCGGCCAGCGCGCACACCACCATGAGTGCCGCGCTGATCACCGTCTGGGTCAGCGAGGCGGTGGCGGGGGAGGCGTGCGTGGCGTGCGCGCTGCCCAGCCGGTCGGGCAGCACTCCGGTGTTGCCGAGGTTGAAGTAGTAGCGGCTCAGCACGTTGTGGAAGCTCAGCGCGCAGGCGAACAGGCTGGTGACGAGCAGGACGTTGAGGACGTCGGCCGCCAGGGTGCCGAGGTAGACCTCCGTCGTCTCCACGACCATCGAGCCCGGGTCGGCGGCGGCCCGCTCGACCACCGCGCCGTCGCCCCAGGCGGTGACGATCGCCCAGCTGGAGACGGCGTAGAAGACGCCGATGATCGCCAGCGCCAGGTAGGTGGCGCGGGGGATGGTGCGCTCGGGCTCGCGGGCCTCGTCGCGGAAGACGGCGGTCGCCTCGAAGCCGATGAACCCGGCGATGGCGAACATCAGGCCGAGCGCGGGCGAGCCGCTGGTCACCGTGGACAGGCTGAAGACGCCGGTGGAGTACCCCTCCGGGCCGCCCTGCCCGACGACCGCGACGTCCAGGACGACGACGATCGCGACCTCGGCGACGAGCAGTAGCCCGAGCACCTTGCTGGACAGGTCGATGTGGCGGTAGCCGAGGACCCCGATCCCGGCGACGACGGCGAGCGTCCACACCCACCACGGGGGGGACGTGAGGCCGTAGCGGCCGAGCAGGTCGGCGATCGCCTGCCCGACGTAGCCGAGCACCGCGCCCTGGATGGTGACGTAGGTGAGCAGCGCGAGCATCGCCCCGCCCAGGCCGAGCGGGCGGCCCAGGCCGCGGGAGATGTAGGAGTAGAAGGCGCCGGCCTGCGGCACGTGCGGGGTCATCGCGACGAACCCGACGGCGAAGAACAGCAGGATCACCGCGCTGACGACGAAGCTCGCCGGGTAGCCGGCGCCGTTGCCGACGAGGACGCCGATCGGCACGGCCCCGGCGATGACGGTGAGCGGCGCGGCGGCGGCGACGACCATGAAGATGATCGCGCCGACGCCGAGCGAGCCGGTGAGGCTGCGGGTCGTGACGGCGCTGGGCTTGCTGCCGGTCGACGACGTCGGCGCACCGGTGGCGGGCGGGTCGGAGATGGCCAAGGCTGGGCTCCCGGGTCCGGCGGCGCCCCGGTGGCGTCGCGTTGCCCGCAGACCCTGGCCGCGGCCGGTTGCCGTGGCGTTCCTCGTTGCTGACGTTCTCCGACGGCGCGAGTGAGAAAGCTCGCCGGTGGCCTTCTCGTTCGGCGACCCCAGCGTGGATCCCGCCGGTAACACAGGCGCAACGGGCGGCTGCCTACGCTCCGGCGTCCTGACCTGGAGGCGCCCGCGTGACCCGACTCGCCCACGTCTCACCCGTCGCCGGGCTGCACCGGCGGCGGCTGTCGTTCCCCGAGGTGCTGGCCCAGTCGGTCTCGGCGCTCGCGCCCTCGGCGGCGATGGTGACGGTGCCGGCGATCGTGCTGGTGGACGCAGGCCGGGCCACCCTGCCGGTGCTGGCCGCCGCCACGGTGCTGGTGCTGCTGGTCGGCTGGTGCGTGTCGCTGTTCGCGCAGCGACTGGCCGCGGTCGGCGGGCTGTACACCTACACCGCGCAGGGCCTGGGGCCGCTGCCGGCGGTGGTGGGCGGGTGGTCGCTGGCGATCGGTTACGCGGCGGTGGCGATGTCGGCGCTGGTGGGGTGCGGGCTGTACCTGGCCGCCCTGCTGGGGCTGCCCTCGTCGGCGGTCGCCCTGCTCGTGCTGCTGGTGGGCGGGCTGGCCGGGTGGTGCACGGTGCGCGGGATCCAGCTGTCGGCGCGGCTGGCGCTGGCCCTGGAGGTGGTGTCGATCGCGGTCGCCCTGGTGGTGCTGGCCGTGCTGCTGCTGCGACTGGACGGCGACCCCGGGACGGCGGCGCCACTGGTGGACGGTGAGGTCCGCTGGGGCGGGATCGCGATCGGCGTCGTCCTCGGGGTGACGGCGTTCATGGGGTTCGAGAGCGCCGGGGTGCTGGGGGTGGAGGCGCAGCGGCCGCTGCTGGCGGTGCCGCGGGCGGTGCTGTGGACGCCGGCGGTGGCCGGGGCGCTGTTACTGATCGGGGCGGTGGCGCAGGTGGTGCTGCTGCGCCGGGCGCCGCTGGAGGTGCTGACCGGGCCGGTGCCGGTGTCGTCGCTGGCGGCGGACATCGGCGGGCTGGTGCGGCTGCTGGACGCCGGGATCGCGGCGTCGTTCTTCGCCTGCGTGACCGGGTCGGTGAACGCGCTGGCCCGGGTGCTGTTCTCGATGGGCCGGGAGGGGGTGCTGCCGGCTTCTCTCGGCCGGACCCACTCCCGACTGGGGACGCCGTTCGTGGCGCTGCTGCTGAGCCTGCCGCTCGTGGTCGCGGTGCCGTTCGTCGCGCTGATGGCCGGGGCGGGCGGGCGGTCGGTGCTCACCGGCACGATCACCGTGTCGGCGTTCGGCTACGTGCTGGCGTATGTGCTGGTGTGCGTGGCGGCACCGGCGTTCCTGCGCCGGATCGGTGAACTGACCGTCTGGCCGGTGGCCGTCGGGCTGGGCGCGGCGGGGTTGTGGCTGCTCGTGCTGCTGGTGGCGCTGGGTGGGGAGTCGTGGCAGGGCGGCCGGACGATGTCGGTGGTCTACCTGGGGTCGCTGCTGCCCGGGGTGGGGTGGGCGCTGTGGCTGCGGTTCCGGCGGCCGCGGCGGCTGAGCCGGGTGGGGGTGTACGACGAGCCGACGGTGGCCAGCGTGCTGCCCGGGTCGCTGGCGGCCTGATGGCCGAGGGGTTGAGCGGCCGCCAGCCGAAGGCGGTGCAGAGCGCCCTGGCGGTGCTGGAGTGCGTGGCGCGGCTGGGGGCGGGGGTGACGGCGAAGGAGGTGGCGTCGGCGCTGGAGCTGCCGCCGGCCACGGCCTACCGGCTGCTGAACCTGCTGGTGGGGGAGGAGTACCTGGTGCGGCTGCCGGACCTGCGCGGGTTCGCGCTGGGCCGGAAGGTGGCCGGACTGGCCGGGGCGATCGCGCCGGTGCGGGTGCCGACGGCGGCCCGCGAGGTGCTGGCGGAGCTCCGGCGCGAGGTACGGGCCGGGGTGCACCTGGTGCTGTACACGGCGACGACGCTGCGGCTGGCCAACATGGACCAGGACCTGCCGTTGCACGACCCGGCGCTGGTGGAGCGGCACCTGCACGCCACGGCGGCGGGCCGGCTGCTGCTGGCCGAGCAGCCGGAGTGGCGCGACCTCCTGCCGCCCTCGCGGCTGACCCGGTTCACTCCCGCGACGGTGACCCGGCCCGACCAGCTGGACGCCTGCCTGGCCGAGGTCCGCGCGGTGGGTTGGGCGGCGCAGACCGGCGAGCTGCACGACGGGGTCGGGTGTGTGGTGGCCCCGGTCCGGTCGGCGGGCGAGCTGGTCGCCGGGGTGGTGGTGAGCGCGCGGGCGGACGTGCGGGAGCTGCCGGCCCGCGTCCGCGCGTGCACGCCCGTTCTGGCCGGGCTGCTGGCGTGAGCGGCGAGGGCACTCCTTGCTTCCGGCTCGCTATCGGCGGCAGCATTCGAGTGTGGAGCTGACGGTCGACCTGCCCGACGACGACGTCGCGCTCATCGACGAGTACGCCCGTACCTCCGGTCTGCGCGGGCGCTCGGCGGTCATCCAGCACGCGGTCCGCCTCCTCCGTCAGGCCGACCTCGACCGCGGCTACGCCGCGGCTTGGGACGAGTGGGAGCGCGCTGGCGATCAGGCGGCCTGGGAGTCCACCGCAGCGGATGGCGTGGTCGATGCGCCGCGGTGAATTGCGGCTGGTCGATCTGAAGCTGGCTCGCGGCGGCGAGGCCAGTTGAGCTCGTGCCGTTGACTGGCGACATGGACGACCTCGCCGCGGCCCTTTGCTCGGAGCCGTTGACCCTGGACCGGGCTTCGGACCAGGTGCCGGCGGCGCCGGGGCTCTACGCGTGGTGGGGTCGGTTCGGTGCGCTGCCGGGGATCTCCGGGCCGCGGCACCCGGCGGCTGACCTGCAGCTGCTGTACGTGGGTATCGCGCCGAACGGGGCGACGTCGCGGGCGACGCTGCGCAGCCGGGTGGTGGGCGACCACATCCGCGGGACGACCGGCTCGTCGACGCTCCGGCGGTCGCTGGCCGCGCTGCTCAGCGAGCAGCAGGGCTGGCGCAGCCGGTGGACGACGCGGCCGGTGCTGGTCAACGCCGACGAACTGCGGCTCTCGGCGTGGATGGGGGAGGCGCTCGCGCTGACCTGGGCGGAGCACCCGCAGCCGTGGACGGTGGAGGCGCAGGTGATCGCCGAGCTGGAGCCGCCGCTCAACCAGGCCGACAACGCCGCCCACCCGCTGTACCCGTTCGTCCGGGATGCCCGGCAGCGCTGGCGGGAGGCAGCGCGCGGCGAGGCCGGACCGGCTCTGCGTTAGGAGAGCGCGCGCGTGGTGTGCCGGGCAATGCCCTCGTAGGCGGCGAGGACGACGTCCCGGGGTGCGTTCAGGATGTTGAAGCCGTGCCCGACGCCGGGGAGGTCGAGGTGTTCGACGAGCGCACCGGCACCGGCCAGCCGCTCGGCGTAGCGCACGCCCTCCTCCCGCAGGATGTCCTTCTCCGCGGTGACCACGACCGCGGGTGCGATGCCGGTGAGGTCGGCGGTGTCGGTGGCCGCTGCGGGGGAGATCAGCCGGTCGGCACGCCGCGCCACGTCAGGGCAGTACACCGTGTCGAAGACCGGCCCCATCCGGACCAGGAAGGTCTCCTTGCCCTCGGCGGCCTTGCTCCTGGCGGGCACCGTCAGGTCCAGCGGCGGGTAGAGCAGCACCTGAAGGGCGATGTGGTCGGCGCCCTGCTCCAGCGCCAGCCGGGCCGCGCCGGCGGCCAGCGCCCCGCCGGCGGACTGCCCGCCGACGGCCAGCCGGCTCCCGTGCCACGGACGCTCCGGGGAGGCGGCCCAGACGGTGAGGTCGTAGGCCTGTTCGACCGGGCCAGGAAAGCGCGACTGCGGCGCCGGGACGTAGTCGACGTTGAGCACGGTGACGCCGGCCTCCGCGGCCAGGTACCGGCACAGCGGGTCGTCCTGCTCGGGGTGGCGCAGCACGAACCCGCCGCCGTGCAGGTTCACGTACACCCCGTGCCCGGCCGATCCGCCGTCCGGCAGGTACGCGGTGGCGCGGAGCTCGCCGTGCCGGGTCGGGATGGTGAGCTCCTGCGTCCTCCCCGGGATCTCGGCGAAGGCGATGTCCGGATCGATGCGCGCCGCTCCCGGCGCCTTCTGCACGAGCCGCGCGAGGCCGTCGGCCAGCGCGCGGCGGACCGCCGTCCCCGGGCGGTTCATCAGCCGACCTCGTCCCGGGCGCCGAGGGTGGCGGCCAGCCACGCGCGGGCCCGGGCCAGGAGCGCGGTGGCCGGTTCGCTGTCCCGGGCCCAGTTCTCGAAGCCGTGCGGGGCGCCGGGGACGACGTCGAGGGTGGTCGGCACCCCGGCGGCCTCGAGGCGCTCGGCGTAGACGCGGTCCTCGGCGAGGAACAGCTCGATGTCACCGACGGCGAGGTACGCCGGCGGCAGCCCGGCGAGGTCCGGCTGCCGGGCGGCCGCCGCGTACGGCGACACGTCGAGGCCGCCGGGCGGGCCGCCCAGGTAGCCGCTCCAGCCGAGCCGGTTGCTGCGGTTGTTCCACACCCAGTGGTCGATCGCGTCGAGCGAGGTGTCGGCGGCGGTGCGGTCGTCGATCATCGGCGCGAACAGCCACTGCCCCAGCGGCTGGACGCCGTCCTCGTCGCGCAGCCGCTGGACCAGGGACGCGGCGAGCCCACCGCCGGCGCTCTCCCCGCCCACGACGACCCGGGCGGGGGCGACGCCCAGCTCGGCGGCGTGCTCCTGCATCCACCGCCAGGCGGCGCGGACGTCGTCGTGCGCGGCGGGGAAGGGGTGCTCCGGGGCGAACCGGTAGTTCGCCGACACGACGGTGATGCCCAGCTCGCGGGCCGTCGCCGCGCACAGCGCCTCGTCCTGGCGGGCGTCGCCGAAGAGCAGGCCGCCCCCGTGGATCCACAGCAGACCGCCGTCGTCCAGCCAGGTGTCGGGGCGGTAGACCCGGACCGGCCGGGCGTCGGTCTTCACGGTGGAGACGGTGACGCCGTCGGTCGTGCGCACCGGCATGACCCGGGTGGCCAGCCGGATGGCGGTGCGGACCAACTTCTTGGACGCGTCCGGGACGGGGAGCTTCTGCGTCACCTGCCGCAGCGCGGGGTCGACCTGCTCGATGTCCACGGTTACTGCACCGACCAGCCGCCGTCGGAGGGCAGGACGGCACCGTTGATGTTGACCGAGTCGTCGCTGAGCAGGAACGTGATCGACGCGGCCAGCTTCTCCGGGGTGGCGATCGACGGGATCTGCCGCTGGAACGGCCCCAGCCGGGCCGAGCCCGCCTCCGAGGGGTGCGCCGCCATCGGGATGCCGGTGGCCACGCCGCCCGGGGCGACGGCGTTGACCCGGATGCCCTGCGGGCCGTACATGAACGCCGCGCTGCGGGTCAGCCCGATCACCCCGTGCTTGGAGACGGTGTAGGCGTTGCCCGAGGCGTTGCCGCGCAGGCCGGCCTCGGAGGTGACGTTGACGATGGCGCCGGACTCCCGGGCCAGCATCGCCGGCAGCACCGCGCGGGAGAGCTTGAACCCGCCGGTGAGGTTGATGCCGATGACGCGGTCCCACATCGCGTCGGTGGTCTCGTGCAGCGGGGAGAAGTCGTCGTTGATGCCGGCCACGTTGGCCAGGCCGTCGATGCGGTCGCCCGCCGCGGCGACGATCGCGTCGATGTCGGCCTGCTGGGTGATGTCGCCGACGACCGGCACGACCTTTGCATCGGGCAGCGAGTCGACCAATTCCTGAAGCCGGTCGGCGTTGATGTCGACGGCGATCACCCGGCCGCCCTCACCGGCGATGCGCGCCGCGGTCGCCCGGCCGATGCCGGAGGCGGCACCGGTGACGATCACCGTCTTGCCGGCGAACCGGCCCGGGGTGATCCGCTCGACCCAGCCCCCGGGCTCGTCGGACTCGGTGGGGAGGACGCCGCCGTTGACCTGCAGCACGAGGTCGTCGATCACCGACTGGGGCATCTGGCCCTGGCTCATCGACACCAGCTGCTGGAGCGGCAGGTCGCGCACCGGCGCGAGGGCTTCGGCGCCGACGCCGGCCTGCTGCAGCAGGCCGCGGATCAGCTCGCCGCCGGCCGGGTGGTCCAGCCAGGCGCCGACGGTGCTGTTCGCGGTGAGTGGCCGACCTGTGCTGGTCATGTCCGGTTCCCTTCGCCGCTATTCACGGTAGTGATTTCGAACGGTCCGCACGTACGGTAAGGCATGGCCGCGCCCGAACCGAAGCCCCTCCCGGCCCGCCGTGGTCGCGGCAACCGGGCCGGTCTGACCGCGGCCCGGATCGTGGCGGCGGCGCGCACGCTGGAGCCGGAGAAGGTGACGGTCAAGGCGGTCGCCGACCGGCTCGGGGTGGACCGGGCGGCGGTGCACCACCACGTCAGCGACCTGAACACCCTGCGGGAGCTGGTCGCGCTGGACGCGTTCGCCGCGCGGCTGGCCCCGGTCGTCATCCCACCGGGCGCGGACTGGCCCGACGCCTGCCGCCTGCTCGCCGTCTCGATGTACGACGCGGTGCTCGCCTCGGAGGGGTTCGGGGTCTACGTGCGGCTGACCTCGACCGACGTCGCGCTGCTGGAACCGGTCGAGCACACGCTGCGGATCATGCTTGCGGCGGGCTTCGACCAGGAGGCAGCGGCTCGGTTCCTTGCCACGCTCGCCACCCTGGCCGGGGCGACCGCGCGGGAGCGGTTGCTGGCCCGGCGGCCGTCGGGGCACCCCCAGCCGGCGGAGCTGCACCGTGCGCTCGAGGACCGGGACGCCGAGCTGCCGCTGCTGCGCCGCATCGCCGACGCCCCGCCGCTCACCTTCGACGAGGCGCAGCTGCACGCGGGCGTCGACCTGCTCCTCGACGGCATGGCCCGCCGGCTGCCGCAGTAGCCAGGCTGTCCGTCAGCGACGGACGACGGCGGTGTCGATCGTGCTGGTCGGGAAGCCGAGCGTCTGGACGACGGTGGAGATGTCGGCGTTGGCGGCGCCAGCGACCACCACGATCACGTCGTTCGGGGTGCGCGGGTTGGTGACCAAGTCGTCGTCCCGGTCCTGCCCGATGTCCAAGGCGGCGGCCTCGTCGAATGCGGCCTCGCCAGAGTGATTCTGGAACGCCGCAGTCGACTTGCCGCGGCTGGCGGCGCGCAGAGGGCCCGCCGTGCGGCCGGGGGGCCGGAATCCTCGCCATCAGTGCGACCCACGCGAGAGAAACGTCAAACCTTCCGAGCAGAGTGCTCGGTCGCCAGTACCGTGCCGCTCGTTGAGCACGAGCAACGGGGGGCAGGACATGGCGCGATCAGGGCGGTTCACGTTCGACGGTGGGGCGGCAACCTACGTGGGGACGGCGATCCTCGCCTTTCTCATCACCGTGCTGACATTGGGCATCTGTTACCCGTTCGCGCTGGTGCTGCGTGAACGGTGGCGGGCGAAGCACTCGTACATCGACGGCTACCCGCTGGTGTTCACCGGTTCGGCGATCGGCCTCTTCGGCAACTGGATCAAATGGCTGCTGCTCAGCGTCATTACCCTGGGCATCTACCTGTTCTGGGTCGGCCCGCGGATCACGAGCTGGAAGTGGGAGCACACCGCGTTCGACCCGACCCGACCCCCGCTGCCGCTCACCTCGGGCCCGGTGGCCGCGGGTCTGCCGCTCGGTGGGTGGGGGAGCAACCCGACGCTGCCGGGCGGGTACTGACCGCCCCGTCGGGAATCGGCGATCGTCACGACTGCACCGAGCTGGAGGACGTAGCACGTGCCACTCGAAGTAGGGCTCTGGCGGGTCGACGGCGACAAGCCGGTCAAGCTGACGGCGAGCGGTGTACCGCTCGAAGCCCAGCTGGAAGCCATGATCGAGGTGGATCCACGCATCCTCGGCACCCCGCTGCTGCTCATCGGCCGGCAGGTGCCCACGGACTTCGGGAAGTTCATCGACCTGCTCGCGGTCGACGACGAGGGTGCCCTGCACGTCCTCGAGCTCAAGCGCGACCGGACGCCGCGTGAGGTCGTCGCCCAGCTCCTCGACTACGGCTCGTGGGTACGGACGCTCACGCACGAGCAGGTGCTGGACATCTTCGCGGCCTACCGGCCGGGCGCGGTGTTCGAGCAAGAGTGGGCAACGGTCTTCGGCGGTGTCACCCCCGACGAGATCAACGGGGCACATCGACTCACGGTCGTAGCCGGTGACGTCGACCCGGCGACCGAGCGGATCATTGCCTACCTGGCGGACTTCGACGTGCCGATCAACGTCGTCTTCTTCCGGTACTTCGGTGACGGCGAGCGTGCCTATCTGGCGCGGACCTGGTTGATCGATGAGACCAGGACGCCCGCGCGTAAGGGCGGTGGCGGCGCGGGCGGATCGAAGGAGCCCTGGAACGAGCAGGACTGGTACGTCAGCTTCGGCGAGGAGAGCGGCAACCGAAACTGGGAGGACGCCCGCCGGTACGGCTTCGTCTCCGCAGGCGGCGGCGAGTGGTTCTCCCGGACGCTGCGCAAGCTCCCCGTCGGCGGTCGGGTGTTCGCCTACATCCCTGGGGGAGCCGGCGGCTATGTCGGCGTCGGCACGGTTACCGGAGAGGCTCAGCCGTTCGAGGCCGCGGTGGTGACCGTGGATGGCGAACAGCTACTGCTGTCGGACCAGCAGCTGGCGGCTGGCTACCAGCACCAGCCGTTGCCCAGCGGTGAGGACCACCGCGAGTTCGTCGTCCCCGTCGAGTGGACGGCAACCCGCTCGCGGGATGACGCAGTCTGGGTGAAAGGCATGTTCGCCAACCAGAACAGCGCGTGCAAACTGCGCAACCGCTTCACCCTGGAGCAGCTCGTCGAGGCCTTCGCACTGACCGACTGATTCGCTGTAGCGCCCTTCCGATGGGGCGGCGTTGCTGGTCTCGGAACGGGGGAGCACTTAGTGTCACGCGGCGATGACTGACACGGGGGAAGAGCCGCAGCTGACCGCTGAGCAACGAGCGCGCGTGCTCATCGACCGGCAGCTCACCGCTGCAGGCTGGTCGGTGCAGAGCCGAACGGAGCTCAACCTGTTCGCCGGCCAGGGCGTTGCAGTCCGCGAGGTCATCATGGCGCCGGGCCACGGCCGGGCCGACTACGTGCTCTACGTCGACCAGCGGGTGATCGGCGTCATCGAGGCAAAGCCGGAGGGGACGACGCTCTCCGGCGTCGAGTGGCAGTCGGCTCGCTACGCAGCTGGCCTGCCGGCCGCAGTGCGGCTCAAGGCCCTGACGCTGGATGACCGGCTGCCGTTCGTCTTCGAGGCGTCCGGCTCGGAGTTGCACATCACCAACGGGTACGACCCGGTGCCGCGGGCGCGGGCGCTCTTCTCATTCCCGCGGCCGGAGACACTCGCCCGCACCGTGCGCAACGCGGAGGACGACGCGGCCACCGCCACCTGGCGCGGCCGGGTGCGCACCATGCCCGACCTGATCATCGAAGGGCTGCGGCCCGCGCAGATCACCGCGGTCCAGGGCATCGAGCGTTCGCTGGCCGAGCAGCGCTACAGCCGGTCGCTGGTGCAGATGGCCACCGGCGCAGGGAAGACCTACACCGCCGTGACGAGCTGCTACCGGCTGCTCAAGCACGGCGGCTTCCGCCGCATCCTCTTCCTGGTCGACCGCAACAACCTGGGCACCCAGACCCTCGCCGAGTTCCAGAACTACGCAACGCCGGACGACGGGCGCCGGCTCACCGAGATGTACAACGTCGACATGCTCACCGGGGCGGGCATGGTGTCGTCGTCCTCGGTGGTCATCTCCACGATCCAGCGCGTCTACGCGGCGCTGCGCGGAGAGGCTGTTCCCGACCAGGACGATCCCGGGCTGGACGGCTTCACCCCGGACGCCCCGGTCGACGTCGTCTACAACCCCGAGCTGCCACCCGAGTCGTTCGACCTGGTCATCGTGGACGAGGCGCACCGGTCGATCTACGGGGTGTGGCGTCGGGTGCTGGAGTACTTCGACGCGCACATCGTCGGGCTCACCGCCACACCGGTGAAGCAGACGTTCGGGTTCTTCCAGCAGAACCTCGTGTCGGAGTACACCTACGCCCAGTCGGTCGCCGACAACGTCAACGTCGACTTCGACGTCTACCGGATCCGCACGCAGATCTCCGAGAGCGGTTCGACCATCGAGGCGGGCACGATCGTGCCGAAGGTCGACCGGCGCACCCGGGTGCAGCGGTACGAGGCGCTGGACGACGACGTCGCCTACACGTCCCCCCAACTCGACCGAGCAGTGACGTCGAAGAGCCAGATCCGGCTGGTCCTGGAGACTTTCCGCGACCGGTTGTTCACCGAGATCTTCCCGGGCCGGTCGACGGTGCCGAAGACGCTGATCTTCTGCAAGGACGACAACCACGCCGAAGAGGTCGTAACGACGATCCGCGAGGTGTTCGGCGCGGGTAACGACTTCGCCGCGAAGATCACCTACAACGGTCGCGACCCGAAGGGCGACCTGAAGAAGTTCCGGACGTCGCCGACGCTGCGGGTGGCCGTCACCGTCGACATGATCGCCACCGGCACCGACGTCCGGCCGCTTGAGTGCGTGTTCTTCCTGCGTGACGTGCGGTCGGCCGCCTACTTCGAGCAGATGAAGGGGCGCGGCTCGCGCACCATCTCACCGACCGATTTCCAGCTCGTGACGCCGGACGCGACGAGCAAGCACCGATTCGTGCTCGTGGACGCGGTCGGGGTGACCGAGCACGACCACGTCGACGCGACGCCGCTGGAGCGCAAGCGCTCGGTATCGCTGGAACGGCTGCTGGACAAGGCGGCTGCGCTCACGCTGACCGAGGACGAGACGTCGAGCCTGGCTTCGCGACTGGCCAAGTTGGAGCTGGACCTGACACCGGCCGAGCGGGGCGAGCTCGACGAACTGGCCGGCGGGTCGATGCGCTCGGTGGTGCAGGCGCTGGTCGCCGCGGTCGACCCCGACGAGCAGGCCAAGGCGGTCGCGGCCCGGCCGAGCGACCCGGAGGCCGCGGTGCAGGGGCTGCTGGACGACGCAGTGCGAGAGCTGGCCGCCCGGCCGCTGCTGCGGGAGCGGATCAAGGAGCTGCGCCGCCGGCACGATCAGCTGATCGACGAGGTGAGCGTTGACGTGCTGCTCGACGCGGGCGGTGTCGTCGACACCGAGCGGGCGAGGTCGGTGGTGACCTCGTGGCGGCAGTACCTCGACGACCATCGCAGCGAAATCACCGCCCTGGAGCTGCTGTACTCACGGCGCGCGGACCAGCAGGTCACGTTCGCCGAGCTGCGGGAGCTGGCCGAGCGGATCAAGCGGCCGCCGTACAACTGGACGCCGGATTTGATCTGGCGCGCCTACGAGGCGGTCGAGCTCGACCTGGTGAGCCACTCCGACCGGCACACGGTGACCGACCTGGTGTCGCTCGTACGCTTCACCCTGGGTGCGGACGATCGGCTGGAGCCGTTTGCCGCGAAGGTGGCCGAGCGCTACGAGGCGTGGCTAACCCAACAGGAGCAGTCCGGCGCCGAGTTCACCGCGCGGCAGCGCTGGTGGCTGGACCGGATGGCCGACGTGATCGCCGCGTCGGCCGGGATCACGGAGGACGACCTGGACAACGTGCCCTTCACCGAGCACGGAGGAGTGGACGGATTGCTTCGCGACCTCGGCGATCGCGCAGCGGTCTACCTCGCTGACCTCAACCGCGAGCTCACCGCGTGACCGAGTTGCCCGTTGGCTGGCGAGCGATGTCGCTATCTGAAGTAGCGGCCGGCGGATTCATCCGCGACGGAGACTGGGTTGAATCCAAAGATCAAGATCCCGCGGGCGACGTGCGGCTGACGCAGCTTGCCGATGTGGGCGTCGGGGTTTTCCGTGATCGGTCAAATCGATGGATGCGCACGGACCAGGTGGCCGCCGTTCGGGGAACCCTTCTCGCTTTCGGCGACATCATGATCGCCCGGATGCCGGATCCCATTGGCCGGGCGTGCATATACCCAGATCTGCCGTATGACGCGGTCACCGCGGTCGACGTGACTGTGCTCAGGATCGGTCGCGACGAATTTGACCCACAGTTCGTCATGTGGGCAATCAACGCCCCAAGCTTTCATGGGAAGGTGGTGGAGCATCAGTCTGGAACGACGCGCAAGCGCATCGCCCGCAAGAAGCTCGAAACCTTGACGGTTGGCATTCCACCATTGAAGGAGCAGCGGCGCATCGTAGAGCTGCTGGACGACCACCTCTTTAGCCTTGACGCGGCTAGCGACGGTTTGGAGCTGGCTGCTCGGCGAGCCGATCGGTTGTGGTTGAGCGCTGTGACGCGGCTGCTCTTCTCGAGTACTGAGCGCTGCATGGCCCCCCTTATAGACCTTCTTGACTTGTCTGTAGGCGGTGTCTGGGGGTCTGCGCCCGGGGAGGACGAGTGTGACGTGCGTGTCCTTCGGGTGACCGAGATGAGTCGGAACGGGAGTCTTGATCCATCGACCGCCGTTCTGCGTTCCATCTCAAAGCGGCAGCTGGATAGGCGTGAGCTTCGGGCAGGTGACCTCTTGCTTGAGAAGTCGGGCGGAGGGCCAAACACGCCGGTGGGTCGAGTTGGTCTCGTGGGCGAGTTGGACGGCTCGGCCATTTGTTCCAACTTTATGCAGCTCATGCGACCGAACGTCGATCGAGTGCTTCCTGAGTACCTGCATGTTTACTTGCAGTCGTTGCACTTGCGTGGGGGAACCCAGACGATGCAGACGGCTTCGACAAACATTCGAAACATAAAGGCATCGGAGTACGTCCGGCTTAGCGTGCCGATCCCTTCGATGGATGAGCAGGCCCGTATCGTCCGCGAACTGGAGGAACTGAAGGCGAGTCGGCAGCGGCTTTCCTCAGGATTGCTCGCGGCGACGCGGCGAGGTGTCGGCCTCAGACGCGCACTGCTCGACGCGGCTTTCTCGGGTCGGTTGACCGGGCGGTCGAGCGACCTGAACCGGGCCGAGGAGCTGGCCGAGGCGAACGCATGATCCCCGACGTACAGTCGCCAATGCGGCCGCTACTCGAAGCCGTCCGGGACGGGGAGCACATCGGGGGGCGCGACCTTATCGCTGCGATGAGCGATCGCTTTGAGTTGACTGACGAAGAGTGGACTGCATTGCTGCCCAGCAGTCGGCAGGGCTGGATGGACATTCGTGTCGGCTGGTCAATGAGGCACTTTTCCTAGGCTGGCCTTTCGACCGGTCGGCGTGCGGGCAGGTGACCAACACGGTCGCGGGACGCGACGTGCTGGCGGGGCACCCGGAGCGAGTCGACATTGGGGTGCTCATGCAGTTCGAGTCATACCGCGACTTCCGCTCGCGGAGCAACGTCCCGGACTCCGCGGGAGAGACGCCGCTGAGCTCGGAGCCGGATGCAGAATCGGCCTCGCCGCACGACCTCCTCGCCCAAGCCGTGACCGGGAACCGGGCAGTGGTCGAAGGAGACTTTTTGAAGCGAGCGCTTGCGCTGTCGCCGACAGATCGAGCGGCTTGGCGTCCGGCTGCTGGAGCAGATGGGCTACGGCCGGTCCGGCACGGTCGAGCATTCAGGCCTACTGGTGACGCTGGCATCGACGGCATCATCAGCCGAGATCCGCTGGGGCTCGACCGCATCTCCTCAAGGCGAAGCGCTACGCACCTGACCAGTCGGTGCAGCGCCCGGCCATCCAGGGTCTCGTGCGCTGATGGGTGCACAGGGTGACCGCGGCGTCTTCAGCACCACCGGCAGCTTTCGGCCGGCGCCCGCGCCGAGGCGGACCGGGTCAACGCACGGATCGAGTTGATCGACGGCGCGTGGCTAGCTGATGCTCCGGCATGGTGTCGGCGTTCAGGCGGAGACGACGGTGACCCTGCACCGGCTGGACGAGGACTTCTCCGAATCCTTGTGACGAGACGGTGATCAGGGTGTCGCTGCTTCGAGTGCTAATTGTCTCTGGCCTGTGGCAGATTTGCCGCATGGCCGGTGAGGAGATCCGCGTGACGCTGCGCGGAGATGGAGCTGAGCTCGGCTCGATCCGGGCAAGCGACGTCGCCCGCCTGCTTCTCGGGATGGAGTCGGCGGTCGCCGCCGCGTCGTACGCCGCCCTGCGTCAGCCGCGCCGCACCGGCACCGGTCGGCATCGGTCAGCCGTCGAGGCCGCCTCCCGGTTGGTGTTTCAGCAGGTGGAGCCAGGCAGCGTGGTGGCTGTCCTGTCCCTTCCGGTGCTGGCGCCGGATGACAGCGGTGCTCTCGACCTTGAACTGGACGATCTTGCTGGTGCGGCGTTCGACCGTCTCGTGGCATCAGCCGGGCAGTCATCCGAGCAGGTCGATGCTGGGATCGCCCGGGCGCTCGCCGACCTGGGCGACGGCCTGGGCATCGGTGAGAGATTCGACGAGCTGGTCATCTCCAGCCGTCGGAACGATCAGGTGCTCCGGCTCGACTCGGCAGCACGTGGGTACTTCCGTCGCTTGGCCGGTCAACCGACGATCGCACAGCAGTCCGACGTCCTCGTCGGGTCGCTCCGCGAAGCTGACTTCGACCGCCACACCGCGCGGCTGCAGACCTCGGCGAACGAGACGGTGACCGTCACATTCCCCCCAGAGCTCGACGACGACGTGCATGAGGCTCTCCGTGGTCAAGCAGAGTTCGCGGGCGAGGTGACGTACGACCCGGTGACCGAGACAGCCAGGCGCGTTGAGCTGAGGGCCGTCAGCACACCCCTGTCGCTGCCCGTCGATGCTGACGCTTTCTGGGCGCCGCAGTCGATCGATGAGCTGGCGAGCGCGCAGGGCGTCGCGCCGGCCGGGCTCGACAA
This sequence comes from Modestobacter marinus, assembly GCF_011758655.1. Lineage (NCBI taxonomy): Bacteria > Bacillati > Actinomycetota > Actinomycetes > Geodermatophilales > Geodermatophilaceae > Modestobacter > Modestobacter marinus. Next base: position 2,861,921 of record NZ_JAAMPA010000001.1, read on the forward strand.
GTCGCTGTTCGACGCCACGGAGCAGGAGCGCCGCGATATCGCCGAGGCGCTGGCCGAGCTCAACGGATGAAGCTGGGCGACGTTCCTGCCGGACCCGTTCTGGTGGACACTGACGTGGCGAGCTGGTTGCTGACCGACCCGGAGAGAGCCCGACCCTGGAAGGCGCTGCTGCGAGGCCGCCTGCTGGTGCTGTCGTTCGTCAACGTCGGCGAACTCCTGGCCTTCGCGCACGTCAAGCGGTGGGGTGAGCCGCGCCGCGAGCAGTGGGCCACAAGCATCCGGTCGAACTTCGTTGTCTTGCCCTACTCGGGGTCTCTGGCGGAGACGTGGGCGCCGCTGCACGTCAAGTACCGCGGTCACCTGCAGCAGGGTGGCGCCAACGACCTGTGGGTGGCTGCTTCAGCGCTCGCCGTGGATCCAGTCCTTCCTGTGGCTACGGGCAACCTGTCCGACTTCGGCAAGATCGCCGCCGACCATCCGCTGCAACTCGTCCACCCCGATCTCCCAGCGTGACCGCACGGATGTCGTGTCGAGCGAGTCGCTTGAGGAGGGCGACACGCTCGGCCGAGTAAGCCCTGGCTACTGGACGCGACGTAACGTCTTCTGCGTGACGAGCGACGAGGGTGGCCGGTGACCGAAGCACGGCGGTTGGTCGACAAGCTGTGGAGCTACTGCAACGTCCTGCGAGACGACGGTGTCTCGACCATCGAGTACACCGAGCAGCTCACCTACCTGCTCTTCCTCAAAATGGCGCACGAGCGGGAGAACCGACCCCTCAAGCCGGAGAGGATCGTGCCGGCGAACTGCTCCTGGCAGCGGCTGCTGGATGCCGACGGTGACGAGCTCGAAGACGTCTACCGGCGCATACTGCAGGACCTCGCTCGCCAGCCTGGCGTGCTCGGCGTCGTCTTCCGCAAGGCGCAGAACCGGATCCAGGACCCCGCGAAGCTCAAGCGCCTCGTCGTCGACCTGATCGACAAGGAGAACTGGTCGGCGTCGGGCACCGACATCAAGGGCGACGCCTACGAGTCGCTGCTGGCCAGGGGCGCGGAAGACATCAAGTCCGGTGCCGGCCAGTACTTCACCCCGCGACCGCTGATCCAGGCGATGGTCGACTGCCTCCAGCCCACCGCCCGCGACCGGGTCATCGACCCGGCCGCCGGCACCGGGGGCTTCCTCCTCGTGGCTCACGAGCACGCTGCCCAGCACGCCGAAGACTTGACGCCAGAGGAACGGGAACACCTCCGCGACGACTTCGCGCACGGTGTCGAGTTGGTCGACGGCACCGCCCGGCTGGCCGCCATGAACCTGCTGCTGCACGGCATCGGGCGCTCGGTGGGGGAGAGCCTCATCGAGGTCAAAGACGCCCTGCTCGCCGACCCCGGAGCGCGCTACTCCGTCGTCCTGTCCAACCCGCCGTTCGGGCGCAAGTCCTCGCTCACCATGGTCGGCGCGGACGGCCGGGAGGCCCGCGAAGACCGAGAGATCGAGCGGCAGGACTTCGTCGTCACCACATCGAACAAGCAGCTCAACTTCCTGCAGCACATCGCCACCATCATGGCCATGAACGGGCGCGCCGCCGTCGTCCTGCCCGACAACGTGCTCTTCGAGGGCGGCGCCGGCGAGACGATCCGGCGCAAGCTGCTGCGCGACTACGACCTCCACACCCTGCTTCGGCTACCGACCGGCATCTTCTACGCCCAAGGCGTCAAGGCGAACGTGCTGTTCTTCGACAAGCGGCCGGCCGCCGACCACCCCTGGACCGAGCGGCTGTGGGTCTACGACCTGCGAACCAACCAGCACTTCACCCTCAAGCAGAACCCGCTCCGCCGGCAACACCTCGACGACTTCGTCGACAGCTATCGCGCGGGGCACCGAGGCGAGCGGGTGGAGAGCGAGCGGTTCCGGTCGTTCAGCTACGAGGAGCTGGTCGCCCGGGACAAGGCAAACCTGGACATCACCTGGCTCAAGGACGCCTCGCTCGACGACCTGGACAACCTGCCGGCTCCGGAGGTCATCGCCCGGGAGATCGTGGACGACCTCACTGCCGCACTGGCCGAGTTCGAGGCCGTCGCACTCGCCCTGGAGAACGCATCAGAAGCGGTGAACGTCCGGGAGTAGGGGGCGTCAGGAGAGGACTCCCATGCGGACTCCCGTGGGAGCCCCTCCTGATCGGTCACGCCACCTTGGCTGCGTGGAAGACCTCGCCGGGTAGCGCGTGGTCGAGTCGCCAGAGGACGCGCATCGGTCGGTTGCCGGTGTGCGATTGGTAGGTCATCGGTCCGGCGTAGAGGTACGGCGGGACTCCGAGGGAGCCGTCGGCCGTCTTGATCTCTCGCACGAACAAGTGCACCGAGCTGCCGCGCTCACGGTGGTGCACGTACCGCTGCCCAACCGGTGACGCGTCGGTCGTCGTGTTCTGCGACTCCCACTGGAACAGCGTCGGGGTGATGGCCGAATCGGCGTACATCGTGGTGGGGGAGAAGTGCCCCTCGGTCTTGGCCAACGTCACGAAGAACAGGTCAGCCCGCTCGTCCGGCACCCAGCGCACGCCTGACCCGAAGGTGCCGGCCAGATCAATCATCCCGAACGCCGCCAACGCCTCCTCTCGGCTGTACCGCGCGTGCACGTGCAGCGGGAGCGGTCCGGCGTCCAGCGCGGGAGCCACCCGGTGAATCCGCTCCCGCAGCACACCGACCAACTGCGCCAGTTCGTCAGCGCGAGCCCGGTCGGCGAGCAGTCGGGCCAGCGACTCCTCAACCGTCGAGAACGCTGACCGGGATCCCCAGAGCGTGAAGTGCAGCATCGCGGCCAGTCGTTGGTCTCGATCGCCGCTGCCGGTGGTCCCGCGCGTCAACAGCTCGTCCAACCGGTTGAGGCGCTCGATGTCATCCATGTGCAGCATCCGAGCGAACGCCCCGCGTAGCTGGGCGTCGTTCGGCCCGGGTTCGGCAGTGGCCACGCCGGCTGCGCGCTGCAGGTCGAGCCAGCTCCGGTTGCTCCCGCGGTAGAGGTCTTCGACGTCCAGACCAGTCTCGGCCAGGAAGGTGGGCAGGTCGGCGTCCGGAGCGCTGGCCAGCTCACTGGCCAGCTGCGGCCAGGGCAGCCGCAGCGACTGGCGGACGTTGTCCAGCACCACCTGCTGCGCGACCCGGTCCAGCTGGATCGAGCAGCCGGCTGGCAGTGTTGGAAAGCCGAGGTCGATCTCCCGCTCCAGACCACGGCGCGAGGTGCCGGTCAGCGCCCGGAAGCGCAGGTCGAAGCGAAAGCTCCGGTGCTGGCTGCCTATGAAGTCCAGCACCGTGAGACACGGCTTGCCCTCGGCCAGCCGCAGGCCGCGGCCCAGCTGCTGCAGGAACACGGTGGCGCTCTCCGTCGGGCGGAGGAAGAGCACCGTGTCGATCTCCGGCAGGTCGAAGCCCTCGTTGAACAGGTCGACGGTGAAGAGCACGTTCACCTCGCCGTCCCGTAGCGCGGTGAGCGCCGCAGCCCGGGCGTCGGCGCTGTCCCGGGAGGTGACCGCGCGGCTCGGGATTCCAGCGGCGGCGAACCGCGCAGCCATGAAGACGGCGTGGTCGATGCTCACGCAGAACCCCAGCGCCCGCATGCGGGTCGGCTCGGCGATGGTGTCGACCACGGCTTGCAGGATCAGCCGCACCCGCGCATCGCTGCCGGTGTAGAGGTTGGTCAGCTCAGCGGTGTCGTAGCCCGATCCCCGCCGCCACCGCACCGTGTCTAGCGGGACGTCGTCGTGCTTGCCGAAGTACTGGAACGGCGCGAGTAGCCCCTGCTCCAGCGCCTCCCATAGCCGCAGCTCCGCCGCCGCCCGGCCGCCGAAGCGGGCGATCACGTCCCGGCCGTCCGCCCGCTCCGGCGTCGCAGTAAGCCCGACCAGCACCTTCGGTCGCAGGTGGTCCAGCAGCCGGCGGTAGGTCGCTGCCTCGGCGTGGTGGAACTCGTCGACCACGACCAGGTCGAACAGGTCCGGTCGCACCTCGTCGAGGTCCAGCTGGGCCAGCGACTGGACGGAGGCGAAGACGTGCTGCCAGTGCTCGGGCTTGGCACCGTCAACGAGCAGTTCACCGAAGTCGCCGCGGCGTAGCACCTGGCGGAACGTCGACCGGCTCTGGGTCAGAATTTCCTTGCGGTGGGCGACGAAGAGCACCGTCTCGGCGTGCCCCTGAGCGCGCAGTCGCCGGTAGTCCAGCGCGGACACCACCGTCTTGCCGGTGCCGGTCGCCATCACCACCAGGTTCTGCCAGCGGTTGTGCACCAGCCGCTCAGCGTCCAGCTCGTCGAGAATCTCCTGCTGGTAGCCGAACGGTCGGACGTCGAGGGAGGTGATCTCCGTAGGGGAGTCGGTGCGCCCACCCCGCTCGATCGCAATGGCGGTGATGAAGCGCTCGGCGTCGTAGGGCTCAAAAGCCGGGTCGTGCCAGTAGGAGTTGAACGTCTCGGCGAAGGTCTGCAGCAGGTGGGCCTGCTCGACCGACGACAGTCGGACGTTCCACTCCAACCCGTCGACGAGTGCCGCCCGGGACAGGTTGGATGACCCGACGTAGCCGGTGGAGAAGCCGGATTGGCGGTGGAACAGCCAGGCCTTGGCGTGCAGCCGCGTCGTTCGGGTCTCGTACGAGACCCGTACGTCGGCACCGGCGGCGATGAGGCGTTCGACGGCGCGCGGTTCGGTGGCGCCCAGGTAGGTGGTGGTGATGACCCGCAGTCGCACGCCGCGCTCATGAAGGTCCTGCAGAGCCTGCTCCAACACGCGGACGCCGTGCCAGGTGATGAACGCGCAGAGCAGGTCGACGCTGTCCGCCGACGCCAGCTCCCGCTCGACCTCGTAGCCGATGCGTGGCTGGCCGCGGCCGTTGACGAGCAGTGCGCTCGTGGACAAGGGAATCTCGGGGCGCTTCGGGAAGGCTGCCGGCCCCGGCCTCAACGGCTGGGGTGCCACCGCGAGCATCAATCGGCCTGGCTCGGCGGCATGGTCGTCAGTGACTGCGCTGGGGGACAGCGTGGCGATGGCGCCGAGGATGCTGTTGGCCAGTTCAACTTGCCGCGTGACGCCGGGTTGGTCGGCGCCGCCGGCAATTCGCAGTGCACGGCTGACGACGCCGGCGACGTGCCGGGTGAGCGCTCCGTGAGCGTCAGCTGGGTCCAGCGCTGCCAGTTGGACGAGTGATTCATCAACTCCTGAGAGCTGACCGGCCAACTCTTTCGTCACCAACTGCTCATAGATTCCGGCGCGCACGTCCCCCATGAGGTGCACGTAACCACGTCGCACCGAGGGTGCCGGTCAGCCGCGCCTGGTCGCGGCGGTATCGGTGCTCTGACTCAGGCTCTGCACCAGGTGCTCCGGGCGGATCGCCTGCTCTGCTCCGGTCGGATGCGCGCTGCAGCCCGAAGCGAGCTTTAGATCGCGCTTGTCGTTGCCGATACGTAGCGGAGCAACCGAGCCATAGGAGACACCAGTGGGCCTGATCCGGAAGTCCATGTCGCTGACCACCGGCGGCATCGTCAATTACCGCAGCAAGGACGAGAGGGTTGCCAAGTACACAAAGCAGACGCGCAACGCCGCCCGCGCACAGGTGGCCCAGAACGCCATGATGCTCGAGAACCAGCGTAAGCAGATCGACGCTGCTGACCACTCGAACGTCCGTGAGGAGGTCCGCGACATGCGGGCGACCGCGCCAGCGCCCGCTGCCGCACCCCCAGCCGGCTTCTACAACGACCCGAAGGATCCCCTGGTGCTCCGTTGGTTCGATGGCACCCAATGGACGTCGATGACGAAGCCGCTCGACTGAGTGCACCGAGGCGGGGGCGCCAATAGCGGTCATCGCACTTGTCTCCCGCTGCGCGGCCGGGCAACTTCCCGGCCGCGCAGCGACGGTGCGCCCCCCAGAAGCCATCGGTGATGCTGCGACCCACACGGTTCTCTTGACGGAGGCGTCCCGCCCGGACCCCCCATCGCTTACCGAACCCGTGGGCGGGACATTGCGACCTGATAGTCGACCAGTGCACTTAGCTTGCACGCTGATCTCAGCCGGCGGCGGCGTCGTCGTCGAGGGCGGTCGACGAAGAGAGATCGGGACCTTCAGTCGCCGTCGCCAGGCTCTCGACTTGTCTCAGCCGCCGAGAGACGAGGACTTTCCCATGGCCAAGACCGTCACGAAGTCAGCAAGAAGTCCGACATTAGGGCCGACAAGGTCACCGAAGTTCAAGGCCGAGGCCACCAAGGCGAAGGCCAAGGCAACGGCGAAGAAGGCCAAGAAGAAGAAGTAGTGGCGGCGCGGTCCCGCCCTCCTCGGGGTTGGCGGGACCGGCGCGCTTTCAGGCGATGAGCAGGCCGGACGCCGTGGCCGTCAGTCGGCCGGCCGACGTGGCAGCGCCCAAGGCCGACTCCAGGACGGCGACTTGCGCCGCAGTCCGGCGGCGGTAGCCGAAGGTCTCCAGCGTCTGCGCGAACAGCTCCTCCTTGGTCATCCCGGCACTCGCCCGGCACAGCGCGATCATCGCGTTGCCGATTTCCTCCGGCGCCACCTGCTCCATCGGCCGGGTCCCCTCCGGATCCCGGCGGAAGCCGGTCCAGGACGACCGGTCCAGCCCAGCGGGCCACACAAAGGCACCGACCCGAAGCGACGCGGGAACCAGCGCCGCCAGCGCGTCCTTGCGCGCCTGCGCCACCCGGCCTAGCCCGAACGCGCCGGCCGTGAGCCGGGCCAGCCGATCGAGGTGGATCGGCCCCTCAGCCTCGGCGCCGCCCTGCAGCACCCGCCCCACCCGCTCGGCTACCCGCCGGTTCCCCAGCTGGTCCAGCAGGCTGCGCTCACCCGCCGGCTCCGGCGTCCACGGCAGGAACGGCCACTCGCCGTCCAGCATCGTCACCGGTGACTCGACCGCCACCGGCGGAGCCGCCGGCTCCGGCTGCGCCGGCCCCGGCTCCCGCTCCGGCTCCGGCTCTACCGTCTGGACAGGGAGATGCTCGGGCGGGGGAGCGACCGGGGTCTGGGCGGCGGTGACCAGCCGCTCCACCACCGTCTCCCGGTCGGCCAGCCAGGCCGGGAGCCACACCCGCTCCACCGCCGGCCAGCGCAGCATGCCGCCGAGCACCTCCACCGGCAGCCCGTCCCGGTCGCCGACCGTCCGCCGCCGCGCCCATGCCGGGCCGTCGAGCAGCACCGCCAGCACCGGCACGTCGGGCGCGGCGGCCAGCGACACGGCCAGGTCCACCTTGAACTCCGACAACCCGACGTCGGTGCGCACGATCAGTCCCCGCCCACGCAGCGCGGCGGCGACGTCGTCCCGGTGCCGGTCGGGCAGCCAGGCGAACCGCGCGTCCCGCGGCAGCGCATCCGTGCCGTGGGCCGCCAGGTCCAGGTACGCGCGCAGGTGCTTGATCCCCACCGACGAGGTCTGCTCTGCCCGCAGGTCGGCCGGGTCGAAGGAGGAGAACACCACCACCTGTCGCCGGGCGCGGGTGATCGCCACGTTCAGCCGCCGCTCACCGCCCACCTTGTTCAGCGGCCCGAAGTTCAGCGGCAGCTGACCCCGGTCATTGGCGCTGAACGCGGTGGAGAACAACACGACATCCCGCTCGTCGCCTTGCACGTTCTCCAGGTTCTTGACGAACAGGCCCTCGCCGTCGGTGCGGTCCAGCGCCTCGACCAGCCGCTCGTCACCGGCGTCCCTCAGCAGTGCGTCGATCAGCGCCCGCTGCTGGGCGTTGAACGTCACCGCGCCGATCGAGGGCGGCTCGTCGGGGGAGAGCGCGAAGCGGCGGCGGATCTCCGCCACGATCGCCTCCGCCTCGACCGGGTTGGTGCGCAGCAGCTTGCCCGCCCCGGAGCGGTGGAACGTGCCGGCCACCCGCACCAGCGAGACGCCGCGGCCGTCCGGGGCCGAGGAGGCCGGCCCGTGCACCGGTGCCGGGAACGAGGACAGCCGGTTCTCGTAGTACTGGCCGTTGCTGAAGGCGATCAGCGACTCGTCCTGGCTGCGGTAGTGCCAGGACAGCCACTGCCGCGGCACCCGCGCCTGCACGCATTCGGAGAGGATCGACTCCTCGTCCTCCACCGCGGTGGCCAGGTCCTCGGGCAGCGCGTCGTCGTCGGTCGTCGGCTCGGCGAAGGACGTCGGCGGCATCTGCTTGCTGTCCCCGACGACGACCGCGGCGTTCGCCCGGCCCAGCGCACCGACCGCGTCGGCGACCCGGATCTGCGAGGCCTCGTCAAACACCACCAGGTCGAACAGGCCGGCCCGGGCCGGGAAGAAGCGGGCCACCGAGTCGGGGCTGACCAGCACGCACGGCATGACGGCGGTGACCAACTCGCCGTACTCGGCGATCAGCCCGCGCACGCCGAGCCCGCCACGCTGCCGGTTCAGCTCCCGCTGCAGCGCCCCGACCCGACCACCGCGGGCGGTGACGTCGAAGGACCGCGCCGAGACGACCGACGCGGGCAGGGCCGCGGTCAGGTGCCGGCGCACCGCCCGGGACGCCGCCGAGAACCGGGAGATCGCCCGCTCGTGCACCGGCGCGTCGAAGACGGCCAGCCCGGTGGCCTCCTCCCGCTCGGTCATCGCGGCGCCGGCCAGCCCGAGCTCGAAGGAGCGGACGGCGTCGTCGGCCGGCACCGCGCCGATCAGCAGCGCCGACCGGGCCTCACCCAATCCGGCCGAGCGCAGCGGCTCGACGGCGGCGACCAGGTCCAGCCACCGGCGCAGCGACGGCACCCCGGGAGCCGTGACCGCCCGCTCGGCGCGGGTCGCCTGCCACTGGGCGAACAACCCGTCGGCGCCCGCCCACCCCGCGAGCTGCTCGGGTGTCGACCGGCAGACGGTCAGCAGCTGCTGCACCGCCTCCTGCGCGCGGCCGACCGCCGCTGCAGCGGACGGGTTGGTTGCCGGTCCTTGGGCCAGCAGTGCGCGCAGCGCTCCGGGGAAGCCGTCGTGTCCCTCGACCACCGCGCCGGCCAGCCGGAGCCAGTCGACCTCCCGGTCGACCAGGCCGGGATCGGTCAGCGGGTTCCAGTCGCTGGGCACCTGCAGCCCGGGGATCGCCGCGGCGCGGGCGGCCAGTGTCCGCGCCGCCGTCTGCGCGGTGAGCAGGGCCGACGCCAGCGCCGGTACTGCCTTCGGTGCCACCTCACCGGTCAGCACCGGAGCCAGGGAGTCACGGACGGCAATCAGCCGCTTCTTGCGACCGAAGAAGCCCGACTGCGCGGCGGTCTCCCCGGCGGCGGCGATCTCCGCCAGCGGCAGGTCCAGCGCGGCCGCCGTCGCTCCGTCCAAGCCCGGTGCCGCGCAGAAGGCGGCGACGTCGGCGGACAGTGCGGCCGTGTCGGTGCGCCAGCGTGCCGACCGGGTCTCGTCCAGCACCGCCAGGTCCACCGGCGGGCCGTCCAGCACCCGGGCCAGCCCGGCCAGGTCGCCTGGCGTGCGCACCGCGGCCAGCACCGGCGCCAGCCGCGCCGACCCCAGCAACTCGGCGACGGCGGCATCGACGGCAGCAGCGGCGGTCGCGGCGGCCGGCACGTCCACGTCGGCGACGTCCACGAAGCCCCACGGGTGCCCAGGCCGCGGCCGGGCCAGGTCGGCGACGTCCGGGAGCCCGGCCAGCGCGCGCCGCACCGCAGCGACGTCGTCGGCCGTCAGCCCACCGACCGCGGCCGGCGAGACCGGCAGCGGCGGCACGGAGTCGCCGACGCTCAGCGCACCGGTGTGCGCGCTGTACAGCGACAGGCCGGCGGCGTTCGGCTCGTGCAGCCGGGTGGCGTACCGGGCCAGCGCACGCCGGGCCGAGCGGAGGTCCTCGCCGTCGGCGGCCAGCCCCTGCTCGTCGACCTGCACCGCGTGCTCCAGTGCCGTGCGGATCTGGGCCCGCACCACGGCCGGTCGGCTGCCCTTGTCGTGCAGGTCGAGGGCGAACGGGCCCATCCCGACGGCGTCCAGCCGCCGGGCGACGACGTCCAGCGCGGCGCGCTTCTCGGCGACGAACAGCACCCGCTTGCCGTCGGCGACCGCTCGGGCCAGCAGGTTGGTGATGGTCTGCGACTTGCCCGTCCCGGGCGGGCCCTCCAACACGAACGTCCGGCCGGCAGCGGCCTCGGCGACCGCGGTCAGCTGCGAGGCGTCCGCCGGCACCGGCACGCCGGCCGCGAGCTCGTCGAGGTCGACCGAGCCGTCCTCGGCGACCGGATCCTCGAACGGGTCGGTGGGGGAGTGCACCAGGTGCGCGACCAGCGGGTTCTCGCTCAGCGTCGCCCAGTGCTCGTCCAGGTCCTTCCACAGCCGGAACTTCGCGAACGCCAGGATCGCCAGGTCGGCGGTCGGCTCCACCCGGTACGGCAGCCCCTGCTCCACCAGCGCGAGGCGCATCGCCTGGAGCGCGGCGTCCAGGTCGATCCCGGCGCCGTCCTCGGTCGGCTCCTGCAGGCCGGGCACGCTCAACCCGTGCAGCTGGCGCAGCTTCTCCAGCAGGCAGTAGTTCGGGGTGCTGGTGCCGGACTCGTCCACGGTCAGCCGGTAGGCCCCCGACCGGGAGTGGGCCTTCAGCACGACGGGCACCAGGATCAGCGGTGAGCGCAGCGGGCGACCATCGAGCTCCCAGGCGAGGCTGCCCAGCGCCAGGTACAGGTTGTTGGCGCCGGTCTCCTCCAGCACCGTCTTCGCCTTGTAGGCCAGCGCCCGCATCCGGGTCAGGTACGAGCTCTCCGGGACGTCGACGTACAGGCCCCGGCGGTCCAGCAGCAGCTCGGCCAGCTGTTCCTGCGGCAGCTCCCGGGCCGACCGCAGTCCGCGCTCGCGCTGGACGGCGGCCAGCTGGTCGCTGGGCAACAGGGTCAGCGCCGTCCCGCCGTTGACCAGGTCCTCCAGCGCGCCGAGCTGCGCATCGGGCACGGTCAGCGCGATCCCGGCGCGCGGCGTGTAGTTGATCAGCCGGTTGCGCAGGCTGAGGTCCAGCAGCGCGTTCTTCCACTGGGCGATCCGCGGCGGGGCTGCCTCACGAGCATCGGTCGGAGCCGCCGTCCCGGTGTCGGCCGGGCGGGCGGGGGTGCTGTGCACCGCCGGCCGGTACTCGACCACCTGCACGGTGCCGTCGGCGTCCCGGGTGCGGGCCGGCAGCGGGAGGACGCCGTCGCGCCGGGCGCGGTAGACGTCGACGACCCCGATGACCCGGTCCAGCTCGCCGGTGAGCCAGGCGGCGTAGGGCGGGCGGTGCAGCTCGTCGAAGCCGGCCGGCTCGGTCCGGGTGGTGAGCATCGTGGTCTCCACCAGCCGGATCAGCCCCAGGTCGACCAGGTTCACCAGGCTGGCGACGTCGGTGGTCGCCGAGCTCTGCGCCGACAGCTCCTCGCGCCAGTAGCCGAGGAAGGCGTGCCCCTCGACCAGCCACAGCAGCGGCCGGATGCCGGCCTGCTCCAGCGCGGCAGCCAGGACGACGACCAGGTCCAGGCAGGTGCCGACCCGCTCGTCGAGCACCTCACCGGGCGTGCGCACCTTCTGCCCGACGTCCGCCCAGCTGGCCGGGGGCTCGCTGTAGCGGACGTCGCGGGCCTGGACGGCGGCGCAGATCGCGGCGGCGACGGCGTCCACCCGCTCGGCGCCGGACTGGTAGCCCTGGATCGACGGGCTGCCGGTCTGGGTGCGCAGTACCTCGGCGGCCTCGGCGACCAGTGTGGTGATCGACGGGTGGTTGGGGAGAACGTGGGCGGCGAGCATCTCCATCGCCAGCTCCAGGGGCGTGGCCAGCCACTGCGCCGCGGCCAGGACCTGCACCGGCACGCGCGCCGAGCCGAGTACCTCGCCGTCCTTCTCGACCGAGACCGACAGCCAGCCGGGACGGCGCTCCTCGACCTGCAGCATCGCCGCCGGGTCCAGCCGCAGCCCCACGTCGGTGAGCACCGTGGTGTGCCCCGGGTCGACGTCGGCGAACAGCTCGACGGCCTCGCCGATCGGGCCCGCGGCGTCCCGGATGCCCACGTGAACGCTCGCGTGCCGCACCGGCTCGTCGTGCCCGGTGAGCACCATCTGGGAGACGACGGCGATGCCGTTGTGCGCCAGTGCGTAGCTGAGCACGGGTACGGCGGTGACCTCGACGGTGACCCGAGCGCCCTGCGCCGCCGCGTCGGTCGTCGCCGGCTGGAGGTCCGCGGGGTCGGTCATGCGCCCTGTCTACCGGCCGGCACGGACGACTCCCGGCCAAGTCGTGACGGTTGTGGCAGCTGGGGCGGCAGCGGATGAAATCGCTACGCCTCACTGCGGCGGTGACGGCCACGGCGTGGTCACGCCACGGCCGGCGCCGCGCTACTGCAGGACGGTCAGCACGAACAGGATGAACAGCGCTGTCACGGCCAGCATGAGCAGGCTCCCGCCGACCGCCAGGGCGATGTAGCTCTCGCGGGCACGCCAGGCGACCAGTCCGCCCGCGATGGCGGAGACGAGCAGTACTCCGAGCAGGAACCAGATCATCGGTACGTCTCTACTCCAGGGTCTGCGGTCACGGGGTGTCGACGGGCGTGGCCAGCGGCGCCCGAGTGTGGGTCATCATCTCGATGAGCTCCCGCACCGCTGCCCGCGTGCTGGCGATGTCGTCGGCGACCGGGCTGAGCCCGGCACGCTCGGACCCCACCGACGTGGCGATGGTCAGGTCGTCGACGACCAGCGCCGACCGCTCGAGCTCGGCCAGCTCTCGGGACAGCTGCGCGGCCTGCTCGCGGTGCCGAATCAGCGCGTCGGCGCGCTCGCCCAGCCGCTCGGCCGCTGCGTCCAGCGCCGTCCACTGCTGCTGCCAGATCACTCGGGCCGGCCCGGTCGGCATCGCCCCGAGTTGGCTGCGGGCATCGTGGATGCGGAGCGCCAGGTCGATGACGGCGTCGACCTCACGGTCGCCGTCGAACGCTGCGCGCGTGGCGTCCAACGCCGAGGAGGACCAGGACGGTTCCCGCAGCGTCTCCTCCCACGCGCGGCAGGCTGCACCGGCCACCCGCGCCTCGATCCAATCGGCCTCGGCCAGCTCGGTCTCCGGCCCGGTGAGAGAGAGCCGGCGGCGCTCGATGGCCGCTTCGCCCGTGAGCCCCAACAGGGTCAGCAGCAGGACGGCGAACAGCACCCCAGTGGGTGCAGCGAGCGCCTGCAGTCCCACGAAGACACCCACCGCCAGCAGCCACCGGCTCCACGGCGGGAGGCGCCGCCACGCGTCACCTGCGTTCTGCAGCGCCCCGGCCGGTACCGACCAGTTCCGGCGTTCGATCCGGTTCCGTCCGTGCGGGTGCCGGGTGTTCACAGCGCCTCGTGCGGCAGCAGCCGGGTCCGGTTCCGCGGGCTGTCGTTGTCAGCAGATCGAGGGGACAGCCGGAAGAGCGCTGTGCGCAGCTTCGGGTCGCCCGCCACCAGCAGGTCGATGACCTGGGCATCGGTGTGCACGGCGATGCCTCCCGAGATCGGCTCGACTCTGCGTATGTCGCTGCGGGGAATGGCCAGGGCGTGCGGGCCGTGGCGGTGTCCTGGTCTGGCTTGGCGCAGCAGGTCGGTGAAGGGCTGGCCAGGGTGCGCCGCTCCGATGAGCAGGGCACCGGACGTGATCGCCAGTGCGCCGGCGGACGTCTCCGTCCACTTGGCCCGGAACACCCCGTCGACGGCGTCACCCGGGGCGAGCGCTGCGGCCATCGCCCTGACGTCGGTCTTGAACGGTCGCTTGGTCCACGGACGCCGCAGCGCAACCCGCCACAACAGCTCCGTCGCCTGGTCCACGGGTCTTCTCCTGACCGGATGCGGGTGAGTCCCGCTCCTGTGACTGAGACGACCACGGGTCACCGACGGCAATTGGGCCTGCGGCACCGCCTCTCACCGGATCGAGGGACACCGCGCGCGGCCGGTACCTCGTCCGAGGGTGGCCTCGTCGTGGCCAGCCTCCGGTCAAGGCCTGACTCCCTAGCGTGACCGCCGGATAGCACCTGTTGGCCGGTCGTCGGAGGAAGCATGCAGAGCCTGTTCGCTGTCGTAGGTGCCCACAAGATCGCTGCGACGGTGGCCGCCGCAGCACTGGTGGTCGGGGCGGGAGTCGTCCACGAGGCAGTGAGCGGACCCGTCACCGCGACGGTGACCAAAGTGGTGGACGGCGACACCATCGATGTGCGGTACGACGGCGAGACCCGTCGGGTGCGACTGCTCAACGTGGACACCCCGGAGTCGGTCGACCCCGCCAAGCCGGTCGAGTGCCTCGCCCCGGAGGCGACCCAGTACCTCAAGAGCCGCCTCCCCATCGGGATCGAGGTGCGGCTCGAGCACGACGAGGAGAAGTACGACCGGTACGACCGTGAACTCGCCGCGGTCTTCCTCGGCGATGATCTGGTGAACGCCGACATCGCCCGAGAGGGCTTCGGCGTGGCGCTGGTGGTCGAGCCGAACAAGCGGTTCTATCCGCCCGTGCGGCAGGCTCAGGACGCCGCGCGTGGGGCCGGCCGCGGCCTCCACGCCTCCGACGTGGCGTGTACCGTGCCGGCGCAGGTGGCCGCCCTCGAGCAGACGGCGGCCGACACGGTCGCCGAGCAGCCCGTCGCCCCGGCCGAGTTGACCGCTTTCGATTCCCACTCCGGTGAGCTGGTCGCTGCGCTGACCGCGGCGCGGGCGCTCGGTGTACTGCTGGATGGGGACTCGCGAATCTTCCCGCTGCTGCCGCTGACCGGCAGCGAGCTGACCGTGCTGCAGCGCCGGGTGCAGGACGTCCGCCTTGACCTGAACGCCGCCGTCACTGCCAACGACTCGGCCCGGACGGCCGAGCAGCAGCGGCAGGAGGAGGAGGCCCGGCGAGCCGCGGAGGAGGCGGCGCGCCAGGCCGCGGAGGAAGCGGCGCGCCAGGCCGCCGAGGAGGCTGCGCGGCAGGCCGCTGAGCAGGAGGCCGCGCGGAAGTCGGCCGAGGACGCTGCTGCGGCGGCGGCCCGAGCCCGTTCGCAGTCGTCCGGCTCGTCGTCCCGGACCTCGTCGAGTGCCCCGAGGACGGCAGCTCCATCGCAGACGTCCGGTAGCTCCGGCCCCAGTGGCTACACCGGCTGCCGGAGCTACGCGCCCGGCGGCAAGAGCTGGACGCCGATGCCGTGCCCAGGCTCCTGACGCCTGCCCGACATCGTGGTGCGCAGGTCGCAGCGACCGAGGTGGGTCACCGGCTGAGGCGCTCGGCGGCCTCTGCGTAGCGGGCAGCCGGTGTCGAGCACCCGGTCGAGCAGTTCCCGCTGCCGGGCGCACCGAGAGCGGCGCCTGGGGCGAGTGGGCCGCATGGGACGAAATCGTTCCGCTGACGCCGGCTCTCGTCGGTCCGCCGTGCCATGGTCCGCCTCGTTGCACCGAGAGCGGGGGACGCATGAGCGGGATCATCGTGGTCGATCAGCCGACCGACGAGCGGGTGGCCATCTGGCAGGTGAGCGTCGGTGACGGCCTCGAGTCGACGATGGCGGGCGCCTGGGTCCTCCCGGCGGACGACGAGCGGATCGACGGGCTGGTGCGCGGACGCCTCCTGGTGACCACCGAGTCAGCTTCTGCGCGGTTCGGCGCCGGAGCCGATCCTGCGGCGCTGGCGTCGGCGATCCGCCAGGAGATCGCCGACCTGGACTGGGTCTTCGCCGGGCACCTGGCGTCCCTTCCGTCGGGCCGCCGTGGCCTCGTCCGTCCGCGGTGGCCTGCCGTCCCTGACGCGGCGACTCCCGAGACCGCCGGCGACCCGCTGGCCTCGCGGGCGCTCACCCTGGCTCGCTGGGTCTCCGACCTGCTGACCGCGTGGGACGAGGTGGAGAGCCAGCGGCTCACCCGGCCGTTCCTGCTGTCCTCCGGCGGGGAGGCCGCCCGCGAGCACCCACCCGGTTGGCCGGCCGCGCCGGGGACGACGCAGGAGGAGGCAGCGTGAGCGTCGCCGTCCTGGACCTCGAGACCACCGGCCTGCGCCCCGGCGTCGACCGGGTGGTCGAGGTCGGCGTCGTCCTGCTCGACGACCGCGGTGAGGTGGAGGGCGAGTTCTGCACCCTGGTCAACCCCGGCCGCGACGTCGGACCCACCTCGGTGCACGGCATCTCCGCCCGCGACGTCGCCGACGCCCCGGCCTTCGCCGACATCGCCGGCTACCTCAGCCACCTGTTGGCCGGCCGGCTCGTCGTGGCGCACAACGCCCTGTTCGACCTGCGGTTCCTGGGCCGTGAGTTCGGTCGCGCCGGCCTGCCGATCGGGCTGTCGCCGTCGCTGTGCACCATGCGCCTGGCGCCGCTGTTCTTCGGCGCGGGCACCCGCTCCCTGCAGGCGCTGTGCGACTACATGTCCATACCGCTGGAGGCACACGCTGCGCTGAATGACGCCCGCGCGACCGCCGAGCTGCTGGTCCGGATGCTCGCCTCCGACCTCGGCGCCGAACCGCTGGTCGGCGCCGGCCTGACCGTCCGCTTCGCCGCCGACGGCGGCTACGAGGGATTCGAACCGCTCGACGCCGTCTGGGCCGACCTCGTCGCCCGGGCCGTCGAGCCTGGGCCCTGCACGCCGTGCGACCCCTGCCCCTCGGTGCCCCGGGACGCGGCCACCGCACTGTCCCGCCGGCGGGACGGCTACCTCGGTGGACTCGTCGCGGCCCTGCCCGCGCTGGACGGTGCACCGCCGAGCATGGCGCCCTACCTGACCGTGCTGGACGAGGCGCTGGAGGACCGGCTGGTGAGCATCACCGAGGCCGACCAGCTGTTCTCCCTCGCCGCCGAACTCGGCTGCGGGCCGGACCACGTACGGGCCGCGCACCGCCTCTACCTGGAGGCGCTGGCCACCACGGCGCTGGCCGACGACGTCGTCACCGACGCCGAGCTGACCGACCTGCGTCGCGTCGCCGAGCTGCTGGGCATGGAGAGCCGGGACGTCGACGTCGCGCTGACCATGGTCCGCTCCGGCGCGAAGGTCTCCCTGCCTCGACGGCCCGGACTGTTCGCCCCGGGTGACAAGATCGTGTTCACCGGCGAGATGTCCCGCAGCCGCGACGACCTCGAGCAGGCCGCCCGGGACGCCGGCCTGCAGCCGATGTCCTCGGTGTCGGGCAAGACCAGCCTGCTGGTGTGCGCCGACCCAGACTCCCAGTCGGGCAAGGCCCGGAAGGCCCGCAGCCTGGGGGTGCGGGTGATCGGGGAGGCGGTCTTCTGGGAGTCGCTGTCCCTGACGGGCACCCGGTGAGCAGGATGCCTGCGTGACCGCGCGCGTGTACCCGGTGGAGCCGGCCTTCGAGTCACCCGCCGAGCAGTCGTTCGTCCAGGCGCTGCGCGACCAGTTGCCCGACGACGCCGTCCTGTTCTGCAACCTGCGCTTCACCGACCGGTCCGGGGACCGGGAGGCCGACGTCGTCGTCGCGTGGCCGGGCGTCGGCGTCGCGGTGATCGAGGTGAAGGGCGGCAGCGTCTCGCTGCGCGAGGGCCAGTGGTGGCAGACCGGCGGGAGGAGCAAGGCGATCCACCCGGTCGAGCAGGCGTTGAAGTGCAAGTACGCGTTGCGCGACTTCCTGTACCGGCACCCGCGGTGGTCCCGGGGCAACCCACGGTCGAACCACTTCGTCGCGCTGCCGACGACCGTGCTGCCCGCCGACTTCGCGGCTCCGGACGCGCCGCGCTGGCTGGTCATCGACAGCACGGAGACCAGTCACGCGGCCGGCCGGATCTCCTCGGCGTTGCGCCGCACCGAGGAGGAGCACGACGCGCCGACGCAGCACGACGTCGAGCTGCTGGTCGACTGCCTGGCCGGGACGGCGATCCCGCAGGCCGACCTGGTCGCCGACCTGGCCGAGCGGGAGGCCGCCTGCGACCTGCTCACCCACGCGCAGGCGAAGGTGCTCGACTACCTCAGCGGCAACCCCAGGGTGGAGATCCGCGGCGGCGCCGGCTCGGGCAAGACCTGGCTGGCGATCGAGAAGGCCCGGCGACTCACCGCGGACGGCCAGCGGGTCGCGTTGATGTGCTACTCCCGCGGCCTCGCCGAGTACCTGCGGCGGCGCGCGCTGACCCTCCCGGCGCGGCAGCGGCCGGTGTACGCGGGCACCTTCCACAATCTCGGGACCAGCTGGGGCGTGGCCCCCGGCTCGGACGACGACAGCTCGTACTGGGAGCAGCAGCTGCCCGAGACGATGGCGTCACTGGCCGAGGGGCTGCCGGCGGGGGAGCGGTTCGACGCCATCGTGATCGACGAGGCGCAGGACTTCGCCGAGTCGTGGTGGCCCGCCGTCCTCGCGGCGCTGCGGCGTCCGGACGACGGCTGCCTGTACGTGTTCTCCGACGAGGGGCAGCGGGTGTTCGCCCGTCAGGGCCGGCCAACGGTGCCACTGGTGCCGATCGAGCTGCCGGAGAACCTGCGCAACACCAAGCAGATCGCCGGCACCTTCAGCAGCCTCGCGCCGGCGCAGATGCGGATCCGCGGCGGCAGCGGCGTCCCGGTGCGGTTCCTCCCGTGCGCGGCGGAGGACGCGGTCGACGTCGCCGACGACGCAGCGGACGCGCTGCTCGAGGAGGGTTGGCCGCCGGAGTCGCTGGCGCTGCTGACCACGTACAGCCGGCACCCGGTCCAGGTCGAGCGGCAAGCCGCCGGGCAGGACGCGTACTGGGCGACCTACTGGGACGACGACGACCTCTTCTACGGGCACGTACTCGGCTTCAAGGGGCTGGAGCGGCCGGCCGTCGTCCTCGCGGTGAACGGCTTCCGGAGCGCGGAGCGGGCGCGGGAGATGCTCTACGTCGGGCTCTCCCGGGCGCGTGACCTGCTCGTCGTCTGTGGCGACCTGGCGGTCATCCGGCGGGTCGGCGGGGAAGCGGTCGCGCGGCGGCTCACCGTGGGTACGTCGTGAGGACCGCGCTCCTGCGACCAGTTCGTCCCAGGTGATCGAGGAACGCACGAACCTGCATTGCCATTGCCATGACGACGGCGAGCACTCTGTCTCGCTGGAGTCGGCCAGCGGTGCCCTGTCCGGAGGGATGAGCGAATGGAAGCTGCGCCACCGTCACTGTTCGACGACGACGTCGAGGCTGACCAGGTCAGGCGGAGGTCCGACACAGAGCGCGCGCCGGTACAGCCGCGGCTCGAGCGGTGGACCAGCTTGTCCGCCTGCGTGCTCGATGCCGTGTGGAGCGTGGGGGCGGACCACGACCGGGTCGTCGTCCCGCTGGTGCACCTCGTGCTCATCCCTGGCGCGACCGGCCCGCTGCTCGCGGACACCCCGACGAGCGCAGACACCCACCCGCTCCCGCGGCTGCTCACCCGCTTCCCGGACGAGCAGGCACTGGAGACCGCCGCGCGGAACCGGCAGCGGACGTCGACGCGCGGCGGCGTGACCAAGGCGGACGCCGCGCTCCGCTACGGGCGGATCCTGGTCGACCACGGTGTCCTGGGCGTCGAGGACCTACCGCGGTTGCTGGCTGACCCGGCGTCGTGGTCACGCCTCGACCGTGCGCTGAGCCGGGTCCCCGGAGAGGGGCAGCAGGGGGCGCGGCGCAGCCACTTCTGGTCGCTCTGCGGCGTCGACGACCGGGGCCGGATCGCCCGACCCTGAGGCGATGGCTCGTCGGGTGCTGCGATCAGCTGCCCACCGGCGGTCGGCCACCACCACGGTTGCGCGGAACCGCCGGCCGGTGCGCGGTCAGAGGTAACCGCCGACCTCGCGCAGCGTGCGGCCGGCGGGCAGGGCCCGCTCCTCCCGGATGGCGAACAGCTCGGCGAGGGTCACCTGTCCGCTCGGCGCGGGGCTGTCCGGGCCGAGCCACGCCTGTGCCTCCGGCGGGCTGAGCGGCGTGAACTCCACCGCGCTCAGGCACCGGCCGGGCCGGGTGATCGCCGGGTGCAGGCCGCCGAGGTCCTCGTTGGTGGTCAGCAGCACCACCACGCGCAGCCCGTGGCCGAGGATGCCGTCGCAGAGGTTGAGCAGCCGGCCCAGGGAGGCACCCGCCCGCTGCGCCGCATCCGTGCGCAGGCACTCGTCGCAGTCCTCGGCCACGATCAGCCGCCACTTCCCGGTGGACTCGTCGTCGTCCTCGTCGCCGCCGGCCACCTCGAGCAGGTACTGCGAGTTGCTGAACAGCTGCTCCGGGTCGGTGACGTAGTGGGTGTCGCACCACGGCGCCCACGCCCGGCTCAGCGCTCGCACCGCCGTCGTCTTGCCCGTGCCCGGCGCGCCGTGCCACAGGACCAGCCGGCCGCTGCGGTCCGCCAGTCCGGTCATCGACGTCAGCGTGGTCACCGCGACGCCGGTGGCGCGGGCGTAGTTCGGCACCACCTCGTCCCAGGACGGCGAGGTGACCGTGCGCGCCGAGCTCTTCGGCTCCTGGAGACCGCTGGACCAGAAGCGCATCCGCACCGTCCCGTCAGGCAGCGCGACCACCGCCCGCGCTGCGGCCGCGAGCTGGTCGACCAGCGCCTCGACCGGCGCCCGCTCCGCACCGACGAGGGAGACGCGGGTGATGCCCCACCGCACCCGCAGGTGCACGATCGCGCCCGCGACGTCGGCCAGGACCGCGCGCCAGTTGTCCGCCCGCTGGTCCAGCCGCACGCAGGCGTCCGGCGGCAGCAGGCCGGCCGGGTCATCCACGGTGCCCGGTACCTCGACCGCACGGTGCACGGGCATGGCGCCGCTCCACTGCGCCTGCAGCAGCACGGCGTCGCTGATGTCCTCGACGTCCTGCAGGGCGACGCCGGGTGTGACGGCGCCCTGCAGCGCGCCGAGAGGGTCGGGCAGCACGTCGTCCTCCAGGGTCGTCGGGTGTCGAGCCCGGCGGACGGTACGGGACGGATCCGACGTTCTCGACCGGTTTCCCGGTGGGCGCCGCCCGAGCTGGCGGGGTGGTCGCCGTGGACATGGAGCTCGAGCTCGTGCCGGTCCCCGTCGCCGACACCCACCGGACCAAGGCCCTCTACGCCGACCGGCTCGGCGTCACCGCCGACGTCGACGTGCAGCCGGCCGACGGGTGCGGGTGGTGTAGCTGCCCCTGCCCGGTCTTCGTCCGTGCCGTTTGCCCTTCCGGTTGAAGAGGGCAACCACCGTCCATGGAGATGCGCACGCTCGGCCGTACCGGCGTCAAGGTCAGCCCACTGTGTCTCGGCGCGATGATGTTCGGCGCCTGGGGCAACACCGACCACGAGGAATCCGTCCGGATCATCCACGCCGCCCTCGACGCGGGGATCAACTTCGTCGACACCGCGGACGTCTACTCCGCGGGGGAGTCCGAGGAGATCGTCGGCAAGGCGCTGGCCGGTGGACGGCGGGACGACGTCGTCCTCGCGACCAAGGCGCACGGCCCCATGGGCGAGGACCCGAACCAACAGGGGAACAGCCGCCGCTGGCTCGTGCAGGAGGTCGAGCACAGCCTGCGCCGGCTGCAGACCGACTGGATCGACCTGTACCAGATCCACCGCCCGTCGCCGGACACCGACGTCGAGGAGACCCTCGACGCCCTCACCGACCTTCAGCGGGCCGGCAAGATCCGCTACTTCGGGTCCTCGACCTTCCCGCCGTCCCAGATCGTCCAGGCCCAATGGGCCGCCGAGAAGCGGCACAGCGGCCGGTTCGTCACCGAGCAGCCGCCCTACTCGATGCTCGTGCGCGGCATCGAGACCGAGGTGCTGCCGGTCTGCCAGCAGTACGGCATGGGCACCCTCGTCTGGAGCCCGCTGGCCGGCGGCTGGCTGTCGGGCAAGTGGCGCAAGGGCCAGGACGCCCCGGAGAGCAGCCGGGCCGGCCGGATGGGCGCCCGCTACGACCTGTCCGACCCGGCCAACCAGCGCAAGCTGGACGCCGCCGACGCGCTGGCCCAGCTCGCCGAGGACAACGGCATGAGCCTGGTCGAGCTGGCGATCGCCTTCACGATCCGCCACCCCGGCGTCACCTCGGCGATCATCGGCCCGCGCACCATGGACCAGCTCACCAGCCAGCTGCCTGCGGCCGACGTCGTCCTCTCCGACGAGGTGCTCGACGCCGTCGACGCGATCGTCCCGCCAGGCACCACGATCAGCGCCGCCGACGCCGGCTACACCCCGCCGTCGATCGCCGACGCCGGGCTGCGCCGCCGCTGAACTGCTCCCGCCGGCCGGTCACGGGTCGGCCGGCGGAGCAGGGGCGACCTGGTCGGCCGAGGTGGCAGCAGCCTCAGGCCCAAGGCGCGGTCTTCGAGGACAGGCGACCCGTGATGGACTCGACGTCATCGATGTCGCCTGCTGCGATCGCCATCACCAACTCGTACGCCTCGTCGTTCGAGAGGGCCAGGCGCACGCCGTTCAACCCGTAGAAGGCGATCGTCCCGGCCAGCGCGAGGCGCTCGTTGCCGTCGATGAGGGCGTGGTTGCGAGCCAGTGAGTGCAGCAGCGCCGCCGCCTTGGCGTGGATCGATGGATAGGCCTCCTCGCCGAACGCCGTCGAGCGAGGCCGGGCCAGCGCGGACTCCAGCAGCCCGGCATCGCACACCTGCACCTCGCCCAAGGTGCGCGCAGCCACGTGCAGCAGGTCGTCGAGATCGAGGTAGATCACTGGCCGAGGCGCTCGAGGGCCTCGGCGTAGCGGGGCAGTTCCGTGTCGAGCACCCGGTCGAGCAGTTCGCGCTTGCTGGTGCGCTCGATGTAGTCGCGCACGGCCTGTCGGGCCACCTCCTGCATCGACCGGCCCTCGAGCTCGGCTCGGCGCCGTAGCGCGTCGGTCTCGTGGTCATCGAGACGGAGGGTCATGGCCATGCGCAAGAAGATACCGCGGGTGGTATCACTGCGGCCGTCACGTTCGGCCAGAGTCGCTCCGGCGGATCGCCCGCGGGGTGAGACGAAGGCTCCCCGCAGGGCCACCGATCGGCGACGGACAGCACTCGCGGTCCGTCGGCAGGTATGACGGCGACAACCTTCCCGCAACGCTAGTGCTCTGGTGCACCAGTGCAGCCAGAGCACTAGCGTGCGCCGACCAGGTGTCGCCAACCGGCGCCGGCCGGCTGCGGGGCCGGACGCCGGAGCCGGACGTCGGACGTCGGACGTCGGACGTCGGACGCGAGGTCTACCGGCGGCGCCGAGGCCAGATACCGGTCTTCCGGTGCGCCTCGGACGCCTCTCCGGCGGCAGCCGCGCCGAGGGCGTCGACAGCGAGCCGAGCGATCTGGCCCGGCCAGCCGTCGTCCCCGGCCAGTGCCAGGAAGTTCCGCGCCACCATCGCGGCGATCTCCTCCTCGGCCAGCCCGGAGCGGAACAGCACGTCCCGCAGCGCCCAACCCTGCCCCGCCAGGTCGCTGGCAGCCACGGTCACCGCCAGCCGCTCGACCATGGACGCCTCGAGGCGCTCCGCCGCCCAGGGCAGCGCCGACCGCAGCACGGCCGGCGGGGTGTGGCTGGCCAGGGTGAGGAACCAGTCGGGGTCCTCCAGCAGCAGGTGCCCGAGCAGCGATGCGCCGTTCGCCGGCCACTCGTCGACTCCCGCCCACTCCCGCACCAGCGCCTCCCGCACCACTGGCCGGCCCGTGGCCAGCCGGGCCAGCCCGGCGAGGTCGTCGGTCAGGTCCAGCAGCGCCACCGGCCGGGCCAGCGTCAATGACTCCTCGACCAGCGTGGCCGCGGCCCCGCCCAGCTCGGTCAGCCGGCGGCCGCGCGCCAGCTCCGCGGCGAACGCCTCGACCAGCTCGGCCGCGGACAGCTCGGTGAATCCGGACGGCACCTCCTGCTTCCCTGCACCGCCGAACACCGCCGCCAGCGCGGCGTCCAGTTCCCGGTCGCGCAGCCGGTCCCAGGCGTCCGGGTGCCGTTCCAGCGCCGCCCGCAGCGACGCATCGACCTGCGGCGACGAGCCGGCCGCCGCACAGGCGACGTCCACGGCGTCCGGGTTGGTCAGCCACCACCCGGCCTTCTCCGACTCCAGCACCCCGACCAGCTGGGTGGGGGTCAGCGCCGCCGGGTCCATCCCGGTCCAGGTGTCGGCGAACAGCCACCGGTCCAGCGTCTCCAGCTTGCGCACCTGGTCCGAACACAGCTCCTTCTTCGCCGCCGCCTCCAGCAGCGCCCGCGCCCGCGCGGTGTCCTGACCGTCGGGCACGACGTCGGCGGGCACGTCTGGGCCCGCGTCCACGTGCACGCGCACGGGCGACGCGTCGCCCG
Organism: Modestobacter marinus; assembly: GCF_011758655.1. NCBI lineage: Bacteria > Bacillati > Actinomycetota > Actinomycetes > Geodermatophilales > Geodermatophilaceae > Modestobacter > Modestobacter marinus. Next base: position 2,886,026 of record NZ_JAAMPA010000001.1, read on the forward strand.
AGGCGGACGCCGTCCCGACGTGCAGGGCGACCGCCGAAGCCAGCGCCCGCGGCAGCACCGAGAAGACCGCGTCGGCGACGTCGCGCCCCGACGGCGTCCGCGCCGGCAGCCCGACCACTCCTGCGCCGTTGGACACCGCCGCGAGCACGGCCGCCACCGAAGGCACCAGGGCGTCGACGTCCTCGGCGGTCAGGGCCAGCGGCGACCGGCGGGCCGACGGCACCTCCAGCGCCGGCAGTTCCCGCGATGGCTCGGCGTCCGCGGACAGGGCGTCGAGGAACCCGCCGTTGCTCCGGAAGGCCAGCACGTCCCGCGGCGTGACCCGGCTGTCGCCGTCCCAGAGCAGGTGCACCAGGTAGTTGCCCGGCCGGCCGAACGCGTCGGTCCCGGCCGGCACCTTGCGGTAGGCGATCCGTCCGCCGGCGGCGTGCAGCAGACCGAACGACTCCCCGGCGCCGAGCCCGATCAGCGGGCCGAGCGTCGCGCGGCTGTCGCCCACCTCCGCGGGCCAGTCCGGCGAGAGCTGGACGACGCCGAAGCCCGGCCCCTCCAGGGTCCGGCTCGCCGACGTGTAGACCAGCTGCGGGCAGGTGGTCATCGGCCCAGCCGATCACCGGCGGCGCGGGGAGCTGCGTCGTCGTCCAGGCCCTCGCTGGGCAGCAGGCCGTGCCGGGCCAGCAGCACCAGCAGCGGTTCCAGGCAGCCCACCGGGCTGATCGAGGGGTACGCGCCCTCGCGCGCTTCCGACCCGGTCGCCGAGACGGCGTGCACGGTCGGGTCCGGCAGCCGGGTCAGCAACGTGGTCAGCAGGTTGCTGCCGCCGTTGGCCTCCAGGAAGTCGACCAGGCGGGCGCTGTTGTCCCGCACGTCCTCGAAGAGTCGCGGCAGTCCGCCGAGGCTGATCTCCGGGTTGCGCAGCGTGTCGGCCGGGAAGTCCGGTCGGGCGAGCAGCTTGTCGGCCTTGCTGAGGATCACGCCGGTGGAGACGCCCTGCAGGTAGCCGTCCGGGCGCAGCCCGCGCGCCGAACGCAGCAGGTCGGCCAGGTTGACCAGCATCTGGGTGGGCCGCGCCATGCCCAGCGCGCCCTCGCCGGGGTCGGCCACCGCCTGCAGCCCGGGGAACATGCCGGGGGAGAGGACGACGAGCACCGCGCTGGCCTCGTACAGGAACTTGCTGAACCGGCCCAGGTCCTCCTTCCGGTACAGCTGCTCCCCGGAGGCGTCGAACAGGACGACGTTCATCGCCCGCTCCGGCCCGCCCTGCGCCGTTCTCCGGAGCACCAGGGTCAGCGGTTCCGGTGACTCGCCCTGCACCGACAGCGGCACGGTCACCGGCAGCTGCCGGTGCTCGACCAGCAGCGGCTGGTGGTAGAGCCGCTCGAACCGGTCGGCGCTGTACTCGTCGAGCTCGACCGAGATGCCCAGCGGCGCGAGCGCCCCCGCGTGCAGCGCGTCGATCAGCACCGTCAGGAAGGTGCTCTTCGAGGCGCCGGTGAGCCCCACGACGCCGACGACGACGGTCGGCCGCGCGGCGTAGTCCGGCGGCAGGCGGTGGCCGTTCGGGCAGACCGGCACCGCGTCGACCGCGTCGGAGGCCGCCGCCCGCGCCGGGGACGACGGGCCGGGCGCCGGCTGGCCACCCCACCGTCCCTCGCTGAACCGCTGCCACGCCGAGCGCCGCTGCACCGGCATCGGCTCGAGCCCGCCGCGGGGACTGCGCACCAGCGGCACCGGGAACGACTCCAGGCAGCGGGGGCAGACGAGGTCCTTCTTCGCCACCTCAGCCCACCAGCGCGAGGTAGCCGAGCACCGTCGTGACCGCGAACACCAGCAGCAGCACCCGCTGCCGCTGCAGATAGCGGTGACGGCGGGCCTCCAGCGCCTGCTGGGCCCTCGCCCGCTGGTACAGACCGGACACGACGCCTCCTCGGGGTCAGACGATGACGTAGGTGAGGCCGACGAGGACCATCGCGGTCACCAGCCCGAGCAGGACGGCGACCCCGATCGCGGCCGCGAAGCCGGTGGGGGTGTCGGCGATCGCCCGCTCCAGCCGGGAGAGCTGGTACCGGACCGCCTCCCGGACGGCGACGACCGACCGCAGGTCCTGCAGCGCCGACCGGGGGGCGGGGATCTCCGAGGGCTGCTCCAGCCAGCGGGTCTGCTGCTCGACCTCGCGGGCCAGCTCCGCGATCGACGGCCGGCGCTCCGGCGCGACCCGCAGGGCGTGCGACACCGGGTCCAGCAGGTTGGGCGGGACGGCGGCGAGGTCCACCCGGCCGTGCTGCAGCTCGAGCCAGTAGTCGGCGGGGCGCAGCTCGTCGTCCGGGTCGACCGGGTGCCGGGCCGCGGCCGCGTAGGCGACCACCATGCCCCAGCTGAAGACGTCGCTGGCCTGGGTCAGCGGCAGCCCCTGCAGCTGCTCGGGGCTGGCGAACAGCTTCGAGCCGAGACCGGCCAGCGTGGTGGTGACCGTGCCGGCGGGCCCCTCGGAGCCGAGGTAGCGGCTGATGCCGAAGTCGACGAGGACGACGTCCCGCTCGGTGATGATGATGTTGGCCGGCTTCACGTCGCGGTGCACCACCGAGGCCGCGTGCGCGTCCCGCAGCGCCCGCAGCAGCCCGATGGCGATCCGGCGCAGCTCCTCGGCGTTGAGCCCGCCCTCCCGGGAGGCGAGGAACTCGTCCAGCGGGGTGCCGGCCACGTACTCCTGCACGTAGTAGGGGCTGGCTGCGTCGAGGTCCCGGTCGACGATCTCGGCCACCCGGGGACTGCGGATGCGGGCGGCGTTCTCGACCTCGCGGGCGAACCGCCGCCGGACCAGCTCCCCGGCGTCGGGCGGCAGGCTCTTGATCACCACCAGCGGGGCGTCCGGGTCCTTGCGGCCGACGAAGACGTCGGCGCCCTGACCGCCGCGCGGCAGCCGGCACAGCAGCCGGTAGGGGCCGATCTGCAGTGGGTCGCTCGACTCCAGCGGGTGCACCCGGCGGTGACCGAGCCCGTCGTCCAGCCCCTCGGTCGGGGACGAGGCATCTGACATGGTGCCGTGCCCCTCCCGTCGCCGGATCGACTGCGAGCCCACGGTAGAGGCCGGACCTGTGCCCGCACCATGAGCGCCGGTCTGCCTGCGCGGAGCCCGTCGTCGACCCGTTCGGGGGACTGGCTTGATGGCGAGCTGCCCGGTCACGCAGAGTCGTCGAATCGAGTCGATCAACGGGGAGCTGGGCACATGGCGGACGCACGACCGGGACGACGCGCGCGCCGACGTCGGTGCCCGCAGTGCGGCGAACTGGGTGCGCTCCCGGTGGTCTACGGGCTCCCGGACGTCGCCACCATGGAGCTGGGCGCCGAAGGCAAGGTCATCCTCCGGGGCTGCGTGCTCGACCCGGATGATGATCCCGACTGGCTCTGCCTGTCCTGCGCGGAGGGCCCGGATCAGCTGACCGCCTGACCGGTCAGCTCACGGCCGGACGGCGACCGTCACCCGGGCGTCGAGCTCTCGCTCGCCGTCGGAGGTATCGCGTCGATACCGTCGAACGATGGCCATGACCCTGCAAACCGACGACGAACTCGAGCGCGCACTCACCGCGCTCGCGGAGGCGGAGGGCACCTCGCGCCAGGAGGTCGTCCGGCGCGCCGTGCTCGAGCGGTACGAGCGGAGCGGCCACGCTGCCCGCGTCCAGCAGAGCTCGGGCCGCATGATCGAGAAGTGGGGCGACGTCCTCGACCGGCTGGGCACGGTGTGAGGCAGGTCGAGCATCGCGAGTTCGCGAGGGCACGGCAGGAAGCTCAGGTGCTCAGCTTCGCCTGGCGATGAGAACGGTGAGCGGGCGCTGGTTGGTGTCGCCGCGTCTGAAGGGGTCGGGCGCTGAGCCAGTAGAGACGCCCGGCTGCTCGCGGGAGGGCGGTCACCCGAGCGGGGGAGTGGAACGGGTCAGTCTCGGTGAACCCGTCAACCACGGGCGCCGCTCACCCGACGTCTGAGGGGTGACCTGGTCGACGGCTCCTGCGGTGGCGACACCCCGGATGATGGCGCGCGTCCTGGCCACCTTCTACATCGCCGCCGCGATCGCCGGGCTGTTCGCCGTCTTCGGGCCGGGCGCCCGGGCGGAGGGACGCTGGCAGATCTTTGGCATGGTGCTCCTCGTCCTGGTCTGCGGCACCGCCGCGTTCCGCTGGGGACCGTACTGGCCGCGCCGGGTCTTCCACCTGCCGGTCGCCTCGGCCTCCGCGCTGGTCGCCTGCGTCGTGCTGATCAGCCCCGACCCGGCCACCGCGGTCGCGGCGGCCGCGGTGCTGTCGTTCGTCGCCGTCGACGCCTGCTTCTTCTTCAGCCTGCGGCTGGCCTGGCTGCACCTGGCCTTCGGCATCACCGCGGTGACCGCCGCGCTGATGGCGCAGGGTGACGTCCCGGTGTCCATCGCGCTGGGGCTCGACGCGATCATCGTCGCGCTGGGCACCGTCGTCCGTGGCCTGGTGATCCGGGCGTCCAGCGCCAGCCGCGACCCGCTCACCGGGCTGGCCAACCGGCGTGGCTTCGACGACGGCCTGCAGGAGCTGCTGGCCAACGCGGGCCGCACCGGCGAGCGGCTGACGGCGGCCCTGCTCGACCTCGACCACTTCAAGCAGATCAACGACACCGCCGGTCACGAGGCCGGGGACCTGGTGCTGTGCCGGATCGCCGACGTCTGGCGCCGCGAGCTGCCGACCGGCGCCGTCCTGAGCCGGCACGGCGGCGACGAGTTCGCGCTCCTCCTGCCGGGGACGACGGGCCCGGACGCGCTGGAGCTGGTGCGGCGGATCGCCGCCCTGCACCCGGAGATCGGGCTGTCGGTCGGCCTCGCCGAGCACCATCGCGACCAGAGCGCCGCCGACCTGATGCGCCGCGCCGACCGTGCCCTCTACGACGCCAAGGCCGCGGGCCGCGGCCGGGCCGAGCTCGAGGGCGGGCCCGGCTCCGAGCTGGCGCGCGACCTCGAGGCCGCGCTGGCCGCCGGGGACGTCGAGGTGCACTACCAGCTGATCGTCGCCCTCGCCGACGGTGCGACCGTCGGCGTGGAGGCGCTGTCCCGCTGGACCCACCCGGAGCGCGGACCGCTGCCGCCGGCGGAGTTCGTCGCCGTCGCCGAGCACTCCGGCCTGATCGCCACCCTCGGCGCCCACGTGCTGCGCACCGCCTGTCGGCAGCTGGCCGGCGTCCGGACCCCGGCCGGCGAGCAGGTGACGCTGGGCGTCAACGTCTCCGGGCGCGAGCTGAGCGACCCCGACTACGCGCAGCGGGTGCACGCCGTCCTCGCCGAGACCGGGTTCCCCGCCGGGCACCTGGTGCTCGAGGTGACCGAGAACCTGATCGAGGGCCAGTCGCCGACCGCCGTCGCCGCGCTGCACGAGCTGCGCGCCGCCGGGCTCAAGGTGTCGATCGACGACTTCGGCACCGGCTACTCCTCGCTGAGCCGGCTGGACACCCTGCCGGCCGACGTCCTCAAGCTCGACCGGTCGTTCGTCGCCACCCTGAGCACCTCGCCGCGGCGGGCGCAGATGCTCACCAGCCTGGTCGCCATGTGCCGGGGCCTCGGCCTCGACGTCGTCGCCGAGGGCGTGGAGACCGCAGAGCAGGAGGCCGCAGTGCGCGGCGTCGGCTGCTCCTTCGCCCAGGGCTGGCTGTACGGGCGGGCCGTGCCGCTGCCCGAGCTGCTCGCCGGCCTCCGGCCCGGTGCGGCCGCCCTGCCGCAGGAAGCTGCCTCCCGTGGCTGAGCCGGCCGCCCGGTCCGCAGCAGGTGCCCGATCGGGACGACGGGGAGGTGGCGCGCTGCGGCAGCTCCGGTCGGGCGCGCCCGAGGTGGCGACGCCGCGGACGACGGCCCGCACCCTGGCCGTCTTCTACGCCTTCGGTGGCGCCGCCGGCCTGCTCGCCCTGCTGGGGGCGACGCCGCACTCCGGCCGTAGCTGGGTCATCGCGACGATCGCGAGCAGCGCCCTGCTCGGCGCAGTCGTGATCGGCCGCTGGGGCCCACGCTGGCCGCGCGCCGTCTTCCACGTCCCGGTCGCCGCGGCGACCGGCCTGATCGGGGCCGCCGCAGCGCTGGCCCCCGACCCGCTCACCGCGCTGGCCATCGCGTCGATCATCGCCTTCGTCGCGATCGACGCGTTCTTCTTCTTCCGCCACGGGCCGGCGCTCGCCCACCTGGGTGGCGCAGTGCTCGGCATCAGTGCCGTGCTCCTGCTGCGCCCGGACGTGCCGGCGCCCACCGTGCTGGCGCTGGTCACGGTGGTGGTCGCGCTGGGCACGGTGACCCGCGACCTCGTCTGGCGGGCGTCGAGCGCCAGCTGCGACCCGCTCACCGGGCTGGCGAACCGGCGTGGTCTGGACGACGCGCTGCACGAGCTGCTCGCCGCCGCCGACCGCCGCGGCGAACCGCTGTCCGCAGCGCTGCTGGACCTCGACCACTTCAAGCAGGTCAACGACACCGACGGGCACGAGGCCGGCGACCGGGTGCTGCTGCGGGTCACCGAGGCCTGGAGCGCCCAGCTCCCTCCCGGGGCGGTGCTCGCCCGGCACGGTGGCGACGAGTTCGCGCTGCTGCTCCCCGGCCTCACCGGCCCGGCCGCCCTGGCCGAGGTGCAACGGCTGACCGCGCTGCACCCGGACATCGGGGTCTCCGGCGGCGTCGCCCAGCACGTCCCGGGTGAGACCCGGGCCCAGCTGATGCGCCGGGCCGACGCCGCCCTCTACGTCGCCAAGGACGGCGGCCGCAACCGGTGCGCCCTCGACGGCGCCGCCCGCGACCAGCTGTCCACCGACCTCGCCGGAGCCCTCGCTGCCGGGCAGCTCGGCGTGGCGTTCCAGCCGGTGGTCGAGCTCAGCGGCAACCGGGTGATCGGCGTGGAGGCGCTGGCCCGGTGGGACCACCCCGAGCGTGGCGCCGTCCCGCCGGACGAGTTCATCGCCCTCGCCGAGCAGCACGGCCTGCTCACCGCGCTCGGTGAGCAGGCGCTGCGGACCGCGCTCGGGCAGCTCACCGGGCTGCGGGAGGCGACCGGTGTGCACCTGCTGCTCGGCGTGAACGTGTCGGTGCGGGAGCTGGCTGCCGCGGACTACCCGCAGCGCTTCGCCGCGCTGCTCGCCGAGTTCGGCTGGTCGGCCGACCAGGTCGTCGTCGAGGTCACCGAGACCCAGCTGGAGTCCGACGCCGGCGCCGTCCGGCAGAACCTCGAGGCGCTGAGAGGGCTGGGCGCCGTCGTCGCCGCCGACGACTTCGGCACCGGTTACTCGTCGCTGAGCCGGATCGACGTGCTGCCCGTCCAGCACCTCAAGCTCGACACGTCCTTCATCGCGTCGATCACCACCTCGCCGCGCCGCGCGCAGCTGCTGGCCAGCATCGTCGCGCTGGCCGACAACCTCGGTCTGGGGCTGGTCGCCGAGGGTGTCGAGACCGTCGAGCAGGACGCCGAGCTCCGCCGGCTCGGCGTCCTGCTCGCGCAGGGCTGGCTGTACGGCCGGCCGATGTCGGTGACCGACCTGGCGGTGTGGCTGGACGCGCGGTCGGTGGACGGCGCGTTCGCCGTCGCCGGCTGAGGACCGGGCAGATCGCCGCTGCTCAGCGCGGGCTCTTCCGGCCGGGTGAGATCAGGAGACCGCGCGTCGGGTGTCGCCCCACCCCGCCCCGTCCCACCAGCGTTCGGCCGACGGGTCCGAGGGATCGCGGTACCAGCCCGGCTGTGGCCCCGCGGGGCTGATCATCGGCTGGGCCATCAGGACGACCGGCTCCGGTCGACTCCGAGCCGCCATCGCCAGTGAGACGACCCATCCGACGAACGTCCAACCGAGGAACAGGTTGAGGACCAGCACCGTGCCGCGATCAGCGATGCCCCGGGCGAAGGCGATGATCGTGGGAGTGAAGTAGAGCGCGAGCACCACGAGCACGATCATCAGGACGACGAAGCCGCCGCCCCCACTGCCATCTGAGTCGCCCATGATGTCCCCCCGTGACGGATGCCGTCCCCGCTGCCCAGTGACCCGGGATCCGGTCCACCAACGGTCGCCGAACCGGCGTCGGATCAGATCCGGGCCACCCCGTGCCGTTACTGCGGAACACTCGCGGTGTCGACCCGTGCTGCCACGGTGGTGCGCCTGCCCCGAGGTCCACGAGGATGCGTCGGTGCGGGTGGCCATCGCGGACGACAGCCCCTTCTTCCGGCAGGGCCTCGCCGTGCTGCTGCAGAGCGCGGGTCACGATGTCGTCGTCCTCGCGGCGGACGGCGTCGAGCTGCTCGCCGAACTGCACGCCATGCCGGATCGACCCGACGTCGTCATCATCGACGTCTGGATGCCGCCCACCCACACCGACGAAGGACTCGTCGCCGCCGAGCAGCTGCACCTCGTGTGGCCCGACCTACCGGTGCTGTTGCTCTCCGCCCACGTGCAGCCGTCCTACGCCACCCGCCTGCTCGCCGGCGGCACCCGCGGCCGCGGACTGCTGTCGAAGGACAAGGTCGACGACCTCGGCACCCTGCTCGACGCCCTGACCCGGCTGACCACCGGTGGTCTGGTGCTCGACCAGGACGTGGTCGCGGACCTCATCTCCCAGCAGCGCGGCACCGGTGAGCTGGATCGGCTCAGTGCCCGTGAGCGCGACGTCCTCAGGTCCATGGCCGAAGGCCGGTCCAACCGGAGCATCGCCGGCACCCTGCACCTCAGCGAGCGGACCATCGAGGCGCACACGGCGAGCATCTTCGACAAGCTCGGCATCTCCGCGGAGGGTGGTGACAACCGCCGGGTCCGCGCAGTGCTGACCTGGTTGCGCGGCCACTCGGTGGCGGCAACGGAGCCATGAAGGAGGACGTCGTCACGGTGCGGGGATCCGCACGTCGACCCGCGTGCCCCCGTCCGGCGGGCTGACGACGACGAAGCTCCCGCCGAGCGCGCTCACCCGGTCGGCCAGTCCCCGCAGGCCGGCGCCGTCGGCGTCCGCGCCGCCGTGGCCGTCGTCACTGATGCGCAGGACGAAGTCGCCGTCCAGCAGCCGGCCCCGGATCGACACGGTCCCGGCGCCCGCGTGCTTGTCCGCATTGGCGATCGCTTCGGATATGACGAAGTAGGCGGCCGACTCCACCAGCTCGTCCAGGCGTTGGGCGGGCAGGTCGACCAGCACAGGCACCGACCTGCGCCCCACCATCTCGGCGACCGCCGCGCCCAGCCCGGCCTGGGTGAGCACGGCAGGATGCAGACCGCGGGCCAGATCCCGGATGTCGGCCAGCGCTGTGCGCAGCTGGTCCTTGATCTCGGTCAGCTCTCGCTGCGTCGTCTCGTCCGAGGTACGTGTGCGCGCCGCCTCCAGCCGCATCGACAGGGCGAGCAGCTTCTGCTGGGCCCCGTCGTGCAGGTTGCGGCCGAGCCGCCGTCGCTCGCTCAGCTGCGCGTCGAGGATGCGGGTGCGTGACGCTCGGACCTCGCCCAGCTGGGCCCGGAGCTGGGCCTGCAACCAGGCGTTCTCCAGGGCCAGCCCGATCGAGGTCACCGTCCAGTCCACGAGACTCGCGTGGTGTCCGAGCCGTGGGTCCAGCACCACTTGGGCCAGTCGGTCACCGGACGCGGCGTGCACCTCCACGGTCATCCGGTGCCGATCGGCTCCCGAGACGGCGGGCTGGCCGTCCCCGTCGATGTAGCCGGACCGTTCCGGCGACCAGAACTGCACCGTCGCCGACGGGTCGTGCAGCAGGGTGCGGACCGCGCGCTCCACCGCATCCGGCGTCGCCGGCCGGACCAGTTGACCCACCGTCTTCGTCATCTCGACGTCGGCCAGCCGGGTGCGCACCGCGGTCAGCGCCACGCTGATCGGCAGTGCGAGCAGCGCAATGCTCTGTGTGGCCACCATGGCCGCCCACGCCTGCTCCGATGCCACCAGGACCTGCCCGCTGGTCGTCACAGCGCCGATGACCGCCCCGGTGCTCACCCCGAGCAAGGCGGGCAGCAGCGCCGCCCGGTCGATCCCGGAAGCGGCCCGCATCCGCTGGACGAAGAGACTGATCGCGCCGGCGGCGAGCGCGAGGCAACCCGTCGAGTAGATGACGATCGTCGTGACGTGCCAGCTGCGCGAGGGCAGCAGGGCCGGCCACCAGGCCCCGGCGGCGAATCCGTTCCACTCGGGCTGGGAGACCAGCGCCTGGGCCACGTTGACCGGGACGAGGACGGTCACCAGGACGGCGACGTAGATGCGCACCCCTCTGGTCCACGGCAGGTCCGAGGGATAGCTGAGCATCGCGATCCCCAGCAACGCCCAGGCGGCCCCGCTGAGCGTCCAGCTGAGGAACGGCCCGGCGCCGTGGTCGACCACCCCCCACACGCTGGTCGGCCAGACCACACCGACCGCGACCAGCGGGGCGCCCGTTCGGCGGGCCCGGGAGCGCCCCAGGAGGAACTGCCCGGTGGCGGTCAGCGCGACGGCGACGAGCACGGTCAGCGTAGTCGTCGTCGGCCAGTCGCGCCAGGTCGACGGCGCCGACGCCGCAGTGGATGCGACGAGACCGGTCCAGCCCAGCACTGCCCAGCGGACATCGCGCTCCTGGGGGACCGGACCGGCGTCACCGCGCGTCCGGTCCCGGGCCCCCGCCATCTGCACAGGGTGGCGGCCGAGGCGCGCGACGCCAAGCCGAGGTGGGCAGTCCGCGACCGGCAGGTCGCCCCCGGTGCACTGCCGCAGGAGCGTGCTGGACGCCGTTTCGGTCCGGGGGACGACGACTGCGCGACCACGACACCTGCCCTCGTGCAGTTCCCGTGGTCCTCCGCCGGACCGGCGACGGCGGGGACGGGAGCGACGGGCGGTACGTCCGGCGGTGAGCCTGGTCTCGGAGACCCGCGCACTTCACTTGCGCGCAACCTCGTCGTGGCACTGTGGAGGTCGTGTCTGCCGCTGATCCCGGCGCCCCGCTCCGAGACCCGGACCCGGCGCCCGCTCCCCGAGACACTGACCGACCCCGCAGCGCCGAGCACGCCCGGCTGGCCGAGTCCGCGGACATGTCCGCCCCCTGGCGGATGTGGGGCCCCTACCTCGCCGGCCGGCAGTGGGGGACGGTCCGCGAGGACTACTCCGCCGACTCCGACGCCTGGGCGTCCTTCCCGTTCGACCACGCCGTCGCCCGCGCCTACCGCTGGGGCGAGGACGGCCTCGGTGGTCTCTGCGACCGCTACGGGTTCCTCAACTTCTCCGTGGCGATGTGGAACGGCAAGGACCCGGTCCTCAAGGAGCGGCTGTTCGGGCTGACCAACGCCGAGGGCAACCACGGCGAGGACGCCAAGGAGTACTGGTGGGCCGTCGACGGCACGCCCACGCACTCCTGGATGCAGTGGCTCTACCGCTACCCGCAGGCGGAGTTCCCCTACGCCGAGCTGCGTGAGGAGAACGCCCGCCGCAGCCGCGACGAGCGGGAGTACGAGCTCGCCGACACCGGCGTCCTGGACGGCGACCGGTTCTTCGACGTCCAGGTCACCTACGCCAAGGACGCCCCGGACGACGTCTGCATCGTCGTCACCGCCACCAACCACGGGCCCGAGGCCGCGCCGCTGCACCTGCTGCCGCAGGTGTGGTTCCGCAACACCTGGTCGTGGGGCGGCGACAAGCGTCAGGGCGTGCTCAGCCAGATGCTCGCCCCGACGCTGGCGGTCAACGGGCTGGAGGCGGTCGAGGCCGAACACGGCTACCTCGGCCGGTACGTCCTCGCCGCGGAGGGCGCCCCCGAGGTGCTCTGCTGCGACAACGAGACCAACGCCGTCGGCCTGTTCGGTGCCGAGCGCAACGCCAGCCGGTACCCGAAGGACGGCATCAACCGCCGCGTCGTCCACGGTGACCGTGCGGCGGTCAACCCCGCCGACACCGGTACCAAGGCCGCGTTCTGGTACCGCTGGGACGCCGTCGAGCCGGGGGAGACCGTCACCGTCAAGCTGCGGCTGAGCCAGCACGACCCGGACGAGGAGACCTTCGGCGACCAGTTCGACGCCGTCCTGGACGCCCGCAAGGCCGACGCGGACGAGTTCTACGCCGACGTCATCCACCCCAGCCTGCCCGCCGACGACCGGCACGTCGCCCGCCGCGCCTACGCCGGCCTGCTGTGGACCAAGCAGCTGTACCGCTACGACGTCGCCCAGTGGCTCGACGGCAGCCCCGACGAACCGGCACCGGAGGAACGCAAGCGGCGGGGTGGTCGGAACACCAGCTGGCGGCACCTCGCGCTGGCCGACGTCATCTCCATGCCCGACGAGTGGGAGTACCCGTGGTTCGCCGCGTGGGACACCGCCTTCCACTGCCTGCCGCTGGCGCACGTCGACCCGGCGTTCGCCAAGGAACAGCTGCTGCTCATGTGCCGCGAGTGGGCGATGCACCCGAACGGCCAGCTGCCCGCCTACGAGTGGGCGTTCGGCGACGTCAACCCGCCGGTGCACGCCTGGGCGGCCTGGCACGTCTACCGCCTCGACGGCGGCCGGGACCGCGAGTTCCTCATCCGGGTGTTCACCAAGCTGCTGCTGAACTTCAGCTGGTGGGTCAACCGCAAGGACGCCGACGGCTCGAACGTGTTCGAGGGCGGCTTCCTCGGGATGGACAACATCGCGCTGTTCGACCGGTCCGCGCCGCTGCCCCCGGGCTACCGGCTGGAGCAGTCGGATGCGACCAGCTGGATGGCGTTCTACTGCCAGCAGATGCTGAAGATCGCCCTGGAGCTGTCCCGGCACGACCAGGCGTGGGACGGCGTCGCGACCAAGTTCTTCGAGCACTTCCTGGCGATCTCGCAGGCGATGAACGCCTTCGGCTCGCACGAGGTGAAGCTCTGGCACGAGGACGACGGGTTCTTCTACGACGTCCTGGTCGCCCCGGACGGGACGTCGGAGCCGCTGCGGGTGCGCTCGATGGTCGGGCTGCTGCCGATCCTGGCGGCCACGGAGATCCCGCAGTGGGTCAGCCAGCTGCCGGACGTCGCGGCGCGGGTGCGGTGGTTGCAGAAGCGCCGTCCGGAGCTGATGGGCCCGCTGCGCAGCCGGTCGACGCCCGAGGGCCGGAAGATGATCCTGTCGCTGGTCGGCAAGGAGCGGCTGCAGCGCATCCTGCAGCGGATGTTCGACAGCGAGGAGTTCCTCTCGCCGTTCGGCATCCGGTCGCTGTCGAAGTCGACCGGGCAGGTGTTCGCCAACGTCGGCGGGCGGGACGTGTCGATCGAGTACGAGCCGGGGGAGTCGCGCACCAGGCTGTTCGGCGGCAACTCCAACTGGCGCGGGCCGGTGTGGTTCCCGGTGAACGTGCTGCTGGCGGACAAGCTGCGGACGCTGGGCCGGCACTACGGCGACTCGTTCACCATCGAGATCCCGACCGGTTCGGGCAACCGCCGCACGCTGGTGGAGGCCGCCGACCTGATCGACAACTCGCTGACCGGGCTGTTCCGCCCGGTCGACGGGAAGCGGCCGGCCGACGGCAAGCGCATCGAGGCCAGCGACTCACCGCTGTGGCGGGACCACCCGAGCTTCAGCGAGTTCTTCGACGGCGACACCGGCGAGGGCCTGGGTGCCACCCACCAGACCGGCTGGACGGCGTTGGTCGCCCACCTGCTCAACCCCCGCCTCCCCGCCGACCCCCGCTGGTCCTGACCCCCTCAGGGGCCGAAGTCGCGACTTCGGCCCCTGAGGGGCTGCGCGCCCGACGGAGCTGTGGACGACGACCGGCAAACAGCCCGATCGTGCGTATCTTGTGCGCATGGCTCGCGTCAACATCACCGTCCCGGATGAACTGCTGGGCCGGGCGCGCGCTGCTGACCTGAACGTCTCGGCGCTCACGACGGCTGCGCTGGCCGAGGAGCTGGACCGGCGGGCCAAGATCGCTGCGCTCGATGCCTACCTGGCGGACCTGCAGCAGGCCCACGGCCCGGTTCCGGAGGAGGAGATGGCCGCGGCCCGGGCGTGGGTTGACGAGGTCGCACCGCGGGACGCCGGATCCAGCTCGGTCCGGTCGGCGTGACCCTCGTCCTCGATGCCGGTGGTCTGAGCGGCCTCGCCGGGCAGCGCGCCCGACTCATCGCGCTCCGGGATCGCGGGCTGTGGCCGGCAGAGGTCCCAGCACCCGTGTTGACCGAAGCTCTGACCGGGGACCATCGGCGAGACTTCCACGTCAACCGCCTGCTCCGCGCCTGCCTGGTCCGTCCGGCGGACGAGGTGACGGCACGGTCGGCGGCCCGGCTCCGCACCGCGACCGGGCGCGCCGCCACGATCAGCGCGACCGATGCGATCGTCGCTGCCCACGCCGCCGGTCGCCCTGAACCGATCGTCCTGACCAGCGATCCGGGTGACATCGGCGCACTCGTCCAGCACGCCGAGCGTCGGGTCACCGTCGTCCCGGTCTGAGCCGTCGTCGGACCGGCTGATCAGCTGCTCGTCGCCTGAGGCCGGGAACCGACCGGGTGGGCCGTGGTGATGCGCTCGGTGAGGCGGACCTCGTAGGTCCGGCTGGACGCCGCTGGTCGCCCACTGCTCACCCCGCCTCCCCGCCGACCTCCGCTGGTCCCGACCCCCTGAGGGGCTGGAGTCGCGACTTGGGCCCCTCAAGGGCGTCCTGACACGGTCCTGAGCTGGCGTCGCCAGTGCTCAGCTGGCCAGGGGAGCTCCCTGGAACACCTGCTCTCGGTGCCAGACCATGTGCGGCGCGGCGGGCAACGGAGTGCCCGGCCGGGGCCGCAGCCGGAGTCCGTGCAGCTCGTAGACCGCCCGGCCGGTTGCCGTCCTGGCCGAGAAGCGCTGGGAGACGACGACCGCTGCGTCGTCGTCCAGGCCGAGGACCCCGCGGTCGAACAGCTTGTGGTGCAGCGTGCACAGGGCCAGGCCGTTGTTCAGCTCGTCCGGACCGTCGAGCGCGAACCACCGCACGTGCGCGGCATCCAGGCCGATCGTCATCCCACCAGCCTGTCCGTCGAACCCGCAGAAGGCGCACTGCCTGTCCCATGCCTCCAGTACGGCGGTCCGCCAGGCGGAGCTGCGCCGACGGCTCCGGGACGCACCGGGGTGCTCGCCGACAGCGGCCGCCTCCGGATCGAAGCCGACGGCGGAGAGGACGTCTCCGGCGACCGTGGACGGGAAGTGGCTGTCGACGAGAACGCGGGCGACTGTTTCGATCAACGCAGGTTCACTGCGCAGCCTGGCTTCGAGTGCCTGCTCGAATCTGCCGGTCACGCCTGCCCGGAGCGGGCTGACGTTGTCCATCACGACGTCCCGGTCCAGGGTCCAGATGCCGTCGGCGCGCAACCGGGTGAAGGGATACGCCGCGCTCTGCGCACGCCCGGTCCTCGACGCCGGCCCGAACTCGGCGATCAGGTCGGCCAGCTCGACCTCCGCCACCGACCAGGGGACGTCGCTCCGGCCGTTGGCGGCCAGCCGACCGAGCGCCAGCAACGCGAGCAACGGCTTGTGCGGCGAGCGCTGGCCGTTCTGCTGGTGCTGGCGCAGTGAGGAGAAGACGGCGAGCACGTCCCGTGCGCCTGTCGCGGTTGAAAGCTCGTCCTCGTCGCTCAGCCGTGGCACAGAGGGACTGTCGCACGGCATCAGCGCTCACCTCAGCGAGGTGAGGCAGACCCGATGCAGGTGTCTCGCATCTCGTGCTCCAGGCGACGGAGGTGGCGCATGTGCCTGTGGTGACATCGGCGGGCGTCACCTGACAGGGAGTGTGACCGCGGTTGGTCGACTGTGGTCCCCGGTTCCGGGTTCTTGGCCGCCTAGTTTCGGAACAGAACGTTCTGAACCGAAACGGGGAGACCGACATGACGCATCCGCCCACGCTCGAGGAGCGGCCCGAGCAGCCGCCGCAGGCCAAGGCCAAGAAGCCGCTGTACAAGCGCGCGTGGTTCATCATCCTGGCCGTGATCGTGGTCTTCGGTGTTGCCGCGAACATGGGCGGCGGTGACACGGACAACGAGGCGACGGCCAGTGGCACGGACGCCGCTCCGGATGTCGTGGCTCCCGTGGCCGAGCCGGTCGCGGAGGAGGAGCCGAGCAACCCGGGCATCGGTGAGCCGGCTGCTGACGGCAAGTTCAACTTCGTCGTCAACGGTGTCGACTGCTCTGCCACGGAGATCGGGAACGAGTACCTCGGCACGACGGCCCAGGGGCAGTTCTGCGTGGTCGACGTGACCATCTCGAACATCGGGGACGAGGCGCAGAGCTTCTTCGGTGACAACGCCAAGCTCTTCAACGCGGAGGGCCAGGAGTTCTCGGCGGACAGCGAGGCCGCGATCTACCTGGAGGACTCCGGGTCCCTGTACGAGGAGATCAACCCGGGCAACAGCCTGAACAGCAAGGTCATCTTCGACGTGCCCGCCGGCACCGTGCCGACCGCGATCGAACTGCACGACTCGGCGTTCTCCGGTGGGGTCACCGTCGACCTGCAGTGAACTGACAGCCGACAGGGCCTCTCACCGCGCTCGGTGAGGGGCCCTGCGCCTGTTCCCTGTCCGGTGAGGGCTGCGAGATGCCGCCCACCCAGGGGCCGACCAAGGCAACGACGGCAGTGGAGGTTCGGCGGCACCCTTCAGGGGGAAGCGCGTTGCCTGGAATCTCGGTGGACTGATGCGGTGGACTACGACGCCATCGATCGCGGCACTCCAGGCGGCTCACTGCTGCGGACGTATGCACACCGGCGCGCGGCCCGAGAGGAACGGATCCGGGATCGCTTCCCCCGTGTGGGAGGGCTGGTCGTCGCCCTGAGCCACGAACCTGCGACCACGGCCAACTTCGCCCACGGCGGGGACTGCTGCACGAGTAGGTGACATCTGATCTGTGGTGCCGAGAGGTGCCGCTGGAAGGATGTTCACCGTGCCCAAGCCCTACCCCAAGGAGTTCCGCGACGACGTCGTGAACGTCGCCCGCAACCGTGAGCCGGGCCAGCACCTGAAGCAGATCGCTGCCGACTTCGGGATCAGCGAGTCCTGTCTGACGAACTGGATGAAGGCCGCTGACGTCGAAGACGGCGTCAAGCCCGGGACCACGGCGGCGGAGAACGCGGACCTGCGCGAGGCCCGCAAGCGGATCCGGTTGCTCGAGCAGGAGAACGAGGTCCTGCGCCGCGCGGCGGCCTACCTGTCGCAGGCGAATCTGCCGGGAAAATGATCTACCCGCTCGTCCGTGAGCTCGCCGTCGACGGGATCGCCGTGACGGTGACGTGCCGGGTTCTCAAGATCGCCCGCCAGCCCTACTACCGGTGGCTGGCCGACCCGGTCACCACCAGCGACCTCACCCAGGCGCACCGGGCCAATGCGCTGTTCGACGCCCACCGGGACGATCCGGAGTTCGGCTACCGCCTGCTCGTCGACGAGGCCGCCGCGAACGGTCAGCCGATGACTGCCCGGACCGCCTGGGCGATCTGCTCGACCAACGGCTGGTGGAGCGCGTTCGGTAAGCCTCGCCGGGGCAAGGGCGGCCGTCCCGGCCCGCCGGTGCACGACGACCGGGTCAACCGGGTGTTCACCGCCGAGGCGCCCAACGCCGTGTGGTTGACCGACATCACCGAACACCGCACCGCCGAGGGCAAGCTCTACCTGTGCGCGATCAAGGACGTGCACTCCAACCGGATCGTCGGCTACTCCATCGACTCCCGGATGAAGTCCCGGCTCGCGGTCACCGCGCTGGACAACGCCGTCGCCCGGCGCCATGCCGACGGCGCTGACGTGGCCGGCTGCATCGTGCATTCCGACCGCGGATCCCAATTCCGCAGCCGGAAATTCGTGCGCGCCCTCAACCGGCATCAGCTGTCCGGCTCGATGGGCAGAGTCGGCGCGGCCGGCGACAACGCGGCCATGGAATCGTTCTTCGCCCTGCTCCAGAAGAACGTGCTCGACCGCCGCCACTGGCGCACCCAGCAAGAGCTGCGGATCGCGATCGTCACCTGGATCGAACGCACCTACCACCGCCGGCGGCGTCAGGACGCCCTCGGTCGACTCACGCCCATCGAGTACGAGACCATCGTCCCCACACTGGCCGCTCAGGCTGCCTGACCCAACCTGTCACCTGGTCGTGCAGCAGTCCCGCGCGGTGGCGGAGATCCGTGTCGCGCGGTACCTGGCAAGGCGATGTGGTCCTGGAGTCGATCTGCTGTTCAACCGACGGCTGAGTGCCCGTGGGCGGGACGGCGACATCGACGTCCTGGCTGTGGCGCAGAACGGCGTTCACATCATCGACGTCAAGCGATACAAGGGTGCCGCGGTTCGGGTGCGGCGCACCGGAGGTCTGGTCCGGCCGGTGGACGAACAGTTGCTGATCCGCGGGAGGAACCACTCGAAGCTGCTCGGGTCCGTCGGGAGGCAGGAACGGGTGGTGCGGTCGCTGCTGGATCAGCTTCCGGACGGCGGCTTGGTGCGGGTAGACGCGTCGATGTGCTTCGTCGACGCGGACCTCCCATGGACGACTGAGCGCGTGGCCGGCGTTGCGCTCCTGAGTCCGAAGGGCGTTGCGCGGCGGTTGAACAAGCCAGGTCCTTTGGATGCCGAGACGCGAGGGCAGTTGCTCCGGCACCTGGCTGGTCACCTGCCGCCCGCCTGAGCTGCTGGGGCAGGCGACCAACCGGGCTGCTAGCCGGACGTCGCCCGCAAGCGGGCCCCGACCGGGTGGGCCGTGGTGATGCGCTCGGTCAGATGCACCTCGACGGTGTCGCCGGCCTGCTTGCCGATGGCGGCGCGCAGCGCGACCTTCACCGGCAACTCGTGCGTCCCGTCGCCCAGCGCCATGAACGAACTGCGGAACGGGTGGCCGTCGATCGTCCCGCCGACCTTCACCAGGCCGCGCGTGCCGAAGACGCCGACCGAGTCCGCCCACATCACGTAGGTCCACCCGCCCTCCGCCGGGCTCAGGCGCAGCGGCGCGGTGAATCGCTCGTCGAGGGCGGCCCTCACGCTCCCTCCACCAGCACCAGGACGTTCCCGTCCGGGTCGCGCACGGTGAACATCGGTGGGGCGACGTCGCCCATCCGCAGTACCTGCTCGTCGACGTCCACGCAGCGCCCGCGCAACCGGTCGTGCGCCGAGTCGGCGTCGGCCGTGCCCAACCGAATGCCCGGTGGGAAGCCGCTGCCGGCCGTGATCAGGGCGATCGTCGTCCCGCCACCGGCGGGTCCGACCTCGACCCACCGTCTGCCCGGGCCCAGCTCCGCGTCGCGCCCGACCCGCATCCCGAGGTCGTCCACGTAGAAGGCCAACGCCCGCGGCAGGTCCGTGACCACCACCGTGGTCGTGGCGACCCGCGTGACCGTGTCCGTCGTCGTCTCGTCCATGACACCCCTGCCTCCGCCCGACGCGCACGGTCGGACGGAGATCGAGACCCCGTCGGCGCCCCGAAGTCATCGCCCGGTCACCGAGCCCGAGGTGCAGTCCCCGGACGCCGACCTGCGCGCCGCGGGTGCTGGACGGGGTGACCGCCGACTGGTGAGCTGCACCGGCCATGCACCGTCCACTCACGGGGAGACCAGTTCGACGATGAACGCCAGACGCATCACCTCCGTCACCGCAGCGGCAGCCGCCGCCGTGGTGCTGTCCACCGCAACGGCCTCCGCGGCCACGACCGTCGAGCAGGTGCACCCCTCCGACCTGGGCGGCGCCTGGCACACCGGCGACACCCGCCCCGACGGGTCGCTCGACTGGAGCACCACCTACGGCGGTGCGCTCGGCACCGGGGCCGCTGTGCTGAGCACGCCGACCAGTGGCGCGAAGGTGCAGCTGTTCACCGATGCCCACGACGACACCCACCTGCGCGACATCACCGAGCTCGGCTACGCCACCTTCCAGGCGGTGGCCCCGTCGGGCAGCCCGGCCCTCCCGTCGCTGAACATCCGGCTCGACCGGGACGACGACGGCGACGTCGACGCCTACCTGGTCTACGAGCCGTACCAGGACGACGCCTTCTACGGCAACGCCGCCGTCCGCGCGGGGGAGTGGCAGACCTGGGACGCCTGGCACGACGGCCAGTCGCAGTGGTGGAGCGGCCAGATCGCCGAGTGCCCGCAGTCCACGCCCTGCACCATCGACCGGCTGCTGGAGCTGTACCCGGACGCCGTGATCCAGGAGGACCCGGTCAGCCTCCGGGCCGGCTCCACGCCGGCGGACGCCGACTTCAACGGCAGCCTCGGCGTCAACCAGGGCTCGGGCAACGCCGGCGTGGTCGGCGCCGCGGACGCCCTGCACATCGCCACCAGCACCGGCGTCGACGTCACCTACGACTTCCAGCCCGACGTCCGGCTGACCGGCAAGGACGACTGCAAGGACGGCGGGTGGGCGACCAGCACCGACCCGGTCTTCCGCAACCAGGGCGCCTGCGTCAGCCACTTCACCAAGCAGTAGCTGCGCCGGAGCACGACCGGGGGAGCGAGGACGGACGCCGGCCCGGGACCGATCGGATCGGTCCCGGGCCGGCGTTCGTGGTCTCAGCCCTTGACGCTGCCGGCCAGCAGGCCGCGGACGAAGTACCGCTGCAGGGCCAGGAAGACGATCAGCGGCAGGATCATCGAGATGAAAGCGCCGGGCGCCAGGAGGTACCAGTCCGAGCCCCGGGTGCCGGCCAGCTCGGCCACCCGCACGGTCAGCGGGACGACGTCGGGCGCGCCGCCGGCGAACGTCAACGCCACGAGCAGGTCGTTCCACACCCACAGGAACTGGAACACCCCGAACGCGGCGATGGCCGGCGTCAGCAACGGCAGCAGCACCGAGAAGAAGATCTTCACGTGGCCGGCGCCGTCCATCCGGGCGGCCTCCACCAGCGAGGCGGGGATGTCCTTCATGAAGTTGTGCAGCAGGAAGATCGCCAGCGGCAGGGCGAAGATCGAGTGCGACAACCAGATGGTCCAGAAGGAACCCGCGAGGCCGGCGTCCACGTAGAGGGTCAGCAGCGGGATGAGGGTGACCTGGATCGGCACCACCTGCAGCGAGAAGACGGCGACGAACAGGAAGTCCCGGCCGGGGAACTTGATCCACGCGAAGGCGTACGCGGCCAGCAGCGCGAGGCTGATCGGGATGACCACCGCCGGCAGGGTGATCACCAGCGAGTTGATGAACAGGGAGGCGAAGTTCGTCTGCCCGCCGTAGAGCACCTCGTTGTAGTTGAAGACGGTGACCTGCGGGTCGGTGAAGAAGGTCCACCACCCCGACCGGCGGATGTCCAGCTCGGGGCGGAACGACGTGATCAGCAGCCCGAGCGTGGGCAGCGTCCACAGCACGGCGATGACGATCGCGATGATCGACGCCGCCGGGGAGCTCAGCTTCTTCTTGGCCGATGCGGCCCGGCGCCCGGCCCGGCCGGTCGCGCGGTCCTCCGCCGGGACCGGGGCCATGACGGGGGTCGTGGTGGTCATCGGATGTCCTCGGACAGGCGCAGCTGGCGCACGTTGTAGGCGATGATCGGGATGACCAGCACGAAGAGGAGCACGGCCAGGGCGGCGCCCAGGCCGAAGTTGAACTGGCGGAAGGCCTGCGTGTAGAACTCGTTGGCCACGACGCTCGTGCCGAAGTTCCCGCCGGTCATCGTGCGCACCACGTCGAAGACCTTCAGCGTCACGATCGCGACGGTGGTGACCACGACGACCAGCGCCGGCCGGATGCTCGGCACGGTGACGTAGCGGAACATCTGGACCCCGCCCACGCCGTCCAGCCGGGCGGCCTCCACGACGTCGTCCGGGATCGCCTTGATCGCCGCCGAGAGCACGGTCATGGCGAAGCCGGCCTGGATCCAGATCATCACCACGATCAGGTACAGCGTGTTCGCCGGCGCATCGAGCAGGAACTGCTGCGGGTCGAGCCCCACGAGCACGAGCAGCTGGTTCAGCAGGCCGATCTGGTTCACCCCGGGCTGGTCGGGGCGGAACTCGTAGACGAACTTCCAGATGACCCCGGCGCCGACCATGGAGATCGCCATCGGCAGGAAGACCAGCGCCTTGGCGAGGGACTCGAAGCGGGTGCGGTCGACCAGGTAGGCGTAGACCAGCCCGAACGTGGTCGTCACCAGCGGGACCAGCACGACCCACAGCACGGTGTTGAGCAGGACGGTCTGGAAGTTGTCCTCGGTGAAGACCGTGGCGTAGTTGTCCAGGCCCACGAACGCCGAGCCGTCGCGGTTGAAGAACGAGCCCCGGATCGTGGAGATCGCGGGGTACACGAGGCCGACCAGCAGCAGGAGGAACGTCGGCCCCAGGAACCCGGCGACGACGACCCACAGGGGGACCCGGCGCGGTCGGTCGACGCCGAACAGGATGGCGCCCATCACGCCGGCGAACAGCAGGATCGCGAACACCATCAGGGCCAGCTTGTGCCCGACGGTGTCCGCATCGAGGAACCACTCCACCGCTTGCGACCTCTCCTCTCGACGAACATGACGTCGGGGACCACGGCTCACGCCGCTGTGGTCCCCCGGGAAGTGCCCGGCCCGGTCGCCGCCGGCGCAGAGCCGACGGCGACCGGGCCGGGGTGGATCAGGACGTCGGCCAGGCGTTCTCGACGTCGGTGAGGGCGGCCTCGGACGACTTGTCGTTGGCGATCCACTCGGTCAGCTGGGTCCACAGCTCCCCGGTGCCGATCTCACCCGGCATGAGGTCGGAACCGTCGAAGCGGAACACCGCCTCGGGGTCCTGGAACAGCTCCGCGGCCAGCTGGTCGATCGGGGACACCAGGTTCTCCGGGTCCAGACCGGTGTTGGCGCTGACCCAGCCCGGGCCGGAGACCTGGGCCTTGATGTTGGCCCACTCCGGCGAGGACAGGTACGTCTGGAACGCCTGGGTCGCCGGGTCGTCGTTGAACGCGGTGGTGAACTCGCCGCCGCCGAGGACCGGCGGGGCGCCGGCGTCGCCGATGGGCGGCAGCGGGAAGGCGAAGACGTCGCCGTCCGGGCCGACCTCGGTGCCCTCGGGCCAGTTGGCCTGGTAGAAGGACGCCTGGCGGTGCATCCAGCAGCTGCCGTCGAGGATCGGCAGACCGGCGTCGCCGAACTCGGTGGAGGCGATGGACTGGACCTCGCCGAGCCCGCCGTTGACGTACTCGGGGTTCTTGAGGATCTCCCCGACGGTGTTCAGCGCCTCGACGATCTGCGGGTCGTTGAAGGGGATCTCGTGGTTGACCCACTGGTCGTAGACCTCGGGCCCGGCGGTGCGCAGGACGACGTCCTCCAGCCAGTCGGTGGCCGGCCAGCCGGTGGCCTCACCGGAGCCGATCCCGGCGCACCACGGCTTGGCGCCGGTGGCGGCGATCTCGTCCGACAGCGCGATCATGTCGTCCCAGGTCTCGGGCACCTCGTAGCCGGCGTCCTCGAAGGCCGACGGTGAGTACCAGACGAAGGACTTGGCGTTGGCGCCCAGCGGGGCGGCGTAGAAGGTGCCGTCGACGCTGCCGTACCCCTTCCAGCTCTCGTCCCAGTACTCGTCGACGTTCGCCGCGACCTGCTCGGGGGCGGGGGAGACGGCGCCGGTGCCGACGAGCGTCTGCAGCAGCCCGGGCTGCGGGATGAAGGCGATGTCGGGGGCGTTGCCGCTCTGGATGCGCACGACCAGCTGCGCCTCGAACTCGCGGGAGCCCTCGTACTGGACGTCGACCCCCGTGCACTCCTCGAAGGGCACGTACGAGTCGATCTGCGGCTGGTCCTCGGGGTCGACGATCGAGGTGTAGACGCTGACGGTCTCGCCCTCCAGGTCGCCGAACTCCTCGTAGGGCGCGCAGTCGATCGCCAGGTCGGCGGCGTCCGCGGTGTCGCCGCCGCCCCCGCCGCTGTCGCCGCCACTGGTCTCGTTGGCGCCGCAACCGGTCAGCACCAGCGCTGCGGCCAGGCCGCCGCCCAGCGTCACCGAGCGCAGCCCTCTGGCACGCGTGTTCATGGGTGTTCTCCCTCCAGGCTCTCGGCGGCAGGTGCGCCGCCCGCCGTGGTCCCGCCGGCATTCGCACGGAGTGATGGGGACCACGTTCGAGGGGACGCTAGCGGCGCCGGTACAGGCCTGGAGGGAACAGTGCCGAAACCGTTATGAAGCACGTTGCGGACGACCGGATCGGTTCCGCACCCGGCGCCGTGGGCGTCAGGGGGCCGGGGCGGCCAGGAGGGTCGGCGGCGTCCATGCGTGCGGGGCGTCGGGGAGGTCCGCGGCGCGGAAGGCGAGGGCAGCGGCGCCGATCCAGCCGGCCTCGCTGCCCAGCTCGGCGACTCGCACCGGTGGCGCCGGGCGCCACGCCAGCCCGGCGGCCAGCCCGGCCCGCACCGGCTCCAGCAGCGCGTCGCCGGCCGCGGTGAACCCGCCGCCGAGGACGAACGTGGTCGGGTCCAGCAGCAGGGTCGCGGTCACCAGGCCCTGGGCGAGCACGGCCATCGCCTCGGCCCACACCCGGTCGGCATCCGGGTCACGGCCCAGGCGTGCCACGACGTCCTCCGCCGGGAGGGCGACGCCGGAGAGGGCGGCGTAGCGCCGGGCCAGCCCGGCCCCGGACGCGTAGACCTCCAGGCACCCGCGCTGCCCGCACGTGCACGCCTCCCCGCCGGGCACCATCGGGATGTGGCCGAGCTCGCCGGCCGCTCCGCCGTCCCCGGTCACCGGCCGCCCGCCGGTCACCAGCGCCGCGGCGACGCCGGTGCCGATGGTCACCAGCACGAAGTCCTCGACGCCGCGCGCCGCGCCGAGCAGCTGCTCGGCCAGCCCCGCGGTCCGCACGTCGTGCCCGGTCACCACCGGAAGCCCGGTCGCCCGGGACAGCAGTGCCCGCAGCGGCACGTCCCGCCAGTCGAGGTTCGAGGCGTAGACCACCGTCCCGCTCGCCTCGTCGAGCATCCCCGGGGTCACCACGCCCGCGCCGACGACGTCCAGGTCGTGCTCGCGGGCGACCGCCGCGAGCGAGCGCAGGTGCCCGGCGATCGCGCCGACGGTGTCCGTCGCGGGGTCGGTGGGCCAGCGCTCGACCACCACCGGCCGGCCGTCCCGGGGCACGACCGCGCCCTTCATCGAGGTGCCGCCGACGTCGATCGCCAGCACCGCTGGGGTGGCCGTCACGAGGCGAGCGCCTCGAGCACGGCCCGGATCGGCTCGGCCGACGTCGCCAGCCGCGGGACGGAGTAGTCGACGCCCGTGGCCGAGCCGGCGGCGGAGGGGGCGACCGGCGCGACCGCCCGCAGGTGCACCTCCGGCACCCCGGTCCCCGCGACGAGGGCGGCCACGTTCGCCGCCCGCACCGACCCACCGGCGAGCACGGTGATCCGGTCGCCCGCGAGCCGGACCAGCGAGCGCAGCACGTCGGCGCCCTCCGCAGCCGTGGGTGCACCACCCGAGGTCAGCACCCGGGACACGCCCGCGGAGACCAGCGTGGGCAGCGCCGCGGGGAGGTCGGGGAGGGTGTCGAACGCCCGGTGGAACGTCACCGGGCACCGCCCGGCGGCCGTCACGAGACGGGACAGCACGGCGGTGTCGATCCCGCCCTCGGCGGTCAGCGCCCCGACCACGAACCCGACCTGCGCCGAGGCGGGCAGCGCCCGGACGGCCGCGATGTCGGCGAGCATCACGTCGACCTCGGCGGGGGAGTAGACGAAGTCCCCGGCGCGTGGCCGGATCAGCACCTGGACGCCGATCCGGGACACCTCGGCCAGGATCGTCGACACCAGCCCGAGGGACGGCGTCGTCCCGCCCTCGGACAGCGCCGCGCACACCTCGACCCGGTCCGCGCCGCACTCCTCGGCGATCGTCGCGCCGGCGACGTCGTCGATGCAGATCTCGACGGCGGTCACCGGTCGGCCAGCCAGGCGAGGACGTCGGCGCCCGGCTCGATCGCGCCCACCGGCACCCCGCCACCGAGCACCGGGAGATCGGTCAGCGACCCGGCAGCGGAGACGTCGACGCCCAGCCCGCCGAGCACGGTCAGCGCCAGCAGCGTCGTCGCCCGCGGGTTGCCGTCGACGACCTTCATCGCCACCGCCTGGCCGGCCGGTCCGGCCACGCCGATCACGCCCTCCGCGCCGCCCTTGGCCACCGCACCCGGCACCAGCTCCATCACCGCGGAGTTCTGGTGCCCGGTGCCGCCGACGAAGAAGGGGTGCGTCCGCATGGCGGTGGCCACCTCGGCCGCCGGCCCGTCGACCGCGAGGGAGAGCGCACGGAAGGCGGTGGCCAGCCCGCGCACCGTCGTCCCGAACAGCGGGGCACCGCAGCCGTCGATCGCGTCGTGCCGCACCGGCGCGCCGGTCCACTCCGCGGCCACCGCGCGCACGTGCTGCTGCAGCGGGTGCACCGGGTCCAGGTAGGAGTCGGTGGGCCAGCCGTTGACCGCGCAGGCCAGCAGCATCGCGGCGTGCTTGCCCGAGCAGTTCATCCGCACCGCGCTGCGTTCCGCGCCGGCCCGGATGAGCGCGACGCGGGTCGGCTCGTCCTCGGGCCAGTCGACCGGGCACTGCAGCGCCGACTCGTCCAGCCCGGCCCGCGTCAGGAGCCCGCGCACCACGTCGACGTGCGTGTCCTCCCCGGTGTGGCTGCCGGCGGCGATCGCCAGCGCCGGCCCGGACAAGGGCGCGCCGGCGGTCAGGCAGGCCAGCGCCTGCAGCGGCTTGGTGGTGGAGCGGGGCAGGACCGTGGCGTCCGGGTCGCCGAGGGACAGCGCGACCGACCCGTCGGCGTCCAGGGCGAGCAGCGAGCCCAGGTGCCGGCTCTCCACCAGCCCCGAGCGGCGGACGACGGCGAGTTCAGCGGACAACGGGGGTCTCCAGTTCACGGTCGGCGGCCTGCTCGGCGGGGTCGGACGGCGGCGCCACCTGGCGGCGGACCCGGGTGCGCAGCCGGGCGGCCAGGTAGGACAGGGCGCCGTTGAACACCAGGTAGACCAGCGCCACCACCAGGAAGGTCTGGATGAGCAGCCGGTTGTAGGCGCTGAGCACCTGCGCCCGGTAGAGCAGCTCGGTGAAGGCGACGACGTAGCCCAGCGAGGTGTCCTTGATCAGGCTGACCAGCTGGGTGACCAGGGACGGCGTCACGTGCCGCAGCGCCTGGGGCAGGACGACGAACCGCATCGCCTGGCCGCGCCGGATGCCGAGGCTCAGCGCCGCCTCCATCTGCCCGCGCGGCAGGGCGAGCACCCCGGCCCGGACGATCTCGGCGACCACCGCGGCGTTGGCGATGGTCAGCGGCACGACCAGCTTCCAGAGCACCGGCAGGTTGATCCCGTAGGCCGGCAGCCCGAACAGCATCAGGTAGATCAGCAGCAGCACCGGGAGGGTCCGGGCCACCTCGATGTAGCCGGTGGACAGCCAGCGCACCGGCCGGTTCCGCGACAGCCGGCCGATGGCCAGCAGCACGCCGAACGCCCCGGCCAGGACGGCGACCAGCGCGGCCGCCAGCGCGGTGCCGCGCAGTCCGACCAGCAGGTAGGACCAGATCGGCCAGTCCAGGAACGGCGTCCACCGGTCGGCGTCCAGCTGCCCGGTCCGGCCGAACTGCACCAGCGCGAGCGCGAACACACCCGCCAGCACCAGGGCGCTGACCACGGAGCCGAGCAGGATCCGCCGCCGGGCGCGGGGCCCGGGGGCGTCGTAGAGGAACGCACCGCTGTGGCTCATCGGTGGATCGCCACCTTCTTCTCGATCCGCCCGGCGGCCAGCCCGATGGCCAGCGCGAGCGCCATGTAGGTGAGGCCGGCGGCGGTGAAGATCGGGATCGGCTGGGCGGCGACCAGGTTCACCTTGTTCACCGCCGAGGTCAGCTCGACCACGCCGACCGTGGCGGCCAGCGCGGTGTTCATCAGCAGCGCGATCATCACGTTGCCCAGCGGCTGCACGACGGCGCGCACCGCCTGCGGGACGACGACGTGCCGCAGCGTCTGCGACAGCCGCAGCCCCAGCGCCCGGGCGGCCTCGACCTGCCCGGCCGCGACGGTGTTGATCCCGCTGCGCACCGCCTCGGCCACGTACGCCGCCTCGTAGACGGTGAGCACGACGATCACGGTGGTGGTCAGCGGCATGAGCAGCCCGGCGTCGGGCAGTGCGAAGACGGCCAGCAGCAGCAGCGCCAGCAGGGGGATGTTGACGAACACCTGCACGTAGGCCCAGGCGGCCCCGCGCAGCACCGGGATGGGGCTCACCCGGGCCACGGTGACCAGGACCCCGAGCACCAGGGAACCGACCGCGGAGACCACCAGGATCAGCACGGTGGTCCCCAGCGCCCTCAGCAAGGGGTCCAGGTTCTCGATCACTGCAGTCACGTCGTCGTCCTCCGCTGGCGCTGCTGCTGCCTCAGATGTGCCGGTTCAGGAGCCCGGCACCGAGCCGATCTCCGGCGGCGTCGGGGCGTCGCCCTCGACGACCGTCCCGAGGGTGGCCTCCCAGATCTCGGCCCAGGAGCCGTCGTCCTCGATCTCCTCCAGCCAGGTGTTCACGAAGTCCTTGAACTCCGGGTCCTCCGGGGGCAGGCCGATGCCGTAGGGCTCCTCGGTGAACGGCTGGACGGCGATCTTGATGTCGTCGTTGGCGTCCGCCGCGGCCAGCAGCAGGGTGTAGTCCTGCACGTAGGCGTCGCCGCGGCCCTGCACCAGCGCCTGCACCGCCTGCGGGTCGGTGGCGAAGCTGGTCACCTCGGCGCCGGGGGCCACCTCGGGCACCGCGGTGACCGCGGGGGTGTTGGCGCCGACGATGACGTTCTTGCCGTCGAGGTCCTCGATGCTGGAGATGTCCTCGTTGTCGGCGGCGACCGCCACCGCGAGGCCCGAGGTGAAGTACGGACCGGCGAAGCTGATCTGCTCGGCCCGCTCCTCGGTGATCGTGTAGGTGTTGAAGACGACGTCGACGGTGCCGTTCTGCAGCAGCGCCTCCCGGGTCTCCGACGCCGGCGGCACGATCTCGATGTTCGGCTCGCCCAGGATGTAGATGGCCAGCATCTTCGCCAGGTCGATGTCGAAGCCCTCGACGTCCTCGGGGCTGCTCGGGTCCTGCTGCGACAGCAGCGGCGCGTCCAGGGCGGCGGCGACGCGGAGCACGCCCCGCTCCTTGATCTCGGCCATCGTCGACTCGGGGAGGATCGCGTCCTCGTCGGCGACCGGCGCGTCCTCGTAGACGGCGTCCAGGCCGGAGGCGGCCGCGTCGTCACCGCCGCCGCCCGGGACGGCGTCGGAGGAGGAGTCGGACGAGCCGCACCCCGCCACCGCCACCGAGGCGGTGGCCAGCACGGCGGTGATCAACGGGAAGCGACGCCTGGGAAGGCGGATGTCACTCATGCCTTGCCTTTCTGATCAGCCCTGCCGGGGGAGCGGCGCCGGGCGTGGGGTGGGCGGGTCCGCCCGGGGTGCGCTCGGCCGTCAGTGGGCCAGCACGTTGGAGAGGAACGAGCGCGCACGCTCGCTCCGGGTGGCGTCGAAGAACTCCGCCGGCGGGGCCACCTCAACGATCTGACCGGCGTCCATGAACACGACGCGGTCGGCGGCGCGGCGGGCGAAGCCCATCTCGTGGGTGACCACGACCATCGTCATGCCGTCGGCCGCCAGTGCGGTCATCACCTCGAGGACCTCGTTGACCATCTCCGGGTCCAGGGCCGAGGTCGGCTCGTCGAAGAGCATCAGCTTCGGGTGCATCGCCAGCGAGCGGGCGATCGCGGCGCGCTGCTGCTGGCCGCCGGAGAGCTGGGCGGGGACGCGGTCGGCCTTGTCGGCGATGCCCACCCGCTCCAGCAGCGCCATCGCCTCGGTGCGGGCGGTGGCCTTGGCGACCTTGCGCACCCGCAGCGGCGCCAGCATCACGTTGTCCAGCACGCTCAGGTGGCCGAACAGGTTGAAGGACTGGAAGACCATCCCGACGTCGGCGCGCAGCTGGGCGAGCTCGGCGCCCTCCGCGGGCAGCGGCCGGCCGTCGACCCGGATCTCACCGGCGTCGATCGGCTCGAGCCGGTTGATCGTGCGGCACAGCGTCGACTTGCCCGACCCGGACGGCCCGATGACCACGACGACCTCCCGGGGGGCGACCTCCAGGTCGATCGACCGCAGGACGCGCAGGTCGCCGAAGCGCTTGTCGACGCCGCGCATGCTCACCATCGGCGTGGTCATCGTCGCGCTCCTCCGGGTCGGCGTTGAACGTTGGAGGAAGGCTAAGTGGCGATCGTTACAACCAGATAGCCATCAAGTTCCTCGACTTCCGGAGTAAGTGCACGTTGCTTCGTGCGGCGGGCGTTGCTTCACTGATCGGCATGCCCACCCCCGCCGGTGACCGGTCGGCCACCTCCCCGAGCGAGGTCCTCTCCCTCGTCCGGCTCGGCCGCGCCACCTCACGCGCCGACGTCGCGCGCGAGACGGGACTGTCGGCGACCACCGCCGCCGCCCGGGTGGAGATGCTGATCCGGCGCGGCTGGCTCGTGGAGACCGGCACCGGGCCCTCGGCCGGCGGGCGGCCGCCCCGCCGGCTGGAGATGCGCGGGGAGGCCGGGCGGGTGGTCGCGGTCAGCCTGGGGGAGCGGCACGCGGCGATCGCCGTCCTCGACGCGGCCGGCCGGCAGGTCGCCGAGCGGCATCTGCCGATCGTCATCGCCGACGGCCCGGAGGTGGTGCTGCGCACCGTGGTCACCACCGTCGAGGAGGCCGTCGCCGGGCTCGACGACGGTGTGGCGGACGCGCCGCCGCTGCTGGCGCTGTGCGTCGGCGTGCCCGGGCCGGTCAGCGCGCGCACCGGCCTGGTCGTCTCCCCGGCCCGGATGCCCGGCTGGAACGGCGCCGACGTCGCCGCCCTCGTGCGGCAGTGGCTGCCGGTGCCGGTGATCGTGCAGAACGACGCGAACCTGATGGCGCTCGGCGAGCACGCCGCGGGCGGGTCGGCGACCGAGCAGATGGTGTTCGTGAAGGTCGGCTCCGGCATCGGCTGCGGCGTCGTCGCCGGTGGCGCCCTGCACCGGGGCAGCGGTGGGTTCGCCGGCGACATCAGCCACACCACGGTGCCCGGGGCGCCGCCGGTGCCGTGCTCCTGCGGGCGGGTCGGCTGCCTGGACGCCGTGGCCAGCGGCGCCGCCCTGGTCGAGCAGCTCGCCGAGCGCGGCGTGCCCTCCTCGGGCACCGAGGGGATGCTCGACCTGGCCCGGGACGCGCACCCGCTGACCACCCAGCTGCTGCGCGAGGCCGGCAGCAGCACCGGCACCGTGCTGTCGACGATCCTCAACTTCTTCAACCCGGAGCGGCTGGTGATCGGCGGGCACCTGAGCAGCGCCGAGGCGTTCGTGGCCGGGGTGCGCTCGGCGATCTACGCGCAGTGCCCGCCGATGATCACCGACGGCCTGGAGGTCGCGGTGAGCCGGGTCGGCCAGCAGGCCGCCGTCCTGGGCGCCGCCCGGGAGGCGCTGGACCTCGCCTTCTCCCCGGAGCAGCTGGCCGCGCGCGCCGCCGCCCGCTGAGCTGCCCGGGCGCCCCGGTGGCGGGCGGGCGGAGGCGCCGTGCTGCCCGCGGCGGTCTCAGGACGTCCGGTGCTCGGCGAGGAACCCGCTGACCAGCGGCACGAACTCCGCGGCCCGCTCGACGCCGAGGGCGTGGCTGGAACCCGGGCCGGTGAACATCTCCAGCCGCGCCCCGGGGATGGCGGCGGCCACCTGCTGGCCGTGCCACGGGGGTGTCAGCAGGTCCTGCTCACCGGCGATCACCAGCGTCGGCGCGGTGATCCGGCCGAGCCGGTCGAGGGTGTCGTGCGCCAGGTCGGCGTCCCACTGCTCGGCGGTGGTGCGGATCTGTTGCTCGGTGCTGGGGAACAGCGGCAGCAGCTCCTCGATCAGCGCACCGAACTCGGGGCTGTCCAGCAGCTGCGGCGAGAACGCGACCCCGAGCGCGCCGAGCGCCGCCGCCAGGTCGCCGGTCCGCCACGGGTGCGCGAGGCCGGTCATCATCGCCCGCTGGAACCCGTCGGTCCGGGCCCACGTGCAGTAGAGGACGAGCGAGACGACCCGGTCCGGCGCGGCCAGCACGAGCTCCTGCGCGATGGCGCTGCCCAGCGAGTAGCCGAGCACGTGCGCGCGCTCGATCTCCAGGGCGTCGAGCAGCCCCAGCGCATCGGTGGCCAGGGAGGCGACGCTGAACGGCCCGGACCCCCGTTCCGATCCGCCCATCCCGCGCAGGTCGTAGGTGATCACCCGGTGGTCGCCGGCCCAGCCCTGGGCGAGGTCGGCCCAGAAGCCGAGGGACTGGCTGGTGCCGTTGACCACCAGCAGTGGCTCGCCGTCGCCGTACTCCTGGACGGCGACGGCGATGTCGCCGACCTGCACGGTGCGTGGCGGGTGGGTCGTCGGTGTGCTCAACGGGACTCCCGTGCTCGGGTCGAGGGGTGACCTGGAGCACACCACATGCCGGCGACGGTCGGGAGGCCCGGCGCGATGGACGGTGACGTGAGCTGCACCCGGCGGTGCCGGCAGGGCGACCGGGAGCCCCGGACCCGCCGGCACGACCACGCAGTCGAACGGGAGCTGCTGCCGGCAGCCGACCTGGAGGGCGGCGCGCTGGTCTGCTCCTGACGACCGTGCACCGCCTGCCGCCGGTCAGGCGTGCAGCGCTCCGGTGAACAGCTCGCGACCGACGTCGACCTGTCGGCATCGCTCGTTACGTTGGCTCAGCATCCGCACAGCCGCCCCGTCCGGGGTGGCTGACGAGCTGGGGGAGAACAGAGTGCGCAGACGGACGACGGTGACGGTCGCGGCAGCGGTGCTGGCGATGACCTTCGGGGCGGTGACCCCCGCGGCGGCCGGCCAGGGGGGCCACGACGACGGCCACGGTGGCGGGTGGGGCCACGGGCCCGGCAACGGGCACGGCAACGGGCACGGCAACGGGCACGGCAAGGGGAAGAGCCTCGAGCTGACCATGCTCGCCACCACCGACCTGCACGGCCGCGTGCAGGACTGGGACTACTTCCGCGACGCGCCGTACACCGAGCGCTCCGGGGACGCGACGGGCCTGGCCCGGGTGTCGTCGGTGGTCGACTCGGTGCGCGCGGAGAAGGGCGCGGACAGCGTCTTCGTCGTCGACAACGGCGACTTCCTGCAGGGCACGCCGCTCACCTACCTGGCCGCCCAGCAGTCGCCGGAGGCCGAGCACCCGATGGCGGCGGCCTACGACGTCATCGGCTACGACGCCCAGGTCGTCGGCAACCACGAGTTCAACTACGGCCTGGACACCCTGGCCGGCTACGTCGACGACGTCGACCACCCGGTGCTCGGTGCCAACGTCATCGACGTCGCCACCGGTGAGCCGTACCTGCCGCCGTACACGCTGCAGGAGATGAAGGTGCGCGGCGCGAAGCCGGTCACCGTCGGCATCATCGGCCTGACCACGCCCGGCTCCGCGATCTGGGACCGCAACAACGTCGAGGGCCAGGTCGAGTTCCGCGACATGGTCGAGACGGCGCAGCAGTGGGTGCCGGTCGTCGCGGAGCAGGCCGACGTCGTCGTCGTCCTCGCGCACGCCGGGGTCGGCGGGACGTCGTCCTACGACGACCCGGCCGTGGGCACGGAGAACCCCTCCGACGTCATCGCCCGGACGGTGCCCGGCATCGACGCCATGGTCGTCGGCCACACGCACCGCGACGCCCCGTCCCAGATCGTGGTCAACGAGGTCACCGGCGAGGAGGTGCTGCTCACCCAGCCCTACCGCTGGGGCGGCACGGTCAGCCAGGTCGACTTCGAGCTGACCAAGACCCGCGGCCAGTGGGACGTCACCAATGCCACGGCCACCGCGCTGCGCACCAAGGACTACCCGGAGGACCCCGAGGTCCTCGCCGTCACCGACGAGGCGCACCAGGCGACGGTCGACTACGTCAACCAGGTCGTGGCCACCTCCACCGAGGAGCTGACCACGCTGACCAGCCGGTACGAGGACACGCCGATCCTCGACTTCATCCAGCAGGTGCAGACCGAGACCGTGGACGCCGCGCTCGAGGGCACCGACCGGGCTGACCTGCCGGTGCTGTCGATCGCCGCCCCGTTCAGCCGGGAGGCGGTCTTCCCGCAGGGCGAGGTCACCATCCGGGACATCGCCGGGCTCTACGTCTTCGACAACACCCTCGAGGCGGTCGAGCTCACCGGCGCCCAGGTGCGCGACTACCTGGAGGAGTCGGCGAGCTACTTCACCCAGGTGCCGGCCACCGGCGACGTCGACCCCGAGACGATCACCAACGCCGACGGGACGCCGGACTACAACTACGACGTGCTCTCCGGCGTCGACTACGACCTGGACGTCTCCCGGCAGGTCGGCGAGCGGGTCACCCGGCTGGAGATCGACGGTGAGCCGGTGGCCGACGACGCCCGGTTCGTCGTCGCGGTGAACAACTACCGGCGCTCCGGCGGTGGCGGGTTCCCGCACATCTCCACGGCGCCGGTGGTCTACAACGAGCAGCTGGAGATCCGCCAGCTGCTCATCGAGTGGGCGCAGGAGCGCGGCGTCATCGACCCGGCCGACTTCTACGTGGAGAACTGGCAGCTCGTCCGCGACGGCGAGCCGCTGCTCGGCTGACCCTCCTCGACCGACGAACGCCCCGCTCCCCGGATGGGGGGCGGGGCGTTCTCGTGTTCCCGGCGTGCCGGACGACGTCCGCCCCGCTCCCGCGGACCGGCGCGGGGCGGACGTCGCGAGCGGGTCAGACCAGACGACGCGCGGAGTTGTAGCCCCACATGGAGTCGACGGCGATGGTGCGGACGACGTCCCCTGCGGTCGGCGCGTGCACCATCAGGCCGTTGCCGATGTAGATGCCGACGTGGCCCACCGGGTCGTAGAAGAAGACCAGGTCACCGGGCTGCAGGTCGGCGCGGGCCACGGGCACGCCCATCGTCGACTGCATGCGGGAGGAGTGCGGCAGCGCGATGCCGGCCGCCGCGAAGGAGTACTGCGTCAGCCCCGAGCAGTCGTAGACGTTCGGGCCGGCCCCGGCCCAGACGTAGGGCTTGCCCTGCTGGGCGAGCGCCGTGTCGACGACGATCTGGGCGGCGGCGTTGGGAGCGGCGACCGGGGCCACCGGTGCCGGGGCGGGTGCTGCGATGGGCGCTCCGCCGCCGCCGACCGAGGCCTGGGCGGCCATCGGGGTGAGGGCGACGCCCGCGCTGGCGAACAGCGCGACCAGTGCCCGGCGACCGGAACGGGAGGGACGGCGGGCAGGGGACGTGCGAGTGGTCGTCATGGACGACGGGTTCTCCTTGTTCTCCTCAACCGCCTACCGAGTTAGCTGACGGGTTCGGGCGGGGAACTCGCCCGGCGCTCCGGCACTCGCGTGCCGTCGCGCTTCACCCCAGAACTGCGGTGGGTCCCCGGTCCGGGTGTCCGCGGCGACGTTGCGGCGGTTGCCCGGTTCGGCGGTGCTCGCCGGTGTCACCGTGTGTGGCGACTCAGGGGCCGGCGGGCGCGGTTGACGGTAGGGGCGTCATGGAACTGTCACAAAGTGCTGCGCGTCGGAGTTCCGACACCCCGTGGAGCTGCAACACGCCCGGCCGGGATCGGCGACTCGCCGACGTGACGTCGGGCAACGTCGGAGCGGGGTAGGAGCTCGATCACCGTGATCGGCTGATTCCCGCCGGTGCACCGAATTCCGGCGGTGCGGCGGGTGCGCACGGTGCGTGTCCGCCGCGCTACCACCGGCCGCGGCTGGTGGCGCCTCGCCGGCGGCTGCGGCAGGTGTTCGTCGCTGGCTGGCTTTCACCACGTCCACTCGGAGCGTGGAGCGCGCGTTGCCATGTCCCGCATGGCAGCCGAGCCGCCTGTCGACGGCTCGCTCCGGCCTGGCTGGGCCCTTCCGCCCAACCCGGCGCCGGTGAGGGTGTCGGTACATCGCGTGTGGTCGTTGGGCGTCTGTCGTTGGCCGTCTCGACCTGCTTCAGTCACGTCCACCCGAGGGAGTCAAGAACATCCCAACATCTGTGGACGGGCGCCTGACCTGCGGATTCGCGTTGTGCGGACCCCTCAGAGGCGATAAGATTCGTACACACGTTCGAACGGGTCGGGAGGTGTTCGGTGAGCGAGTTGATCTCCGCGCTGGATGCCCTAGGCGCCGATGACCTGCACGCCCTGACCGACGGCCAGGTGCTGGACCGGACGGCCATGTTGGTGCAGGTGGTGAACCGCGCGTCGGCGGAGTTGACCCGCACCGTGCGGTGTGCGGACGCCACGCAGGCCGCCGAGCACGACGGGCTGAAGTCCATGCGGTCCTGGCTGATCGGGCACGCACGGCTCGCGCCGGCCGAGGCCTCGCGGATCCTGCGATCCGGGCGGGCCCTGGAGCACTTCCCGACGCTGGCGGCCGGGTTCGCCGAGGGTCAGGTGACCCCCGAGCAGGTCGACGTGGTGGCCAAGAAGGTCGGCCCGGTCGAGGCCGCCCGCGCCGGGGAGCAGGGCATCGACCTGGCGGCGTTCGATGAGGTGTGGACTCAGGTGGCGATGGGCTCACCGCACCAGTCGCTGGTCGCCGCGGTGCAGGCCTTCGAGGACGCCTTGGACCCCGACGGGCCGGAGCCAGACCCCACCGAGGAGCGGCGGCTCACGATCGCCACGCACGCCGATGGTTCGATCACCGGCCGGTTCGACCTGGACGCGACCGGCGGGGAGAAGGTCAAGGCCGCGATCGAGTCGATCGTGCAGGCCAACCGCCCGCAGGGTGATGAGCGGACCCGGGCGCAGCAGAACGCCGACGCGCTGGTGCAGTTGGCGGACAACCAGCTCGCCGCGGGGAGCCTGCCCACGCTGCGCACCGTCAAGCCGCACGTCGTGGTCGGCATCGACATCGAGGACCTGGTCGACCCGGCCACCGGCGCCGGGGCGGCGGAGCTGGGGTTCGGGGCGACGATCTCCGCCGCCCGCGCCCGCTACCTGGCGTGTGACGGGAGCATCTCCCGGATCGTGATGGGTCCCGACGGCATCCCGCTGGACCTGGGCCGGGACCACCGGGTGGTCACCCCGGGGCTGCGCAGGGCCGTGGAACGCCGGGACAAGAGCTGCGTGTTCGCCGGCTGTGGTGCACCGACCCACTGGTGCGATGTGCACCACCTGATCCACTGGCTGCACGGCGGTGAGACGTCGTTGAGCAACTCGGCCCTGTTGTGCGAACGGCACCACACCAAGGTCCACCACGGGTTCCGGGTCGAACGAGATCCCGACGGCCGGTGGCGGACCTGGCGTCCCGACGACACCGAGATCCTCATCGGCCCACCGCTGTAGGGCTGTGGGTGTGGCATGCCGCTGGCCCGCCGTCCGACCGACGGAGGGTCCAGCGGGCTGCGCGGGGCTGGGCAGCTGTTGCGCCGACCGGGACGAGAGCTGGAGCAGGGACCGGGGGAGAGCGGGCGGGAGCAGCTGCGGGACGTCGGCCCGGCGCAGCTCGGGGACGAGCGCGCCGGAGCAGCCCTGGTGGGGGCGGAGCAGTGCCAGAGAAGGCGTCCGCGCTTGGGCAGGTCACCCGGCGGCGGGCTGCTCCAGAGCCTCCTGCACCACGGCGCTCGGGGGGACGGGAGGAGTGGCGACCGCGAGCAGGTCCGCATCGCCGTCGGCCACCGCGGTCAGCCACTGGCCGGCGCTCTGCCGGGCGATCCGGCCGGCCCGCACCGCCTGGGCGAGCGCCAGCTCCAGCGGCGGCATCAACACCGGGTGCCGCCGGCGGTGGCCGAAGACGGCGAGCGTCTGCTGGAACAGGTCGTCGCGGGTCATCCCGGCCACCGACCGGCACAGCGCCACCATCGCGTTGCCGATCTCCTCCGGCGGGACGTGCTCCAGCGCCCGGTCGGTGCTCGTCGCCTGCCGCCGGAACGTCGTCCACGTGGCCGGGTCCAGGGGAGTCCGGTCCGTGGTCGGCGGCCACAGGAACTCCGCACCCGGCTCGGGCAGCAGCGCCAGGATCGACTCCATCCGCGCCGCGTTCACCCGCGGCACCCCGAACGCCGCCGCCGTCCGCCGGGCCAGCCGCTCCCGGTGGATCGGACCCTCCGCCCGGATCCCCGCCGCCAGCACCCGCCGCACCAGCCGGGCCGCCTCCGGGTTCGCCAGCTGCCGCAGCATCTGCGGCTCGCCCACCGGCTTCGGCGTCCACGGCCGGAACGGCACCTCACCGGCCAGCAACGCCGGCGTCACCACCGGGTGCGCCGCGCAGCGCACCGGCTCCGCCGTCGACACCTCGTCCTCCACGTCCGGCGCGTCCGGGTCGAAGGGGTCGATCTCCTCCTGCGGCTCGGCGACGTCGGCGACCGGGGCCGGCAGCGGGGGCAGCAGTGGCTCCACTGGAGCAGCACCCGCCACCGCGGCGACCAGTCGGTCGACCACCGCCTCGCACTCGGCCAGCCACTCCGGCAGCCACACCCGCTCCACCGCCGGCCACCCCCGCAGCTCCGCCAGCTCCAGGTACGCCAGCTCCCGGTCCACCGGCGCACGCCCCGCCCAGCCCGGCCCGTCCAGCAGCACCGCCAGCACCGGACGCTCCGGCGCCTCCGGCCGGGCGACGGTCAGGTCGACCCGGAACGGGGAGAGCCCGACGTCGGTGCGCACCACGAGTCCGCGGCCGCGCAGCGCCGCGGCGACGTCCTCCCGGTGCGGGTCCCGCACCGCTCTCGACGTCCGCGGGACGGCGTCCGGGCCGCGCCGCGCCAGCTCCAGGTAGGTCCGCAGCCGGCGCACCCCCGGTTGCGTCGTCGTCGCCGGCCGCAGCAGCGACGGCGCGAACGACGCGAAGACCACCACCTGACGGCGGGCCCGGCTCACCGCCACGGTCAGCCGGCGCTCACCGCCGGCCCGGTTCAGCGGCCCGAGGTCCAGCGGCAGGCAGCCGCGCTCGTCGGCCGCGCACCCCAGCGACAGCAGGACGACGTCGGCCTCCTCGCCCTGGGCCGCCTCGACCTCCCGCACCCGCAGCGCGCCGCGGTCCAGCGCCTCGGCCGCCCGGTCCCGCCCCGCCCGCAGCAGGCCCTCGATCAGCCGGCGCTGCGGTCCGTGCAGCGTCACCACGGCCACCGAGGGCACCGCGTCCGCCGAGGCCGCGAACCGCTGCCGCAGCTCGGCGACCACCGCCTCCGCCTCGGCCGGGTTCGTCCCGCGCTGCTCGCCCGCCCGCAGGAAGACGCCGTCCACCTGCACCAGCGAGATGGCCGGCCCGGCCGGCGGGCCCGGCACCGTCGTCAGCCGGGAGTCGAACGCCAGGGCGTTGACGAACGCGACCAGCGACTCGTCGGCGCTGCGGTGGTGCCAGGTCAGCTCCCGCCGCGGGACCCCGGCGCGCAGGCACGCGGCGAGCAGCCCCTCGTCGGGGGCCTCGTCGACCGCGGCGCGCGGCGGCAGCTGCTGGCGGTCGCCGACCACCACCGCCGCGCGCGCCCGGCCCAGGGCACCCAGCGCATCGGCGACCCGCAGTGACGACGCGTCCTCGATCACCACCAGGTCGAACGAGCCGGCGGTCGGGGGCAGGAACCGGGCGACGGCGTCCGGGGTGGCCAGCACCGCACGGGTCCGGTCGCCCTCGGCGAGGGCGGCAGCCGCCTGCGCGCGGGTCGCCGTGGAGACCGCGAGCGCCCGCTGGACCGCCTCCTCCGCGGCCCGCGCGTCGGGGACGGCGAGCCCGCCGGCCGCCGAGCGCTCGGCGAACGACGCCTCGGCCACCCCGCGGTCGAACGCCGCGACGGCGTCGTCGGCCGGCACCGCTCCGGACAGCAGCGCGGCCCGCGCCTCGGCCAGCCCGGCGGCCTCCAGCAGGTGCAGGTGGCGCAGCAGGTCCAGCCAGTGCCCGAGAGAGGGGACGCCGAACTCCTCGACCGCCCGCTCGTCCTGCGTCGTCTCCCACACCCGAACCAACCCGGTGTCCCCGGCCCACCCCAGCAGCTGGTCCAGCGAACCCAGACAGGCCACCGGCAGGGCGGTCAGCGCGGCCCGCAGCTTCCGGACGGCCACCGCCCGGGCCGGGTCCGGCGCCGGCGCGGTGTCCAGGAAGCGGCGCAGCGGGGGAGTGAAGGCCGGGTCGCCGTCCAGCGCGGAGCCGAGCCGGCGCAACGCGGCGACCTGCCGCTCGACCAGGTGCGGGTCGGTCAGCAGGTTCCAGTTCCACGGCACCGCCAGCCCGGCCACCGTGGAGCAGCGCAGGGTCAGCTCGCGGGCCGCGCCCTGCACCTGGAGCAGTTCCGCGGTCAGCACCGGGACGTCGGTCGGCTCCACGTGCACACCCGGCCGCAGCGAGGGGGCCAGCTCGGTGAGCACCGCCGCCAGCCGCTTCGCCCGGCCGAACCGCCCGGAGACGGCCGCCTGCTCGGCGTCCTCGGCGATCCCGGCCAGCGGCAGGTCCAGCGCCTCGGGCAGGGCGACGTCCAGCCCGGGGTGCGTCGCGGTGACGAACGCGGACACCTCGTCGAGCAGCGCGGCGGCGTCCTCCGCCCACTCCGGGGTGCGGACGGCGTCCACCGCGGCGAGCGGCACGTCCGGGCCGACCAGCACGGTGGCGACGGCGTCCAGGTCCTCCGGGGTCCGCGCCGCGGCGACCACCCGCGCCAGTGGCCCGGCGGGCGGCAGCGCCCGCAGCGCGGTGTCGACGGCGAGCACCGCGGTGTGCACCGCGACCGGGTCGGCGTCGGCCGAGTCGAGGAACCCCCACGGGTGCCGCGGCCGCGGCCGGGTGCGGGCGGCGACCTCGGGCAGCGTGGTCAGCAGCTCGTGCACCTTCGCGGTGGTGCGGGCCGACGCGGTGGCGACGTACGCGGTCGCCAGCGGCAGGGCCGGCGTGCCGGGCGCCGCGGCGAGCACGCCGGCGCGCGCGGCGTACAGCGACAGCCCGGCGGAGTTGGGGGCGTGCAGCCGCTCGGCGTAGCCGGCCAGCTCGCGCCGCGCCGTCCGCAGCTCGTCGGGGACGGCCGCGAGGCCGGCGACCTCCGGGAGGTCCCCGGCGGCGGGTGGGACGGCATCGGACGGGGCGGCGGCGGGACGGCGGAGGTCGGTGACCAGCCCGCCGAGCCCCACACCCGCCAGGCGCCGGGACACCGCGTCCAGCGCGGACTGCTGGGCGGCGAGCACCAGCACCCGCTGACCGCCGGCCGCGGCCGCGGCGACCAGGTTGGCGACCGTCTGCGACTTGCCGGTGCCCGGTGCGCCCTCGAGCACGAGGGTCCGCCCGGCGACGGCGTCGGTGATCGCCCGCAGCTGGTCGGTGTCGGCGGGCAGCGGCAGCGTCGCGGCGAGCTCGGCCAGGTCGGTGGCGAGCGCGCTGCCGGGGGCGGGCACGGGGTCGACGAAGGGCTGGCCGGGGCGCAGCAGCACCGGCACCAGCGGGTTGCGCAGCGCGGCCGCGCCGAGCTGGTCGGCGTCCTGCCGGATCCGGGAGGACGCCGCGGGCAGCACCGCGAGGTCGGCGGTCGGCTCGACCCGGTGCGGCAGCCCACGCTGGGCCAGCTCCTGCCGCAGCGCCGGGAGAGCGACGGCCAGGTCGAGGCCGCCCTCGCCGTCGCCCCCGCCGTCGAGTGCCGGCACGGCCACGCCGGTGCGGCGGCGCAGCTCGGCCAGCAGGTGCCCGTTCGGGCCGATGGCCCCCGCCGGGTCGGCGGTCAGCCGGTAGGCGCCCGTGCTCGCCACCCGGGAGAGCAGGACCGGGACCAGCGCCAGCGGTGAGCGCACCGGCTGCCCGTCGAGCTCCCAGGTCACCGACCCCAGCGTCAGGTACAGGTCGCCGGTGCCGGTCTCCTCCACCAGCGCGGCCGCCCGCTCGGCGAGCGCGGCCAGCCGGCGCGAGTAGTGCACCGAGCCAAGATCGGCGTAGAGCCCGCCGTGCTCGACGAGCAGCTCACCCAGCTGGTGCGGGGGCAGGTCCCGCGCCGAGCGGATGCCACGCCGGCGGGCCGCGGCGCCGAGCTGGTCGGTGGGCACCAGGGTGAGCGCGGCGTCCGCGGCGAGCCGCTCGGCGAGGACGGCGAGCCGTCCGGGGGGCACGGTGAGCGGCACGACCCCGCCGTCGGCCCGGTCCAGGTCCAGGTCCAGCAGCGGGGCCACGGTCCCCGCCGGCCGGTCTCCGGCGCGGGCCGGGCTGCGGTCGGGCAGCCCCGGCAGCGGGAGCGGGGCGACGCCGTCCAGCCGGGCGCGGTGCACGTCGGTGACCCCGAGCACCCGGTGCAGGTCGCCGGCGAGCCAGGCGGCGGCGGCCGTGCGGTGCAGGTCGCCGAAGGTCGCCGGCTCCGCGGCGATCCCCAGCATCGTGGTCTCCACCAGCGCGATCGCGCCCTGGTCGACCAGCTCGGCGAGCCCGGACACCTCGGTGGTGGCCGTGCTCCCGGCGCAGCGGTCGACCCGCCAGTAGCCGAGGAAGGCGTGTCCCGGGCAGGTCGCGCCGTCGGCGGCGATCCACAGCAGCGGGCGGATCCCGGCGTGCTCGAGCGCGGCGGCGAGGGTGAGCACCGTGTCCAGGCTGG
Organism: Modestobacter marinus; assembly: GCF_011758655.1. Classification (NCBI taxonomy): domain Bacteria; kingdom Bacillati; phylum Actinomycetota; class Actinomycetes; order Geodermatophilales; family Geodermatophilaceae; genus Modestobacter; species Modestobacter marinus. The sequence continues at coordinate 2,928,376 of NZ_JAAMPA010000001.1, forward strand.
TGCCGGCCCGGTCGTCGAGCACCTGGTCGGGGGTGCGCACCCGCTGCGGGACGTCGGCCCAGCTCGCGACCGGCGGACGGGGGCGGATGGCCCGCCGCCGCATGGCCTCCACGATCGCCGCGGCGGTCTCGTCGATGCGCGCCGCACCGGTCGGGTGCCCGCCGACCGTGGGGTCACCGGTGCGCTGGCGCAGCAGGTCGGCCGCGGCGCCGACCAGCCCGGCCACCGCGGGCGAAGCCGGCTGCACGTGGGCGGCCAGCAGCTCCAGGGCCAGCGGCGCCGGCGCCGCCAGCCACTGCCCGGCAGCGAGCACCCGCACCGCCGTCCGGGTGCAGCCCAGCAGCTCCCCGTCGCGTTCGACCCGGGCCTCGACGGTGGCCGTGCCCGGCTCGGCGACGGCGGCGAGGACGGCGGGGTCCAGGCGCAGGTCGAGGTCGGTGAGCACCGTCGTCCGGCCGGGGTCGACGTCGACGGTGAGCTCGACGGGGGAGCCGAGCGGGCCGTCGGGGGTGGTGATCGAGACGACCACCCGTGCGCCGCGCACCGGCTCGGCGGCCCCGGTCAGCGTGAGGACGGCGACGAGGGGCACCCCGGCACGGGCCAGCGCCTCGCCGACGACCGGCACGCAGTCGAGTTCCACGGAGACCCGCGGATCGGCTGCCGCGGTGTGCTGCGGGCACGGGGAGACGCCCATGGGGTCGTTCTACCTCCGCCGGGGCCCCGGATCGGGGAGCCCCGGCGGAGATGTGACAACTGGGACGGGAGGGTCGCCCCCGGGCGGTCAGGCGGCCGCGTCGCGCTCCAGTGCCCGCACCGCCAGCTCGGCGTGCAGCAGCGCGCCGTCGGAGAGCACCGCGTCGCTGAACTCCGCCCGCGGGCTGTGGTTGTTCGGGGCGGTGGCGTGGTCCTCGCCCACGGCGGCGCCCAGGAACAGGTAGCAGCCCGGCACCTCCGCCAGCACCCGGGAGAAGTCCTCGGACCCCGACTGCGGGTACACCTTCGGCGCGTAGCGCTCCTCGCCGAAGACCTCCTGCGCCACCCCGGCCGCGAACGCCGTGTGGGTCGGGTCGTTGACCGTCACCGGGTACTCCTCCAGGTACAGCGCCTCGGCCTCCAGCCCGTAGCCGGCCGCGACCGACTCGCACAGCCGCACCGAGGCCACCCGCATCCGCTCCCGGGCCTCGGCCGAGAACGTGCGCACGGTCGCCTGGAACGTCGCCTCGTCCGGGATGATGTTGCGCTTGGTGCCGCCGGAGAACAGGCCGACGGTGAGCACCACCGGGTCGAAGACGTCGAACTGGCGGGTGACCATCGTCTGCAGGTCCCCGATCAGCTGGGCGGCCACCGAGATCGGGTCGCGCGCCAGGTGCGGGGCCGAGCCGTGCCCGCCGCTGCCGCGCACGGTCACCCGCAGCTCGTCGCTGGCCGCCATCAGCGTGCCCGGGCGGGTGGTGAACTCCCCGCGGGGGCTCATCGCCGACATCACGTGCATCCCGTACGCCGAGGTGACCCGCGACCCGGCGGCGTCGAGCACGCCCTCGCGCAGCATGTACCCGGCGCCGTCCCAGCCCTCCTCGCCCGGCTGGAACATCAGGACGACGTCGCCGGCGAGGGACTCCCGGTGCGCGCTCAGCAGCCGGGCCGCGCCGACCAGCATCGCGGTGTGCAGGTCGTGCCCGCAGGCGTGCATCGTGCCGTCGACCTGGCTGGTGTAGTCCACCCCGGTCTGCTCCTGCACGGGCAGGGCGTCCATGTCACCGCGCAACAGCACCGCCGGGCCGGGCCGGCCGCCGCGCAGCACCGCCGTCACCGAGGTCAGCTCGGTGCCCGTGCTGACCTCCAGGCCCAGGCCGTCGAGGGCGCTCAGCACCGTCTCCTGCGTCCAGGGCAGCTGCAGCCCCACCTCGGGTCGCCGGTGCAGCGCGTGCCGCAACTGGACCAGCTCGTCCTGCATCGCCTCGGCGTCCTCGCGCAGTGCGCCTGACCGGATCACGTGACCTCCCTGGGGATCGGTGGGCGGGACGTTAGGAGTTCGGCCGGTTCTCCGACAGGATTTGCAGTCATCCGTCACGAGAGGCGCCTGAAGTGACTCGATCAGTTGTGCTGGACGAGGACGACCTCGCCCTTGTCGAGGCGTTGCAGCGCGACCCGCGCGCCCCGTGGACCGAGGTGGCGGCGATGGTCGGCACCAACGCGGTCACCGCGTCCCGGCGGTGGGAGCGGCTGCGCGCCGCGGGCGCCGCCTGGGTCACCGGCACCCCCGGCCCGGGGTCGCACCACGCGCAGGTGCTCGCCTACGTCGACGTGACCTGCCTGCCGAGCGAGAAGACCCGGGTCGCCAACGAGCTGGCCGGTGACGCCCACGCGCTCTCCGTCGACATCACCGCCGGCGGCCGGGACCTGATGCTGACCGTGGCCGCCGTCGACCTGCCCACCCTGGGGCGCTACCTGCTCGAGCGGCTGGACCGGGTGCCCGGGGTCACCGGCACCCGGGCGCGGATCGCCACCCGGCTCTACGCCGAGGGCAGCACCTGGCGGCTGGGCGTGCTGCCCTCGACCGGCGCCAGTGGCGGGCCGCCGCAGCTCATCCGCCCGACCGTGCTCGACGAGGTCGACCGGGAGCTGATGTCGGCGCTGGGGGAGGACGGCCGCGCGTCCTACGCCGCGCTCGCCACGGCGACCGGGATCAGCCAGCCGACCGCGCGCCGCCGGGTCGACCGGCTGATCAGCTCCGGCGCGGTGCTGCTGCGCACCGAGGTCGCCGCACCGCTGGCCGGGCTGCCGGTGATGGTCGTGCTGTCGGCCGACGCCCCGGCCGGGCGGCTGGACGACGCCGCCGCGCGGCTCGGCCGGCTGCGCCAGGTGCGGTTGTCCACGACGCTGGCCGGCACGCCGAGCCTGCTCGTGGTCGCGTGGCTGGCCTCCCTGGAGGAGGTGCACCGCTTCGAGCAGGAGCTGGCCCACGTGGTGCCCGACGTCGTGGTGGTCGACCGGCTGGTGGTGCTGCGGGCGGTCAAGCGGATGGGTCACCTGCTCGACGTGGAGGGGCGCGCGACCGGCACGGTCCGGATGGACGTCTGGTCCGATCCGGTGCCCGGTGCGCAGTAGGCTGCGCCCTTCGACACACAGAGTGTGAGGCCAGTCACACGGAACGCATGGACTCACCGTCGTGACATGTCTGTCACCCAAAGTCCGTCACAGTGGCCTAGCTTTCAGCCACTGATCGGTCGAGGAGGCGCTGTTTGTGAGCAGTCCTGTTCTCTCCATCCGGGGCCTGACGACGGAATTCGTCACCCCCGCTGGCGTCGTGAAGGCCGTCAACGACGTGAGCTGGGACCTGTACCCCGGCGAGACCCTCGGCGTGGTCGGTGAGTCCGGCTCCGGCAAGAGCGTCACCGCGATGTCGATCCTCGGCCTGATCCAGAGCCCCCCGGGGCGGATCACCGGCGGGGAGATCCTCTTCGAGGGCCGCGACCTGCTGACCATGCCGGACAAGGAGCTGCGGCGGCTCCGCGGCAGCCAGATCGGGATGATCTTCCAGGACCCGATGACCAGCCTGAACCCGGTGCTGACCGTCGGGGCGCAGATCTCCGAGGCGCTCCGGCTGCACGACAAGAAGCTCAGCAAGGACGCCGCGCGCACCCGTGCGGTCGAGCTGCTGACGATGGTCGGCGTCCCCAACCCCGAGGGCCGCTTCGACCAGTACCCGCACGAGCACTCCGGCGGGATGCGCCAGCGGGCGATGATCGCGATGGCGATCGCCAACGACCCGAAGGTGCTCATCGCCGACGAGCCGACCACCGCCCTGGACGTGACGATCCAGGCGCAGGTGCTCGACGTGCTGAAGACGGCGAAGGAGCGCACCAACGCCGCCACCATCCTCATCACCCACGACCTCGGGCTGATCGCCGAGCACGCCGACCGGGTCGTGGTCATGTACGGCGGCAAGGTGGTCGAGGTCGCCGACGTCTTCTCGATCTTCGCGGCGCCCCGGCACCCCTACACGCTGGGCCTGATGAGCAGCCTGCCCCGGCTGGACGTCGACCTGGCGCGGCTGGACCCGATCCCCGGGTCCCCGCCCAACCTCATCGACCTGCCGCCCGGCTGCTCCTTCCACCCGCGCTGCCGGGTGTCCAAGGGCCGCGAGATCTGCCGCACCGAGGTGCCGCCGCTCTACGACACCGGCCAGGGCACCCGCGCCGCGTGCCACTTCACCGAGGAGGTCCCCGCCGAGATGGCCGTCGTGTACCGCGAGATGGGCGCCCGGCTGGGGAGCAGCGGGGCATGAGCACCGTCGCCACCCCGACCGGCGCGCCGGCGGACCTGCACACCCGCGCCGCGCACGGCGAGGAGATCCTCCGCGTCACCGACCTCAAGACCCACTTCCCGATCCGCGGTGGGGTCACCCGGCGCCAGGTCGGCACGGTCTACGCCGTCGACGGGGTGAGCTTCACGCTGACCGCGGGCGAGACCCTCGGCCTGGTCGGGGAGTCCGGCTGCGGGAAGACCACCACCGGCCGCACCCTGGTCAAGCTGCTGGAGCCGACGTCGGGCTCGGTGCACTTCAAGGGCGTGGACATCACCGGCTTCGGCCGGTCGCAGATGAAGGCCGTCCGCCGGGAGATGCAGTTCGTCTTCCAGGACCCGTACACCTCGCTGAACCCGCGGATGACGGTGCGCGGCATCGTCGCCGAACCGCTGCAGATCCACGGCCTGGCCTCCGGCAGCGAGCTGCGGGCCCGGGTCGACGAGCTGCTGGAGTCGGTGGGGCTCAGCTCCGAGCAGGCCAGCCGGTACCCGCACGAGTTCTCCGGCGGGCAGCGGCAGCGGATCGGCATCGCCCGGGCGCTGGCGCTGGACCCGCAGGTGCTGGTGCTCGACGAGCCGGTGTCGGCCCTCGACGTCTCGATCCAGGCCCAGGTGGTCAACCTGCTCCAGGAGCTGCAGGACCGGCTCGGCCTGGCCTACGTGTTCATCGCCCACGACCTGTCGGTGGTGCGGCACATCTCCACCCGGGTCGCGGTGATGTACCTGGGCAAGGTCGTCGAGATCGGCGACCGGGCCGACATCTACGCCCGCCCCACGCACCCGTACACGCAGGCGCTGCTGTCGGCGGTGCCGATCCCGGACCCGACCAAGCGGGGCAGCCGGGAACGGATGATCCTCACCGGCGACGTGCCGAGCCCGGCCAACCCGCCGTCGGGCTGCAACTTCCGGACCCGGTGCCCCAAGGCCCAGCAGATCTGCGCCGAGGAGGAGCCGGCGCTGATCGACCGCGCCGGTTCCGGCCACCCCAGCGCCTGCCACTTCGCCGAGGTCAAGCCGGTGATCGCGTGACCGGCCCCGCCTCCTCCCCAGCCCCGTCGTCGCCGACGACACCGTCCCACCGTCCGTCCCCTTGCGTGTCACCTCGTCAGAGCGGAAGCCGATGAACACGACCCGAGCACGACGCAGCCCCTCCCGGATCAGGTCCATGGCCGCCGCCGTGGCGCTGGGCCTGCTGCTCAGCGCCTGCAGCGTCAGCGACCCGGAAGCCCCCGCGGCCGACGGCGAGGGTGGGGGCGACGCCACCTTCTCCATCGCCGTGGGCATCGACCCGGACACGTTCGACCCGGCCGGGCAGACCACCACGACCGTGTCCAACATCGTCGACTACGTGGTCGAGACGCTGGTGCGGATCAACGACGAGGGCGAGATCGAGGGCGTGCTCGCCGACTCCTACGAGGTGTCCGAGGACGGCCTGACGATCACCTTCGAGCTGCGGGAGGGCGTGACCTTCCACGACGGGACGCCGTTCGACGCCGAGGCGGTCGTCTACAACTTCGAGCGGATCACCGACCCGGAGCTCACGGTCCCGCAGGGCGCGGCGTTCACGGCCTTCGAGTCGGCCACCGCGGTCGACGAGAACACCGTCGAGATCTCCCTCAGCCAGCCCTCACCCGGCTTCGTGAGCGCGCTGTCGGCGACCGTGGCCGGGATGATCTCCCCGACCTCGGTCGACGCGGAGGGCAACAGCTACCAGGAGTACACCCGGCCGGTCGGCACCGGGCCGTACGAGTTCGGCGAGTACACCGCCGGGGAGAGCGTCACCGTCACCAAGTACGACGACTACTGGGGCGAGGAGCCGTACTACGAGACGGTCGTCTTCCGCGTCGTCCCCGAGGCGGCCACCCGGGAGAGCCTGCTGCTCGCCGGCCAGGTCGACATGATCATCCTGCCGCCGGTCTCCGACATCGAGGCACTGCAGGCCAACGACGACGTCGAGGTGCTGCTCGCCGAGAGCGACCGCACCATCTTCATCGCGCTGGACAACACCGACCCGGTGATGCAGGACCCGCGGGTCCGCCAGGCGCTGAACTACGCGGTCGACAAGCAGGCGATCATCGACAACGTGCTCTTCGGCGCCGCCCAGGAGCTCGACGCGCCGATGGCCCCCAGCCTGTTCGGCTACTGCGAGACCGGCACCTACGACTACGACCCCGAGCGGGCCCGGCAGCTGCTGGAGGAGGCCGGCGCGGTCGGCGCGAGCATCGAGCTGCTCACCCCCAGCGGCCGGTACGTGCAGGACGCCCAGGCGGCCGAGGCCATCGCCGGCTACCTGCGGGAGGCCGGGCTGGACGTCACCGTCTCCACCAGTGACTTCCCGTCCTTCCTGGCCCGGGTGAACGCACCGGTCACGGAGAACACGCCGGAGGCGCACCTGCTCGGCTGGGCCCCTGCCTACCTGGACGCGGACTTCCAGATGCAGATGTTCCGCCAGGCCACCCACCCGCCGGCCGGCCTGGGGACGTCGTTCTACACCAACCCCGAGGTCGAGGCGCTGCTCGCCCAGGCGGACGTGGAGACCGACCCCGACACCCGTGAGCAGCTGTACTGCGACGCCTCGCAGATCATCTGGGACGACGCCCCCTGGATCTTCCTGTGGACCCAGTCGTTCCCGATCGTCTACGACGCGGACATCACCGGGGTGGGCGCGACCCCGGTCGAGAAGTTCGACGCCATGTACGCGCGGCCGGCGAACTGACCACCATCGGGCGGCCGCCCCTGCCTGCGGGCAGGGGCGGCCCTCGACCGGCGACCCGCGGTGGCCGCTGGTCCGGGTACGGGAGAGGACGGGGATGAAGGGCACCGCCGCGCACATCGTGCGCACCCTGCTGCTGTCGTTGATCACCCTGTTCGGGGTGTCGATCCTGATCTTCCTGATGCTGCGCGTGCTGCCCGGTGACCCCGCACGGGTGCTCGCCGGGCTGAACGCCAGCGAGGAGCAGGTGGCCCGGCTCCGCGCCGAGCTGGGGCTGGACGAGTCGCTGCTGGCGCAGTACTGGTCGTTCATCACCGGCGTGCTGACCGGTGACCTCGGCACCTCGGCGCGCACCTCGGCGCCGGTGGCCAGCGAGATCGGCGTCCGGCTGCCGGCGACGCTGATCCTGGCGGTCGTCGCCACGATCATCGGCACCATCGCCGGGGTCACGGCCGGCGTGGTCGCCGCGGTCCGCCGCAACTCGATCGTCGACCACGTGATCTCCAGCGTGGCCATGATGGGCGTGTCGATGCCGGTCTACTGGCTGGGCCTGCTGCTCATCCTGCTGTTCGCCGTCACCCTCGGCTGGCTGCCGGCCGCGGGCAGCGGCGAGCCGCTGAGCATCGTGCTGCCGGCGGTGACGCTGGCGGCCTTCTCCACCGCGCTGATCTCCCGGATGACCCGGGCCAGCATGCTGGAGGTGCTCGGCCAGGACTACGTCCGCACCGCCGAGGCCAAGGGCGCCCCGCCGACCACGGTGATCATCCGGCACGGGCTGCGCAACGCGTTCATCCCGATCCTGACGGTCATCAGCCTGCAGTTCGGCGCCCTGCTCGGCGGCGCGGTGCTGACCGAGACGGTGTTCGGTTGGCCCGGCATCGGGCGGCTGCTGGTCGACTCGATCGGCGCCCGCGACTTCGCCGTCGTCCAGGGGATCGTCCTGGTCTACGCGGCGGCGTTCATCCTGCTCAACGTGATCGTCGACGTGCTCTACGTCGTCGTCGACCCGCGGATCCGGTACTGATGATGGAGAGGGTCCGATGAGAGCTTGGGGCCGGTTCCGGCACCACACCCCCGCGATGATCGGGCTGGGCATCATCGTCACGTTCGTCGTGCTGGCGATCTTCGCGCCGCTGATCTCGCCGTACGACCCGAACGCGCAGAACCTGGCGGAGGCGATCGAGGGACCGTCCGCGTCGCACTGGCTGGGCACCGACCAGCTGGGCCGGGACATCGCCACCCGGCTGATGTACGGCGCCCGGATCTCGCTGCTGATCGGCGTCCTGGCCGTCTCGATCGGCCTGGTCATCGGGGTGCCGCTGGGGATGGTCGCCGGTTACTACGGCGGCTGGGCCGACCTGGCGATCTCCCGGTTCGCGGACATGATGTTCGCCTTCACCTCGATCCTGCTGGCGCTCACGCTGGTCGCCGTCCTGGGCGTGAGCCTGCAGAACGTGATCATCGCGGTCGGGATCAGCGTGATCCCGGTGATCATCCGGCTGGTCCGCTCCTCGGTGCTCAGCCTGCGCGAGGAGCCCTACGTGGAGGCGGCCCGGGCGCTGGGCGCCAGCAACCTGCGGATCATCACCCGGCACGTCTTCCGCAACTCGCTGACGCCGGTGCTGGTGCACGGCACGCTGAGCATCGGGGTGAGCATCCTGCTCGCCGCGGGCCTGGGCTTCCTCGGCCTCGGCGTGCAGTCACCCACCGCCGAGTGGGGCACGATGCTGGGGGAGGGGCGGCAGTTCATCTTCAGCGCCCCGCACCTCACCACGTTCCCCGGCATCGCGATCTTCCTGGCCATCCTCGCCTTCAACCTGCTCGGCGACGGCCTGCGCGACGCCCTGGACCCGCGGATGCGGACCGTCGACGGGCCGGCCGGGTGAGCGCCGTGATCGAGGCCGGCCTGGTCTCCCTCGCCGACGTGCGGGCCGCGGCCGACCGGCTGGCCGGCCGCGTGCACCGCACCCCGGTGCTCCGCTCCACCACCCTCGGCGAGCTGTGGGGGGTGCGGCTGGACCTCAAGGCCGAGGTGTTCCAGCGGACCGGCAGCTTCAAGGCCCGCGGTGCGCTGAACAAGGTGTTGTCGCTGCCTCCCGAGGACCGCGCCCGCGGGGTGATCACGCTGTCCGCCGGCAACGCGGGGGCAGCGGTCGCCTACGCGGCCGCCGCCGTAGGGGTGCCCGGCACGGTGGTCATGCCGGCGACCGCGGTGCCGGCGAAGATCGCCGCCTGCCGCGCCTACGGGGCCGACGTCGTCCTCACCGACGGCGACCTGCTGGACGTCTACACCGCCACGGTCGCCGAGACCGGCCGGGTGCCGGTGCACCCGTTCGACGACCCCGCGGTCGTCGCCGGCACCGGCACCGTCGGGCTGGAGATCGCCGAGGACGTGCCCGACGCCGAGGTGGTGCTGGTGCCGGTCGGCGGGGGCGGGCTGATCTCCGGGGTCGCCGCGGCGCTGGCCCGGCTGGCACCGGAGGTGCGGGTGATCGGGGTGGAACCGGAGGCCGCCGACGTGATGACCCGCAGCCTGGCCGCCGGCGGACCGGTGCGGCACCCCGGCGCCCGCAGCGTGGCCGACGGGCTGGCCGCGCCGATGAGCGGGCAGGTCACCGTCGACCACGTGCAGGCCTTCGTCGAGCGGGTGGTGACGGTCAGCGACGAGGACATCCTGCGGGCGCTGCCGCTGGCGGTCTCCCGCACCAAGCTGCTGCTGGAGCCCTCGGCCGCCGCTCCGCTGGCCGCGCTGATGACCGGGGCGCTGGACCTGGCCCCGGGCACCCGGGTCGTCTCCGTCGCCAGCGGCGGCAACGTCGACCTCACCCTCCTCGGGCGACTGACCAGCTGAGCCCTGCTCGGGCGACCCACCCCCTGACCGGAAGGCACCGCATGACCCCCGCCAGCTTCCTGCTCCGCAACGTCACCGTCGTCGACGGCACCGGCGCCCCGCCCGTCCCCGGGCAGGCGCTGGTGGTCGAGGGCCGCCGGATCGTCTGGATCGGCCCGGTCGGCGACGCGCTGAGCACCGCGCCGGAGAACGTGGTGGACGGCGGCGGCCGCACGGTGCTACCCGGGATGATCAACTGCCACGTGCACCTGACCGCCGACGGTGCCCCGGACCTGATGGCGCAGACCGCCGGCGACACCGTGCCGCTGGCGACCCTGCGGGCGGCCGCCGGGGCGGTGGAGACGCTGATGTCCGGCGTCACCACCGTGCGCGACTGCGGTGCCGCCGACGACGTGGTGATCGAGCTGGCCAAGGCGATCGACCGGGGTCTGGTGCCCGGGCCGCGGGTGCAGGCCGCCGGCCGGGTGATCACCATGACCGGCGGGCACGGGCACTTCATCGGCCGCGAGGCCGACGGCCCGGACGAGGTGCGCAAGGCCACCCGCGCGGAGATCAAGGCGGGCGCGGCGGTGATCAAGGTGATGGCCACCGGCGGCGTGCTCACCGCGGGTGTCTCACCGACCCAGACCGCGCTGCTGCCCGAGGAGCTGGCGGTCGTCGCCCAGGAGGCGCACAACTCCGGCCGCCGGGTGACCACCCACGCGATCGGGCGGTCCGGCATCCACAATGCGCTGATCTCCGGCATCGACTCCATCGAGCACGGCTTCTACCTCGACGACGAGCTGCTGGACATCGCCGTCGCGCAGGGCACGTTCCTGGTGCCGACGATCCTCGCCGTCGACGGGATCACCCGGAACGGCACGGCCGCCGGGATCCCCGGCTGGGTCGTGGAGAAGGCGGAGAAGGAGGCGGCCAAGCAGCGGGAGAGCTTCGCCGCCGCCGTCGCCTCCGGCATGAAGATCGCCGCGGGCACCGACGCGGGGACGCCGTTCAACCCGCACGGCGACCTCGCCCGCGAGCTGGCGCTGATGGTGCACTACGGGCTGACCCCGATGCAGACCCTCGTGGCGGCCACCCGTGGCGCGGCGGAGAACCTCGGGCTGGCGCACGAGCTGGGCACCCTGGAGGTCGGCAAGCTGGCCGACCTGATCGTGGTCGACGGTGACCCGGTCGCCGACATCACCGTGACCGGCCGGGTGGTGCTGGTGGTCAAGGACGGCGTCGTCCACCGCGACGAGCTCGCCGGCACCGGCCCCGCCGTCCCCACCGCCTGACCCACCCGCGTTCCACCAAAATGGCCATTTTGGTGGAACGCGGGGGCGCTCACCAGGCGAGCTGGTGCAGGGCGGTGGCCAGGACCGAGGCGCCGCGGGCGCAGTCGGCCGGGGAGGTGTACTCCGCCGGGGTGTGCGAGCGGCCCTCGACGCTGGGCACGAACACCATCGCCGTCGGCACCCGGGAGGCCATCAGCTGGCTGTCGTGCCCGGCGCCGCTCGGCATCCGCCGCCAGCTGGCGCCGCACGCCTCGGCCGAGCCGCGGAGCACCTCCAGCAGGCCGGCGTCCATGGTCGCGGGCTCCTCGTCCTTGTCCCGCACGACGTCCACCTCGACCCCGTGCCGCTCGGCCACCGTCGTGCAGATCCGGTGCACCTCGTCCAGCAGCCGGTCGCGGACGCCGAGGTCGGGGTGCCGCAGGTCGACGGAGAAGCGGGCCAGCCCGGGCACGATGCTCGGCTGACCGGGCTCGACCGTCCAGCGCCCGGTGGTGACGACGGCCGGGCGGCCCTCCTGCTCGACCGCGGTGGTGATCTCCCGGGCCATCTGCGCGGCCGCCTGCAGGGCGTCGCGGCGCAGGTCCATCGGCGTGGCACCGGCGTGGTCCTGCCGGCCGCGCACGGTGACCGTCTCCCAGGCGATGCCCGGGATGACCTCGACCAGGCCCACGTCGACGCCCTCGTCGGCCAGCACCCGGCCCTGCTCGATGTGCAGCTCCAGGAAGGCGTGCAGGTCGTGCCGCTCCGCGTCCGCCACCGCCGCCGGGTCCAGGCCGGCCTCCCGCATGGCGTCGGCGAGCAGCACGCCGTCCCGGTCGCGGAGCCGGTCGGGCTCGTCCGGGGCGATCAGGCCGAGCATCCCGCGGGTGCCGAAGAAGTTGGCCGGGAAGCGGCTGCTCTCCTCCTCGCACAGCGCGACCACCTCCAGCGTGCGCACCGGGGTGCCGTGCTGGGCGCGCAGCGCGGCCAGCGCGGCCAGCCCGCCGACGACGCCGAGGGCACCGTCGTACTTGCCGCCGGAGGGCACGGTGTCCACGTGGGAACCGGTGAGGACGACGCCGTCCCCGGTGCCCGGGAGCCGCCCGAAGACGTTGCCCACCGCGTCGACCCGGCCCTCCAGCCCGGCCTCGTCGATCCAGCGCAGCAGCGCGTCCCGGGCCCGCTGCCAGGCCTCGTCGTACATGAAGCGGTACATGCCGTCGGGGGTGTCGCCGAGGGCGCCGAGCTCGGTGACGTACCGGGTCAGCAGCGCCTCGTCGACGTGCACGGCGGTCACGGGGCACCGACCCCGAGCACGAGCTGGACCTCGACCGGGGTGTCCAGCGGCAGCACCGGGGTGGCGACGGCGGTGCGGGCGTGCCGCCCCCGCTCGCCGAGCGCCTCGATCAGCACGTCGCTGGCGCCGTTGGCCACCAGGTGCTGCTCGGTGAAGTCGGGGGTGCTGGCCACGAAGACGGTGAGCTGCACGACCGACACGTCGGCCAGCGAGCCGAGGGTGGCGTTCGCGACGGCGAGGCCGTTCAGCGCGGCCAGCCGGGCCAGCTCGGCGCCGCCGGGCACGTCGACGGTGTCGCCGACCTTGCCGGTGCGCGGCAGCCGGCCGTCGACGAAGGGGAGCTGCCCGGCGATGAACAGCAGGTCGCCGTGCCGGCGGGCCGGGACGTAGTTCGCCCCCGGCGGCGGTGGGGTCGGCAGGGAGATCGTGGGGGTGTCGGTCACGGCGTCCTCCGGATCGGTTCGACCAGCCGCCCGCGGTGGACGACGGTGCGCACGTCGCTCAGGGCGGTCACGTCGTCCAGCGGGTTCCCGCCGGTGACCACCACGTGTCCGGGGGCGCCGACGGACAGGTGCCCCAGGTCGGGCCGGAGCAGGCAGGAGGCGGCGGTGGCGGTGACCGCCCGCAGCGCCTGCGCCGTCGTCAGCCCGATGTCGGCCACCAGCAGCGCCGCCTCCTCGGCGACCCCGCCGTGGGCGTTGAACGGCGTGCCGGCGTCGGTGGCCCCGGCGATCGGGATGCCGGCCCGCGCCGCGCGCCGCAGCGACTCGATCGCCACGGCCTGCACCTCCTCGGCCCGGGCCACCACGGCCGGGTCGACCTGGTCGCGGTGGCGCAGCATCCGGGCCACCGCGACCTGGGTGGTCACCAGCACCGCGCCGGTGGTGGCCATCAGCTCGACGGTCTCGTCGTCGAGGAGGTAGCCGTGCTCGACGCTGGTCGCCCCGGCGCGCAGCGCCCGGCGGGTGCCCTCGTGGCCGATGGCGTGCGCGGCGACCCACCGGCCCTGCGCACGCGCGACGGCGGCCGCGGCGGCCAGCTCGTCCTCGGCGAAGGGGGCGTTGCCGAGCGCGGACCCCGGGGTGAGCACCCCACCGGTGGCGACCAGTTTGATCCCGTCGGCCCCGACGGCGAGCTCGGCGCGGGCCGCCGCGGCCAGCTCGGGAACCCCCTGGACCTCCACCCCCAGGTAGGGGATGTGCCCGCCGGGGACGGTCAGCGCCCGGCCGGCCGCGGCGACCTCCGGGCCGGCGGCGCGGCCGGCGGCGATCCGCGCGGCGACGGCGATCGCGATCCCGCCGGGAGCGCCCAGGTCGCGCACCGCGACGGTGCCGGCGGCCAGGGAGCGCCGGGCGTTGTCCGCGGCGGTGGCGGCCAGCTGCGCCGCGCTCGACCCCACCACCGAACCGGCGAAGTCGGCGGCGCCGTCGGCGACCAGGTGCACGTGGGCGTCGACCATCCCCGGGACCACCGCGCCGTCGCCGGCGTCGACCTCGGTGACCTCCCCGGTCAGGTGCGGGGCGCGCGAGGCCGGACCGACGTAGGAGATGACGCCGTCCTCCACGACCACCGCGCCGCGCGGGACGGGGTCGCCGAGGACGGGCAGGACCAGGCCGCGCAGCAGTACCGGCACGTCAGACCCCCGTCTCGGGCAGCACCGACCAGGACGCCGGGTCGAGGTTCGCGCCGCACACCACGACGCCCACCCGGTCCCCGGCGGCCGCGACGTGCGCGCCGGACAGCAGGGCGGCCAGCGCGGTGGCCCCGCCGGGTTCGGCGAGCACCCGCAGCTCCTCCCAGAGCAGCCGCTGCGCCTCCCGGATCGCGTCGTCGGGCACCAGCACGGCGTCGTCGACGTACCGGGCGGCGACCTCGGCGGCGATCCCGCCGAGCCGGCGGGCGCCCAGCGCGTCGGCGGCCCGCCCACCCACCTCGACGTCCACCGGGTGCCCGGCCGCCCGGGCGGCGTGCAGCGTCGGTGCCCGCTCCGGCTCGACCCCGACCACCCGCAGGCTGTCGGTGTACCAGCTGGCGCAGCCGGCGATCAGCCCGCCGCCGCCGACGGCGATGAGCACCGTGTCCAGGTCGGGGGCCTGCTCGCTCAGCTCGGCGGCGACGGTGCCCTGCCCGGCGACCACCTCGGGCTGGTCGTAGGCGTGCACGCGCAGCGCGCCGGTGCGGGTCTCCTCCTCGACGCTCGCCCGGTGTGCCTCGGCGTAGTCACGGCCGACGGCCACCACCTCGGCGTCGTAGCGCCGGATCCGTTCCAGCTTGGCCGCCGGCGCGGCGGCCGGGACGAAGATCGTCGCCCGGTGCCCGAGCCGCTGGGCGGCGTACGCGACGGCGGCGCCGTGGTTGCCACCGGAGGCGGCGATGACCCCCGTCGCCGGGACGTCGGCGGACAGCAGCGTGTTGAACGCCCCGCGCGCCTTGAACGACCCGGAGTGCTGCAGCTGCTCGAGCTTGACGACGACGTCGTGCGGCAGCCCCAGGCCCGAGCCGGCCAGGACCACGACCGGTGTCCGCCGGACGAAGGGTGCGATCCGGGCGGCCGCCTGCCGGACGTCGGACCGGGTGATCGTCATGCGGGGTGTCCTCCTCCGGCCGTCCGGGGGCGGCGGCTCCCGCACGCTATCTCCCCGTGGCTGCCACCACCGGGCGGGGCCGGGCGGGGCCGGGCCGGACACGGCTGCGGGGCCGGACACCAGCTGGTGTCCGGCCCCGCAGGTGGAGCGGTGGGAGGTCAGGCCGCCACGCCGGTGCTCCGGTTGCCGGGGTCGACCTGCCCGCGGTCCTGGCCCTTGCCCTTGCCCTTGCCCTTGCCCTTGCCCTTGCCCGGGTGGTCGTCGGTCCGGTCGAGCGGGGTCGGGTCCTGGGCGAGCGACAGCGTGGCGAAGGCGATCGCCTTGCTGTTGATCCCCAGCGCGGTCAGGTCGACGTTGCTGAGGTCGTCGGCGGGGGAGTGGTAGTTCGGGTCGTGCGGGATCCCGGCGGTGCCGCCGAAGAGCGCGACCTCCTCGGGGGTCTTGATGTCGTCGGCGCCGGTGAAGAGCCCGGTGGCCGGGATGCCGTACTCGATGAAGCCCTGGTAGTCCGACCGGCCGGAGAACTCGGTGTCGACCCAGGGCTGGCGGGTGCGGTCGAAGTACCCGGTGAAGACCTGCTCGAGCGACGCCGACCCCTCCGGCACCGCGACCGGTGCGGTGTAGGTCGACTGGTCGGCGTCGTAGACCCCGATGATGTGGTTCGGCGAGCCGATCATGTCGAAGTTCAGGTAGCCGGCGATCTGGGCGCGCTCGGCGTCGGTCAGCGACTCGACGTACTCCCAGGAGCCGACCAGGCCGGACTCCTCGGCACCCCACCAGGCGAACCGCACGGCGTTGGTGGTCGGCTTCAGCTCGGCGAGCTCGAGCGCCGTCTGCAGGATGCCGGCCGAGCCGGTGCCGTTGTCGTTGATGCCCGGGCCGTCGGGCACCGAGTCCAGGTGCGCGCCGAGCATGATCACCTGGTCGGTGTCGCCGTAGGGGGTCTGGGCGATGACGTTGGAGGTGGTGGTCTCGGTGACCTCGACCTGGATGTCGAGGGTGACCGGCTGCCCCACCTGGCCGAGCAGCGCCTGCCCGGCCGCCTGGGTGAGCCCGCCGGCCGGGGCGCCGGGGACGGCCTCGCCCAGGGTGCCGTTCAGTGGCTCGTCGGCGACGTTGTTGTAGACCAGGACGCCCACCGCGCCGGCCGCGGTGGCCAGCTGCTGCTTGACGGTGAAGGAGCAGGCGCCGCGGGAGACGAGGACGACGGTGCCGGTCACCGTCGCCGGGTAGTCGGCGGCCTCGCAGCCCGGCGTCGCGTCGTCGGCGGCCAGCGCCGACAGCGGTGCGGTGACCGCGCCGGAGGGCGAGTACTCCATCGCGATGACGTCGACCGGCGCGCCGGCCACGGTCAGCTCCTCGGTCAGGGTGGTGGAGGAGACGAAGTCGAAGTACTGCCGCTGGACCTGGTAGCCGGCCTCCTCCAGCAGCCCCTGCACGTAGTCGGCGGAGGCGTCGTAGCCGGGCGTGCCGCTGGCGCGGTTCCCGCCGTGGGCGTCGGCGATCTCCTGGAACGCGGTGAGGTGCGCGGTGACCTCCTCGGTCGACACGCGCTGGGCGAAGCCGTTCGGGTGCGGGTTGCCCCCGGCGCTGGCCGGTGCGGCGATCAGGACCGAACCGGCGACCGTGGCCGCGGCGGTGGTCAGGGTGAGCGCTGACCGGCGGGTGCGGAGCGACATCGACGTCCTCTCGGGGAAGCGGCCGCAGCTCCCGTTCGGCGGCCGGTGACGGCAACCTAGGCACGGTCCCCGGGCTCCGTCGAGAGCCCGGGGACGATCCCGGTCCCGGCCGGTTCCGCATGCCGGCGCCTCGCCCGCGGGGAACCTGCTGGTGAGGACAGCGGGTCCGCCCGGGCCACCCTCACCTGGCGGGGCGGACACGCCGCGTGACGACACACCGGCGGACGGGTCCGGGAGACGTCGGCGGTGCGGCAGCCCGACCAGGCGGCCCCGCGGACCTACGGTGGTCCCGCCGCCCGCCGGGCGGCCTGGACAGATCGTCGCCGGAGGAGCGCCCGCCGTGACCCGTCCCCGTCTCCCCGCCGGCGCCGGACCGGCACCCCGGCGCCGGTTCGCCGCAGCCCTGCTGGTGGGGGTCGCGCTCACCGGGGTGGTGGCGTGCGGCAGCTCGACGGGGACGACGCCCGTGGCTGAGCGCACGCCGGCGACGACCCCGCCGCCGCCACCGCCGCCGCCTCCGCCCCCGCCGGTGCTCTGGCCGCTCACCGGGCTGGAGAGCGGCCCGGTCGACCCGCGCCCGGCGCTGGCCGTCAAGGTCGAGAACTCCACCGACGCCCGGCCGCAGACCGGCCTGGGCGCCGCCGACCTGGTGTGGGAGCAGGTCGTCGAGGGCGGCATCTCCCGCTACGTCGCGGTCTACCACTCGAACCTGCCGGCCGGGATCGGGCCGATCCGCTCCGTGCGCCCGATGGACCCGGCGATCGCCGCCCCGCTGCACGGCCTGTTCGCCTTCTCCGGTGGCCAGGCCGGCTACGTCGACGCGGTGGCCGCGGCCGGGATGCAGGTGCTCAGCAACGACGCCGGCGCCGGCGGCTTCTCCCGCACCAGCGACCGGCCGGCCCCGCACAACGTGCACGCCGACCCCCTGCTCCTCCTCGCCCAGGCCGACCCCGCCCACCAGGCGGCGCCGCCGCCGCAGTTCGACCTCGCGGCCGCGGCCGACCAGGCCACCGCGGTGACCGCCGGCACCCCGGCGACGAACCTGGCGCTCACGCTGTCCGGGGTCAGCCGCCCGCAGTGGACCTGGAGCCCGCCGGATGCCCGGTGGCTGCGGAGCGAGGGCAGCACCCCCGCCGTCGGGGCCGACGGCGCGCGGCTGGGTGCCACCAACGTCGTCGTCCTGCGGGTGGACGTCCGGGCGACCGCCGCCCGCGACCCGGCCGGCAACGCGGTGCCGGAGACCGTGCTGGTCGGCGAGGGCGAGGCCCTCGTCGCCACCGGTGGGCAGACGGTGGCCGCCACCTGGGTCAAGACCGGCGTCGGGGAGCGCGTGGTCCTGCGCGGGGCCGACGGCAACCCGGTCCGGCTGGCCCCGGGGAACACCTGGGTCGAGCTGGTGCCCAACTCCGGTGGCGCGGTCGCCGTCAGCTGAACCCCGGACGACGAACGCCCCGCGCCCGGGTGAACCGGGGCGGGGCGTTCGGGCGTCGCAGGGGGATCAGCCGCGGGACAGCACCGGGCGGTCCTTGGCCCACTGCAGGAAGCGCGCGGCCTGCTGCAGGTCGGGGAGGTCGTTGCCGACCAGCGAGCGGAGCAGGTCGTTGCTCCAGACCGCCAGCCGGCCGCTGGTCCACGCCGTCTTCTCCACCGGCGGGAGGTCCAGCTCGAAGACCGTCCGGGCCAGCTCCTTCTTCCCGCCGTTCGCGGCGGTGTACCGCACCACGGGCAGGAAGCGCTCGGGCTCCACGACGCAGAGGACCTTGGTCAGCAGCGCCTCCTTGAACGACGGGAAGCCCAGGCCCTTCTTGCTGCCCTCGATCAGCTGGGTCATCCGGTCCTCGAGCCGCATGCTCTCCGGCCCGTACAGCAGGTGCTCGATCGTCGCGCGCACCTGACCGGCCGCCTTGTCCGGGCCGGCGGTCTTCCACGCCCGGTTGAAGCCGGACACGTTGCCCGGGTCGGCGACGGTCGTGGAGTTGGCGAAGTACAGCAGCTGGTCCGGCGTCGCCGACGGCAGGTTCTCGCGGCTGAACAGCGCGGCGTACCGCGCGCGGTAGGGCTCGACGTCCGGGTCCGGTTCGGGCCGGTCCATGGCGAACTCCGACTGCAGCAGCATCACCCGCTCCCGCACGTCGGGACGGACGTCGGCCGGGGTGGGGAAGGACGCCTGCAGGGAGTCGAAGGACTGGACGGCGGGCCGGGCCGGGTCGCGGCGGGTCTCCCCGCGCAGCCACTCGGCGCCGCAGTCGTCGCAGTGGATCAGCAGCCGGCCGTCCGGCTGTGGCTTGCCCGAGATCTCCTCGGAAGCGCAGGTGGGGCAGGTGATCAGTGCCAAGGGAGCCCCGTTCGTCGGCGGCGAGTCAGCGAGAGCGTCGTCGTCGGTCAGGCCCCAGCGTCCCACGCCGGGCCGACGGCGTGTCACCTCCGGCCCCTTCCACGGGCCGCCGGACGCGCCGGGAGGCAGGGCAGCGCGGCGGCGCGTCGCACGACGCGGGAAGATGAGTCACGATGTCCAGCACCCGGGGTGGCGACCAGCTCCCTCTCCCGCTCCCGTTCACCCGCCGCCAGGAGGCCCAGCTCATCGCCCGGCGCGCCGGGTCGGTCGTCGCCCGCGTCGTCCAGGTGCTGCTGCGGTGGGCGCTGCGGCTCGTCCTGCCGTTGGCCTGCGCCGCTGCGGCGCTGCGCGCGTTCCCCTACGAGGCGACCGTGCAGGGCGTGCCGTTCGAGGTGCGCGGCACGCTGTTCACCCGGCCGGGGCTCAGCGCCGACACGACGCTGGGCAGCTGGGAGTTCCCGGAGGTCAGCGGGGTTCCGTTCGGGGTGCACATCAGCCCGGTCGACGTCGACGTCCTGCAGCTGACGAAGCTGGCCGGCGGGGACCTGCCCGGCTTCGTGGAGCGGATGCAGGCCGACTTCACCGCCCAGCTGCCCCGGATCGCCACCTGGCTGGTCGCCGAGCTCGTGCTGGGCCTCGTCGCCGGCCTGCTCATCGCCGCCGCGATCAACATGTCGATCCGCTACCTGCGGGGCCGGCCGCGCCGCCCGGACGAGCTGCGGCACCGGTCGCTGCAGGCCGCGGGCGCCGCCGCCGTCACGGTGGCCGTCGCCGGGTACGGGGTGCTCAGCTACAACCCGAACTGGGTCCGGGACTCGCAGCTGACCGGCACGCTGGCCGCGGCGCAGCTGTTCCCCAGCGAGCTGAGCGCCTACTACGACCAGTCGAACAAGGCGCTGGACGTGCTCGGCTCCGTGGTCGGCATCCAGGCGGCGCTGCAGGCCCAGATCGAGGACGCCCAGACGCCGGAGACCGCGCTGCAGGTCATGACCATCTCCGACATGCACCTGTCGGCGAACTACCCGCTCGCGGCGCGGTACGCGGACAACTACGACGTCGACCTGATCGTCAACACCGGCGACGAGAGCGCGTTCGGCACCCGCCAAGAGCTGACCCCGGCCTACCTGGAGGCGATCGCGGCCCTCACCGACATCGCCCCGATGCTCTGGGTGGCGGGCAACCACGACTCGCCGGCCACGGTGGAGGTCATGCGCACCGTCCCCGGCGTCACCGTCCTGGGCGACAAGGTCGCCACCGAGGGCGGCTACGACGTGTCCGCCGGCGTCGTGGACGCCTACGGGCTCACCGTGGCCGGCCTGTCCGACCCCCGGGTCTACGGCGGGCCGGGCCGGTACGGCGCCGACGCGCCCGACGTGGTGGAACCGCTGCAGCGCGAGGCGGTCCGCGAGGCCCTCGGCGTGCTGGAGGACGAGGAGATCGAGGAGGACGAGGAGATCGCCGCGGACGGGGCGGGCACCGACGACGGGCCGCTCCTCTGGGGTCGCGAGTCCGACCCCGCCGACGACGCGTCCGCAGCCGGGGAGGGCGCTGCCGTGGGGGACGGCCCGGTCGCCGGCGAGGACGGGTCGGCGCTGGACGGCGTCGAGGCCGCGGCGGAGGACCCCGCGGAGGACCTGGAGACGATCGACGTCTTCGCCGTCCACGAGCCGGTGGCCGCCGAGGAGCTGCGCGAGGTGCTGCCCGGGCGGATCCGGCAGACGATCTCCGGCCACGTCCACGCCCAGAACGACAGCTCCGAGATCCAGGACGAGGACGGCGCGATCGACCTCGTCGAGGGATCGACCGGGGCCGGCGGGCTGGACAACATCGCGCGCGGCACGGGCCGGCCGCCGATCGAGTTCAGCATCGTGTCCGTCGCCACCGACTGCCAGTTCACCCGGGTCATCCGCTTCTCGATCGAGTCGACGCAGCCCGCGCTGGTCCCCCCGCCCACGGCGGACTCGCCGCAGGACTTCGGCGACGACGTCACCGCCTCGACGGTCTACTTCCGGCCCCAGGACATCGCGCCCGACCGGGTCTGCGGCACGCAGCTCGGCATCGGTGAGCAGCGCCCCTGGCCGCTGCCGGAGTGACCGGCCGCTGAGCGGGAGCCGCCCCGCTCGTCCCCCGGAAGGGTGGAGTCCAGCGCCCTGGGCCACTCCGGCCGTCCTCCGGGCTCCCCGCCGGCCCGGACGGCACCGATCATGACCGGTGCCGTCCCGGTCCCGGTGCGGCCGGACGGGAGGTGGTCGATCGGTGTCCGCAGGCACCCTGCAGCGGGCCCGGGCGACCGGTGGACCCGCACCGACCCGGCGGTCGCGGCCCCGCCGGCTGCTGCGCCGCCTCGGCGCGCTGGCCCTGCTGCCGGCGTTCCTGGGGGTGGTCGTGGTCGGCGTCGGCTGGGCACGGACGCCGTCGGTCGAGGACGCCGCGGCCCGGGTCGCGGCCCAGCTGGCCGAGAACGGCGCGCCCCCGCTGCAGGTGGAGCCGGCGCCGGCGCTCGTGCAGGCCCTGCTCGCGACCGAGGACACCGGCTTCGCCGACCACCTCGGGGTGAGCGCGACCGGGGCGGTCCGGGCGTTCTGGGGGCTGGCGTCGGGCACCGACCAGGGCGGGTCGACGCTCGTGCAGCAGCTGGCCAAGAACGTGTACCTGGACGGGGAGAACGGCCCGGTGCAGAAGGCCGAGGCCGTCGTCCTCGCGCTCAAGCTGGACGCCGCCTACAGCAAGGACGACCTGCTGCGGATGTACCTGGACAACGGGTACTACGGCCACGGCTTCGTCGGGCTGACCGAGGCCACCGAGGGCTACTTCGGGGTGCCGCCGGACCAGCTGAGCTGGGCGCAGGCGACCCTGCTCGCCGGCCTCTTCGCCGCACCCACCGCCTACGACCCCCTGGTGCACCCGGCGCTCGCCGCCCAGCGGCAGGGGCACGTGCTGGGCCGGCTGGTCGACGAGGGCGTGCTGGGCAGCGACGAGGCCGCCGAGATCGCCGCCGACGACTGGGCTCTCGTCAGTCGCCCTTGACGTTGACGACCTGGCGCAGCGTGTGCCGGATCGTCACCAGGTCGGCCGCGTCGGCCATCACCTGGTCGATGTCCTTGTAGGCGTCCGGGTGCTCGTCCAGGAACGCGTCGGAGTGCCCCCAGGCGATGCCGGTCATCCGCCGCTCGAGGTCGGCCCGGCTGAACAGCCGGCGGGCGGCGTTCCGCGAGTGGCTGCGGCCGGCTCCGTGCGGCGCCGACATCAGCGCGGTGGCGTTGCCCAGCCCGGAGACGACGTAGGACGCCGTCCCCATGGAGCCGGGGATCAGCCCGGCCTGCCCCCGGCGGGCGGAGATCGCCCCCTTGCGGGACAACCACACCTCGCGCCCGTCGTGCCGCTCGCGTTCGGTGTAGTTGTGGTGGCAGTCGATCGTCTCCAGCCGCTGGACGTCGGCGCGGAGGAAGCGGCCCAGCTGCTCGACGACCCGGTCCATCATCTCCTCGCGGTTGAGGAGGGCGAACCGCTGCGCCCAGCGCAGCGCCTCCAGGTAGGCGTCGAACTCCGGCGTCCCCTCCTGCAGGTACGCCAGGTCGCGGTCGGCCAGCTCGACGCCCTGCGCCCGGCACCACTCCTGCGCCCGGCGGATGTGCACCGACGCCAGCTTGTTGCCGACCCCGCGGGAGCCGGAGTGCAGGAACAGCCACACCCGGTCCTGCTCGTCCAGCGACACCTCGATGAAGTGGTTGCCCGAGCCGAGCGAGCCCAGCTGCAGCGGCCAGCTGCCGGCGGCGCCGTCGGCCTGGGCGATGCCGGGCAGCGCGCGGAGCTCGGCGACCCGCGGCTCGGCGGTGGGCCGCACGGCCTTGTTGTACCGCCCGGCGGACAGCGGCACCGCGCGGGAGATCTGCCCGTGCAGCACGGACAGGTCCCGGCCGGTGAGCGCGGCTGCGTCGAACTGGGTGCGCACCGCGGTCATGCCGCAGCCGATGTCGACGCCGACCGCCGCCGGGATGATCGCGCCCTCGGTGGGGATGACCGAGCCGACGGTCGCGCCCTTGCCCAGGTGGGCGTCGGGCATCAGCGCCAGGTGCGGGTGGATGAACGGCAGGGCGGCGGTGCGCTCGGCCTGCTCCCGGGTGCTGGGCTCGAGCACGGACGCCCAGCTGAGCAGGCGCCCGGTGATCGTCTCCATGGTCCCTCCCTGTCTCGTCGGCCCGTCCTCCGCAGAGGGGGCCGGTGCCTCCCGGCCGGGGCAGTCAACGCGACGCCGGGTCGACGCGCACCCGCATTCCCCGGCCGACCCCGTGCGAAGCTCCCGGGGTGCCAGCTGTTCGCAGCGCCGGGGTGCTGCTCTACCGGGTGACCGCCGAGGGTGGTGTCGAGGTGCTGCTCGGCCACATGGGCGGCCCGTTCTGGGCGCGCAAGGACCAGGGCGCATGGTCGGTCCCCAAGGGGGAGCACGGGCCGGGGGAGGAGCCGCTGGAGGTGGCCCGCCGGGAGTTCGCCGAGGAGCTCGGCTCGCCGGTGCCTGCCCAGGAGCTCCTCGACCTCGGCGAGCTGCGGGTGACCAGCGGCAAGCTGCTGACCGTGTTCGCCGCGCGGGGCGACCTGGACGCCACGGCGTGCGTCAGCAACACCTTCGACCTCGAGTGGCCGCCCCGGTCGGGCCGGGTGCAGCAGTTCCCGGAGATCGACCGGGCGGCCTGGCTCACGATCGAGCAGGCCCGGGTCGCGCTGGTGCGCGGGCAGGTGCCGTTCCTGGACCGGCTGCTGGCCCGGATCGCGCCGTCCTGAGGCCCGCCCCGGCCCCCGCGCGGGGCCGGGGCGACCTCCGGCGGGTCAGGGGCGGCCGGCGTGCGGGACGTCGACCGTGGTGGTCAGCAGGACCGCCTCGCGGACCGGCGCGCGGTTGTGCGCGTAGAAGTCCGGCGCGCTGCACAGCAGCAGGGTCCGGCCGTCGTCCCCGCCGAGGGCGCAGGCGAACACACCCAGCCCCTCCGGGGCCCGCACCTCGTCGACCACCTCGCCGCCGGGGGCGAGCCGGGCCGCCCGGCCGCCGACCGCATCGGCGATCCAGAGGTGGCCCTCGGCGTCCAGCGTGCAGCCGTCGGGGGCGACCACCAGCTGGCCGAGCACCTCCTCGGTGGTGGTGCCGGTGACCTCCGGGCCGAGCTGGGCGAACACCCGCCGGTCGGTCAGCGAGCCGTCCGGGGCGAGGTCGAAGGCGGTGACCCGGTTGCCCAGCGTCTCGTCGACCAGGAGCGTGCCGCCGTCGGGCGTGATCACCATGCCGTTCGGGAACTGCAGCCCCTCGGCGACCACGGTGACCGTGCCGTTCGGGTCGACCCGCTTCAGCGACGCGGTGCGCGCCGCCCCGCCACCCATCAGGTCGAAGCCGAAGTCACCGACGTACACGCGGCCGGCCTCGTCGACCACCAGGTCGTTGAGGTGACCGCCGCAGTGCTCGCTGAGGTCGGCCAGCTCGGTCGTCCGCCCGTCGCTGACCCGGAGCAGCCGGTGGTCGGTCATCGAGACCGCGATCAGCGTGCCGTCGGGCAGCCAGCCCAGCCCCGAGGGCTGCCCGGCCACCTCGGCCACCACCTGCTCGGCGCCGTCGGCGCCGATCCGGCTGATCGTCCTGCGGTAGAAGTCCGACACCCACCAGGTGCCGTCGTGCCAGCGCGGGCCTTCGAAGAACGCGCCGCCGGTGAACAGGGTGGTCAGTGACCTCGTCGTCATGCGCGGACCCTAGCCAGCCCCGGCCGCTGTGCGCAGCGGCCCGTTTCCTCGCCCGGCAGCCCGGGCACCGGCAGGAGGACACCGCAGCGCACGACGGAGGGACACCCCATGCAGGTCGGCTACAAGCTCGCCACGGAGGCATTCAGCCCGACGGAGATCGTCGAGCAGACGGTGGCCGCCGAGGAGGCCGGCTTCGACTTCGTCGAGCTCAGCGACCACTACCACCCGTGGCTGGAGGAGCAGGGCCACAGCGGGTTCACCTGGTCGATGCTGGGCAGCATGGCGGCGCGGACCGAACGGATCGGCCTGGCCACCGGGGTCACCTGCCCGACGGTGCGGTACCACCCGGCGATCATCGCCCAGGCCGCGGCGACCGTGCAGATCCTCTCCGGCAACCGGTTCACCCTCGGCATCGGCGCCGGCGAGCGGCTCAACGAGCACGTGGTCGGCGGGGGCTGGCCGGCCGTCCGGATCCGGCACCACATGCTCCGCGAGGCCCTGGAGATCATCAACCTGCTCTGGCAGGGCGGCTACCAGTCCTACGAGGGGAAGTACCTCACGCTGGAGGACGCCCGGGTCTTCGACCTGCCCGACCAGCTGCCGGTGATCGCCGTCGCCAGCGGCGGGCCGGGTGCCTCCAAGCTCGCGGCCCAGTACGGCAGCGGGCTGTTCGCCACCGAGCCCAAGCCCGAGCTGGTGCAGGCCTACGCCGAGCACGGGGGCAGCGGGCCGAAGTACGCCGAGGTGCCGATGGCCTGGGCGACCGACGAGGACGCCGCCGCCCAGGAGGCGCTGAAGACCAGCCGCTGGGCACTGTCCGGTTGGAAGGTGATGAGCGAGCTGCCCAACCCGGTCAACTTCGACGCCGCCAGCAGCACGGTGACCGCCGAGGACGTCAAGGGCCAGTTCTCCTGCGGCCCCGACCTCGACCGGCACGTGCAGCAGGCGCAGCCCTACGTGGACGCCGGCTTCGACCACCTCGTCTTCCAGAACGCCGGCCCGGACCCCGACGGCTTCCTCCAGGTCTGCAAGAGCGAGCTCATCGAGCGGGTGCGTGCCCTGACCCCGTCGTCCTGAGCCCGTCCGAGCGCCGTGCCGAGGCCGGGGTGAGCCGGGAGGAGCGGTGGGAGCGTCGGCTGGCGCTCCCGGTGCTGGTCGCCGCCCTCGCCTCGGTCCCGGCGATGTTCCTCACCTTCGCCGGCGGCCCCCTGGGCACGGCCGGGCGCTGGGTGGACATCGCCAGCGGCGTCGTCCTCGTCGGCGAGGCGGTCGTGCTGCTGGTCGTGGCGCAGGACAAACGCGCCTGGATCAAGGGGCACGCCGGACTGCTGCTGCTCAGCGTCGCCGTGCTGGTGGCCATCGTGCTGGCGGTCGGTCCGGTGCAGCTGCTGCGGCTGGTGCGGGCGGTCGGCGCGCTCCGGGTGCTGCGGGCCGGCCGGATCGTGCGCGCCGCCCGGGAGCTCGCCGACCGCCTCGGGTGGACCGGCCGGGCCTCCGCCGTCTTCGCGGCCGGCGCCGGGGTGCTCGCCGCCGTCTTCGTGGGGGTGGTCCTGGCGGACCCGACCTCCCGCTCCCGGTCGCTGCTCACCTGGGCGCTGGGGTCGGTCAGCCCACCGGTGGTCGTGGTGCTCTCGGTGATCGCCGGGGCGCTGCTGGGCGGGGCGACCTACCTGCTGGCCCGGGACAGCGGCCTGGGGGACGCGCCGGACGAGGACGAGGCCCAGGCCGACGACGAGGACGAGGACGAGGACGCCGAGCAGGACCGGCCGGCCGCCGGCTGAACGAGACCCGCCCGTGCCGGTTGAGTCCGGGCTGGGCGGGCACCGACAGGAGCAGGACCGGTCGACGAGACGAAGGAGAAGACCATGGGCATGTTCAGCAAGCTGGCCAAGGGCGCGGCGGCGAAGAAGGCCATCTCGGCCGCGCAGAAGCCGGAGAACCAGCGCAAGATCAAGAGCGCGATCTCCTCGATGCGCGGCAAGAAGAGCGGCGGCACCACCGGCACCACCCGCCGCCGCGGCTGACCCGCCGGGGCGCGGTCAGGGCCCGTACGGGTCCGGGCCGACGTCACCGACGTTGCGGCTGATCGAGCTCAACAGCTCGATCAGCCGCGCGCGGTCGGCCTGGTTCAGGTCCCCGACCGTGCGCCGCTCGAGCTCGGCCCAGATCTGCTCGACCCGCGCCCGCAGCTCCCGGCCGCTCGCGGTCAGCGACACCAGCACCACCCGGCGGTCATCGGTGGACCGTTCCCGCTGCACGAAGCCCGCCTCCTCCAGTCGGGAGACCGCCTTGACCGCCGTCGGCGGCTCGACCTGCAGGGCCCGGGCGAGTTCGCCGGGGGAGCGGGGCTCGTGCTCCCACAGCTGCATCAGCAGGAGCTCCTGGCCCGGGTAGAGGCCGACCTCCCGCAGCAGGCTCCCCGCCAGCGTGCGATGTGCCCGGGCGACCACCGGGATTAGCGCGCTCACCGGCCCGGCCGCCGCGACCGACGGCGCGTCGAGCGGTTGGTCCTGCTCCAGCGTGCCCACCTCCGGGATGAACGAGAGCCGGCTATCGGTTAGCCGACTACAGGAACCGCACGAGGTGGTCCCTGGTCCGAGGGAGTACAGCATGGACAGCAGCAGCGTCAGCCCGGTCGTCGCCGTCGTCGGCGCGACCGGTCAGCAGGGTGGGGCGGCCGCGCGGGCACTGCTCGACGCCGGCGTGCGGGTCCGCGCCCTGGTCCGTGACCCGGGGAAGGCCGCCGCCCAGGCGCTGGCCGCACGGGGCGCGGACCTGGTCCGGGCCGATCTCCGCGACCCGGAGTCGCTGCGCACCGCGTTCCGCGGGGCCGACCAGGTGTTCGCGATGACCACCTTCGCCGACGGACGCGGCGTCGACGGTGAGGTGGTGGACGGCCGGGCCCTCGCCGATGCCGCGGCCGACGTGGGCGTCGAGCACCTGGTGTACAGCTCGGTCGGTGGCGCGGAACGAGAGACCCGCGTCCCGCACTTCGAGAGCAAGCGGCGGGTCGAGGAGCACATCACGGCGCTGGGGCTGCCGGCCACCTTCCTGCGGCCGGTCTTCTTCCTGGAGAACCTGACCGCCCAGGGCCCGGCGGTGGAGGACGGCGTGGTCGTCGTGCGGTTGCCCCTGCCGGCCGACGTCCCGCTGCAGATGGTCGCCGTCCAGGACATCGGCGTCGCCGCCGCGGCGCTGCTGCGGGAGCCCGGCCGGGTGCCCGGCGGTGCGGTGGAGCTCGTCGGCGACGAGCGGACCGGTGCGCAGATCGCCGAGGCGTTCGGAGCTGCGGCGGGGTTGCCCGGCCGCTACGAGGCGCTGCCGCTGTCGGTGCTCGGCGGGGATGAGGACATGACGAGGATGTTCCGCTGGTTCGCCGAGCTCCCCGCCTACCAGGGTCACCTCGCCACCAGCCGGACGCTGGTGCCCGACCTGCACGACCTGCCCGGGTGGCTGCGGAGCACCGGCTGGACGCCGGCCGGCTGAGCCGACGGGGGCGATCCGGCCGCCGTTCGCGGGGTTCCTGCCGAGTCGGGTCGAATGCCGTCCGTGGGGCACGGAGGGCCGCCAGACTGCCGTCCGTGCCCCTCGACGACCTCGTCCCCGACACCCCCGCCTCCGCGCTCGAGGTGGCCCGGGCCTTCCACTCGCCGGCGCTGCTCAACCACTGCCGGCGGGCCCACCTCTGGGCCGCTGCGTACGGCCGGGAGCGCGGGATCGCCTTCGACGCCGAGCTGCTCTACGTCGCGGCGATGCTGCACGACATCGGGCTGGTGCCGGTGTTCGACAGCGCCACCGTGCCGTTCGAGGAGGCCGGCGGGGCGGTGGCCTGGGTGTTCGGCGCGGGCGCCGGATGGGACGCCGATCGCCGCCGGCGAACCGCCGAGGTCATCGTCGCCCACATGGCCCCGGAGGTGGACGTGGACGTCGACCCGGAGGGCCACCTGCTCGAACTGGCCACCGGGCTGGACGTCTCCGGTCGCCGTCCCGACGACTGGCCGGCCGGCTTCCGGGCCGAGGTGCTCGACGCCTTCCCGCGGCTCGGGCTGGCCGAGGAGTTCCTCGGCTGCTTCACCGAGCAGGCGCGCCGCAAGCCCACGTCCCTGGCCGGGCAGTTCGTCGCCGAGGGCTTCGCCGATCGCGTGCGGGCCAACCCGCTGGACGGGGTCAGACGGTGAGCCGGCCGGACGGCTGCGCGGTGAGCCGGCCGGCGGCCAGGGCGGCGGCCAGGGGCGCGTCCAGCAGCGGCAGCAGGGCCGCGGTGCGCCGGCGGTGGCCGAAGACCTCGAGCGTCCGGACCTGCAGCTCGTCGCGGGTCAGGCCGCTGCCGGCCCGGCACAGTGCCACCATCGCGTTCGCGATCTCCTGCGGCGCCACGTGCTCCAGCGGCCGCGCGGTGCTGCTGGCCTGACGGCGGAACCAGCGCCACGTCGCCCGGTCGATCGAGGCCGGCCACAGGAACTCGCCGTCGACGGCGCCGGCCGGCAGCAGTGCCACCAGGGCGTCCCGCCGCGCCTCGGTCACCCGGGACAGCCCGAACGCCCCGGCGGTGAGCCGGGTCAGCCGGTCGCGGTGCACCGGCCCCTCCGCCTTGAGGCCGGCGGTGAGCACCCGGCGGACCTGCCGCGCGACGGCGGGGTCGCTCAGCTGGTCCAGCTGCCTCTTGTCGCCCGCGGGCTTCGGCGTCCAGGCGATGAACGGCTGCTCCTCGTCCAGCGGCGCCTGAGCGCGGGCGGCCCTGGCCGGCGCCTTCGGCGACGTCCCGGCGGTGCGCTTCGGTGCCGCCGGCGGTCGCGGGGCAGCCGGCTCGGCGACAGCGGCCGGCTCGGCGACGGCCACGGGCTCGACCGCGACGGGCTCGACCGCGACGGGCTCGACCGCGACGGGCTCGCTCACCACGGGCTCGGTCAGGAGGGGCTCAGGCTCGACCACGGGCTCGGGCACGACCAGGGGCTCGGGCACGACCACGGGCTCGGGCTCGCGGGCCGGAGCCACCCGGGTCGCCAGCGGGCGGAGCGGGATGACGTCGGCCAGCGGGCCGTCGTAGGGCTCCTCGACCTCGGGCTCCGGTTCGGGCTCGACCGCGGCCGGGGCCGGAGTGGGGGTCGCTGCTGCGACGGCCGCCTCCAGCGTGGTCAGCACGGCCTCGCGGTCGGCCAGCCAGCTCGGCAGCCACACCCGCTCGACGGCCGGCCAGCGCAGCAGCTCGCCGAGCACCTCGGCCGGCAGGCCGTCGCGGTCCCCGACGGTGCGACGCCGCGCCCAGGCCGGGCCGTCGAGCAGCACGGCCAGCACCGGGGTGTCCGGTGCCGACGCGGGGGCGACGGTGAGGTCGAGGCGGAAGTCCGACAGGCCGACGTCCGTGCGCACCACCAGTCCCCGGGCGCGGAGCTCGTCGGCCACCTCGTCGCGGTGCCGGTCGGGCGACGTCCCGGGGTGGGTGGGGGCGACGGTGCCGGAGGCGGCCCGGTCGAGGTAGGCGCGCAGGTCCCGGACCCCCACCGACGTGGTCTGCTCGGCGTGCAGCTGCTCGGGGGCGAAGGAGCTGAAGACGACGACCTGCCGGCGAGCGCGGGTGACGGCCACGTTCAGCCGCCGTTCCCCGCCGACCCGGCTCAGCGGCCCGAGGTCCAGGGACAGCCGGCCGCGCGCGTCGGCGCTGAAGCCGAGGGAGAGGAACACGGCGTCCCGCTCGTCTCCCTGGACGGTGTCCAGGTCCTTGACGAGCAGCCCCTCGCCGTCGGAGCGGTCCAGCGCGTCGACCACGCGCTCGTCCCCGGAGTCGCGCAGCAGCTCCTCGATCAGTGCCCGCTGCGGCGCGGTCGAGGCGATCACCGCGATCGACGGGACCGCGGGGGCGGCGGAGGAGAACCGGCGCAGCACCTCGCCGACGACCGCGTGGGCCTCCACCGGGTTCGTGCGCATGCCGGGGCCCGAGCGCACGAAGGTGCCCTCGACGCGCACCAGGGACACCCCGTGGCCGGCCGGGGCGGGGGAGGCGCCCCCGTGCAGCGGTGCCGGGAAGGAGGAGAGCCGGCCGTCGTAGTACCGGGCGTTGCTGAAGGCGATCAGCGACTCGTCCTGGCTGCGGTAGTGCCAGGACAACCGCTGCTGCGGCACCCCGGCCTGCACGCACTCGGCGAGGAGGCTCGGCGCGGTCGGGGCGGCATCGGCGGCCGGGTCCACGTCGTCGAGGCCGGGAGGGAGCGGCGGCAGCTGCGCGCTGTCCCCGACCACCACCGCGGCCCGGGCCCGGCCCAGTGCGCCGACGGCGTCGGCGACCCGGAGCTGCGAGGCCTCGTCGAACACGACCAGGTCGAACTGGCCGGCGACCGCGGGGAGGAACCGCGCCACCGACTCGGGGGTGGCCAGCACGCACGGCAGGACGGCGGTGATCAGCTCGCCGTGGGCCGCCAGCAGCCCGCGCACGCCCAGCCCGGGCTCGGAGTGCCCCTCGCGCTGCTCGGCCAGCTCCCGCCGCAGGGCGCCGACCGGGCCCTCGGCCGTGGACGCGTCGAACGGCCGGGCCGCCAGCACCCCGGCGGGGACGGCGTCGACCAGGTGCGAGCGCACGGCGCGGGACGCCGCGGCGAAGCGGGCGAGGGCCCGCTCCTGCCGCCCGGCGTCGAAGGCGTCCAGCCCGGTGGCCTGCTGCCGCTCGGCGACCGAGGCCTCCGCGAGCCCCCGGTCGAAGGCGCGCACCGCGTCGTCGGCGGGCACCCTGCCGTGCAGCAGCAGGAGCCGGGCCTCGGTCAGCCCGGCCAGCCGCAGCGGTTCCAGGGTGTCCAGCAGGCTGACCCAGCGGCGCAGCGACATCGGGTGCACGTACTCCACGCCGCGCTCCGGCCGGGTCAGCGTCCAGCGCAGCACCAGCCCGTCCTCGCCGCTCCACGCGCCCAGCTGCGCCGAGCTGCTGGAGCAGACCGTCAGCAGCTGGCGGAGCGCGTCGCGCAGCCGGGCGACGGTGCGCGCCCCGGACACGTCGGTCACCGGGCCGGCGGCGAGGAACCGGCGGACGGCGGTGGCGAAGCCGGCGCTGCCGTCGACCGTGGCAGCGGCACGGCGCAGCCAGCGCACCTCGGCGTCGAACACCGACCGGCCCGGTTCGGTGAAGGGGTTCCACCCGGGCGGCACCTGCAGCCCCGGGATGCCGGCCGCCCGCGAGGCCAGGGCCCGGACGGCGGTCTGCACCCGCCGGAGGTCGGCGGTCAGCTCGGGGACGTCGCCGGGCCGGATCGAGGCGCCCGGGCGCAGCGCCGGGGCCAGCTGGTCCCGGACGGTGGCCAGCTTGCCGCGCCGCGCCACCCAGCTCGCCGCCGCGGCCTCCTGCGCCTGCACGAACAGGTCGGCCAGCGGCAGGTCGAGCGCCGCCGGGGTGAGTATGTCCAGGCCGGGGTGCGGCGCGGCGGTGAGCTCGGCGATCTCACCGAGCAGGTCGTCGGTGGCGGCCTGCCAGCGCGCCGTGCGCACCTCGTCCAGCACGGCCAGCCCGATCCGGGGCCCGCCGAGCAGGTGCACGAGGGCGTCCAGGTCCTCCGGGGTGCCGGCGGCGCGCAGGACGGCGGCCAGACCTCCCTCGCCCGGCAGCTCCCGGATCGCGGCGTCGACGGCGACCGCGGCCTGCTGCACCTCGGTGATGTCGAGGTCGATGGTGTCGATGAAGGCCCACGCGTGCCCGGCCGAGGGGTGCGCCAGGCCGGCGATGTCGGGCAGCAGCGCCAGCGCGTGGTGCACCTCGGTCACCACCTCGGCGGTGGCGCGGGCGGCGAAGCGGGCGGTCACCGGGAGCGGGTCGACGTCGGGGGCGGCGCCCAGCTCGGCGGTGCGGGCTGAGTACAGCGACAGGCCCGCCGGGTTCTCCGCGTGCAGCCGCTCGGCGTGGTGCTGCAGGGTGCGGCGGGCCGAGCGCAGCTCCTCGGCGTCGGCGGCCAGGCCCTGGGCGTCGACGTCGACCGCGTGCGCCAGTGCGGCCCGGACCTGGGCCCGGACGACGGCCGGCCGGCTGCCCTTGTCGTGCAGGTGGAGCGCGAGCGGGCCCATGCCGACCGCGTCCAGCCGCCGGGCGACGGCGTCCAGGGCGGCGCGCTTCTCGGCGACGAACAGGACCCGCTGACCCTCGGCGACGGCCCGGGTGAGCAGGTTGCCGATCGTCTGCGACTTGCCGGTGCCGGGTGCGCCCTGGACGACGATCGTCCGCCCGGCGGTGGCCGCGGCGACCGCAGCCAGCTGGGCGGCGTCCGCGGGCAGCGGGCACCGGGCGGCGAGCTCGTCGAGGTCGACCGGGTCGGCGGGCGCGGGCACCGGGTCGACGAAGCGCTCGGCCGGGGCGTGCACCAGGTGGGCGACCAGCGGGTTGGCCGTGAGCTCGGCCCAGTGCTCGTCGAGGTCACGCCACAGCCGGTACGCCGCGACCGGCAGGACGGCCAGCTCGGCGGTCGCCTCGACCCGGTGGGGGAGCGCGGCGGTGGCCAGCGCCGCGCGGAGCGCGTCCAGCGCCGCGGTCGCGCCGATCTCGGCGCTGTCGTCGGCCGCTCCGGTCAGCCCGGGCACGGTCAGGCCGTGCACCCGGCGGAGCTCGGCCAGCAGGCAGCCGTTCGGCACGGTGCTCCCGGCCTCGTCCACCGTCAGCCGGTACCCGCCGTCGCGGGCCGGGGTGAGCAGGACGGGGACGAGCACCACCGGTGACCGCAGCGGGCGGCCGTCGAGCTCCCAGAGCAGGCTGCCCAGGGCGAGGTACAGGCCGTTCGCGCTGGTCTGCTCGACCACCGTGCGGGCCCGGTGGGCGAGGGCGCGCAGCCGGGACGGGTAGCCGGCGGCGGGGACGTCGACGTGCAGCGACCGGCGCTCGGTGAGCTGCTGGAGCAGGTGCTGGGCGGGCAGGTCGCGGGCGGTGCGCAGCCCGGTGTCGGCCTGCACACCGGCCACCCGGTCACCGGGCAGGAGGGTCAGCGTGGCTCCGCCCTCGACCAGCTCCGCCAGCGCCGCCAGGGCGTCCGGCGGCACCGTGAGCGGCAGCCCCGACCCCTCGGCGTGGTCGATCAGCCGGGTGCGCACGCTGGGGCTGAGCAGGTCGTCCTGCCACTGCCGGACCCGGGCCGGGGCGGGCGGGCGGTGGTCGGTCCCGGGGGCCGCCGGGGTGTCGGGGAGCGCCGGTGCCGCGGCCGCGTGCAGCTCGGGCTCCGGCGCCGCGTCGTCCTCGGCGCCGGTGTGGTCGGGCAGCGGGCGGACCCCGTCGAGCCGGGCTCGGTGGACGTCGGTCACGCCCAGGACCCGGGACAGGTCGCCGGACAGCCAGGCGGCGTAGGCCGGGCCGTGGAGGTCGGGCGTGGTGTTGCCGCGGTCGGTCAGCAGCGTCGTCTCGACCAGGCCGATCACGCGCTGGTCGACCAGCGCCACCAGGGCCGCGACGTCGGTGGTCGCCGCCGTCGCGGCGCTGCGCTCCTCGCGCCAGTAGCCGAGGAAGGCGTGCCCCTCGACCACCCACAGCAACGGGCGCAGGCCGGCGTGCTCGAGGGCGGCGGCGAGGGTGACGACGGTGTCCAGGCAGGTGCCGGCCCGGTCGTCGAGGACCTCCCCGGGGTCGCGGACGTGCTGCCCGTCCTCGGTCCAGCCGGCCGGCGGCTCGCTGTGCCGGACCTCGCGGCGGCGCACCGCCCAGGTGATCGCCTCGACCACGTCGTCGACCCGGTCGGGCCCGTCGGCGTAGCCGGTCAGGCTGCCGCTGCCGGTGCCCTCCTCGAG
The DNA here is from genome assembly GCF_011758655.1 of Modestobacter marinus. Lineage (NCBI taxonomy): Bacteria > Bacillati > Actinomycetota > Actinomycetes > Geodermatophilales > Geodermatophilaceae > Modestobacter > Modestobacter marinus. Next base: position 2,962,862 of record NZ_JAAMPA010000001.1, read on the forward strand.
CAGGGTGGTCGCGTCGGCGACCAGCGCGCCGATCGCCGGGTGCTGCGGCTGGACGTGGGCGGCGAGCACCTCCAGGGCCAGCGGCAGGGGCGCGGCCAGCCACTGGCCGGCGGCCAGGACCGTCACCGGCTCCCGGTGCTCGGCCAGCACCCGGCCTGCGGCGGTCAGCTCCACCTGCAGCCAGCTCGGCCGGGGCTCCCCGCGCTGCCGCAGGGCGGCCGGGTCGAGGGTGAGGCCGGTGTCGTCGACCACGGTGGTGCGGCCGGCGTCGAGGTCGACCAGCCGCTCGACGGCGGCTCCGAGCTCGCCCTCGGCGTCCTGCACGGACAGCCGGAGCACCGCCCCGCGGACCGTCGAGGTGCTGCCGGTGAGGCTGAGCCGGGAGACGACCGGGACGCCGTGGGCGGCCAGCGCAGAGCTGACCACCGGGCTGACCGTGAGCTCGACCGAGACCGTCGGCGAGGACGCCGCCGCGGGGCCCTCGGAGCTCACCTGGAGGTCGGCCGCGTTGCGCATGGAGTCTGTGTACCCGGTCGGACGGACCGTTCCGCTCAGGCGAGCCGGACGGGTGGGGCGGGTGTGACGACCGGCGTCCGCTGGGGTCGGTGCGCAGCTCGCCCGCACCGGGCGTGGTGCCGCGCGGACCGGCTGCTCAGAGCCGGGCGAGGGTGTCGCAGTCGGCGCAGAGCGCGTCGCCGCGGTCGGCCGGCGGTGGCCACGGCACCGCCTCGTCCCGGGCCACGTAGGCGCCGCAGAGGGCAGTGCGGCCGCGTGCCCCGCTCAGCCCCAGGGTGGCGTGCGCGGGGCCGATCAGCCGCGCCGTCTGGCCGGCCGGGTCGTCCAGCGAGCCGACCATCATCACGGCCCGCGCCGTGCGGTAGGGGTAGGCCATGGCGTCACGATGTGAGACGTCCGCGGCTCCGGCCCGCGCAACACGCAGGCCGGGTCCGGGGTGTCACCCCATCAGCCCCAGCCACCCCGGCAGGCGTCCCGGGGCCGGCCCGACCGACCCCCGACACAGCGGTACCACCGCCGTTGGCCTTCCCCCAGGCCAACGGTGGCGGTACCGGGATCGCTGTGCGGACCGGCGGACCGGTCCGGGTGGGTCAGGCGGCGAAGCCCGCCCGGTCCACCTTGCGGTGGAAGCGCTCGCCGAGCTTGCCGCCGAGCACGGCGCCGAGCAGCGTGACCAGCAGGACGGCGAGCAGCGCGATGATGCCGGCGGTCGTGAGGGTGCCCTCGTCGATCGGGATGCGCGGCAGGTCCAGGTCGGAGAGCACGTTGTACTGCGAGCCGAGGACCGCCCCGGCGACGGCCAGGACGAGGACCACCAGCAGGCCGACGACCCACACCGCGATGCCCTGACGGACGCCGTCGAAGCGGGCCATCCGGCCGGCGACGTAGCCACCCGCGAGGTAGGCCAGGAAGAGGACGACGAGCAGCGCGATGCCGCCGCCGATCCCGATGCCGTCGGCGTTGGCGGCGGCCTCGTCGACGGAGGGGACGCCCTCGGTCAGCCCGATGGCGACCCCGGCGGCGGAGACGGCCGCGATGAGCAGGACGGCCAGGCCGTTGGCGGACAGCCAGCCGAAGAACGCCGCACCCCACTTGATGCCGCCGAAGCGGTCGTGCTGGCGGTCGACGGCGTCGCGGGCGGCGCCCCGGCTGGCACGGGCGCCGGTGCCGGGGTCCACCTCGTTGTTGCGGAAGCTGGTCGTCCGGTCGCCGACCGAGGTGCCGCGGTCGGACGGGTCGGAGGGGGCGGTGCTGCCGGTCATGGTGGCTCCAGGGGAGGGGTCGTCACGGTCGGCGGGCGAGCAGCCGCGCGCCGACCGTGACGAGTACAGGGGCGACGGGCGGGCGGGGCTGGCCGGCGCGGTCGCGGGGGTCGTGCGGGTTGTGCGGGTGGTGCGGGGCGGTCCGCCGGTCGGGCGGACCGCCCCGGTGGATCAGCGGCGGTCGGTGTCCCGGACGCCGTCGACGTCGCTCTCGATCTGCTCCTTGCGGACCGTGTCGGTCACGGTCTCCTGCTCGGTCACCGTCTCGGTGTCCAGGCGCACGCGCTCGACGGGGACGGCCTCCTTGGCGACCACCGGGCGCTCCGCGTGCAGCACGACCTCGTGCTCCTCCTCGGAGATCTCCGGGCCGGCCAGCGCCTCGCCGCGGTTGGCGTCGGTGATCGGCTCACGCTCGAGCCGGACCTCCTCGTGGGAGACCGGGACGGTCGTCGTGACGTTCTCGGTGACGACGTACTTGCGCAGCCGGGCCCGGCCGGCCTCGACCTGCTGGGTGCCGACCCGGAGCTGCTCCTCGGAGCGGGTCATCGCGTCGTCGGTCGTCGGGCCGGAGGTGTCGTGGCCCACGGTGCCGTGGCGGTTGGCGTCGGTCCCGACGGTCTCGGTGCCGACGGTCTCGGTCCGGGCGGTCCCGACGCCGACGCCGTAGTAGCGGTAGAGCTCGGTCTCCTCCTCGGGGCTGAGGTGACCCTGGTCGGCGTCCACCCGGGGGGCGTCCTTGACCTTGGCCTTCTGGTAGGGGACGCGGAGGGTGCCCTCGGCGACGGTGGCGTCGCTGAGCGGGACGAAGGACTCCGAGGTGCCGAACATGCCGGTGCTGACGGTGGCCCACTCGGGGGTGCCGGTCTGGTCGTCCAGGTAGACCTGGCCGACCTTGCCGAGCTTGTCGCCGTCGGCGTCCACGGCGTTGCTGCCGATGATGCTGGAGATGTCCTGCTGCGTGATCACGGGCGTTCCTTCCAGGGGGAGGGCTGAGGTGGACCGGTGCGCACCGTGTCGGCACGCCCGGTCGGCGAACGCCTCTGTGCCCGTCCGTTTACGGCGTAAACGATCTCGGGGCCGGAATCTCGGCCGCGAGCCGGAGGACCCGGACCCGGTCAGAGATCGCCGATGTCACCGCCGGAGTTCTTCGCCTCGTGCAGCACCCGCTCCAGCCGGTCCAGCAGGTTCTCCAGCGCCTCCTCGAACTCCGCCGCCGACCTGTCCTGGCCGAGCAGGGGCTCGGTCCGGGACAGGTTCGGGTACCGGGCCAGGTCGGTCTCGCGCTGGGCCTGCGGGTCGCCCTCGGGCTGGTCGAGCAGGCTCACCTGGGCGCCGATCTGGGTGACCTCCAGCAGCAGGTGGCCGAGCAGGAAGCTGGAGTAGGCGCGGTACGCCGCGACGGCGGCCTGGTCGGAGAAGCCGCCCTCGCACAGGGTGCCGAGGAAGGACTCGACCAGCCGCAGGCTGCGCAGCGGCGGGCGCACCCAGGGAGCGGCCGGTGGGCGGCTGGCCACCAGGGGGAACACCGCCGGGTGGGCGAGGGCGATGCGGCGCATCCCGTGGGCGAGCCGAACCAGGTAGTCCTGCCACCCGGAGTGGTCGACGATCTGGACGTCGTCGCCGTCCTGGTCGTCCCAGAGCGTCTCCACGACCCGTTCCACGACCCCGTCGAGCAGGTCCTCCCGGCCGGGCACGTAGCGGTAGAGCGCCATCGCCTCGACGCCGAGCGTGGAGCCCAGCCGGCGCATGGTCAGGGCGGCCAGGCCGTGCTCGTCGATGAAGTCGATGGCGGCCTGCAGGATCTTCTCCCGGTCCAGGCCGGCGGAACGGGTCAGCTCGCCGGCCGCCTCGGGCCCCTCCTGCACGGCCACCAGGTCCGGGTCGCGCACGTCGTCACTCGTTCGGTCGCTCGTCTGGTCGCTCGTCGTGGCCACTGCTCACCTCCTCGTGTGCCCCCACTGTCCACGCTGTCGCTCGAAGGGGGCGCAGGTCCCCCGGCGGCTACCCAGTGCGAGGGGGTCACGCGTGCACCGATGTGATGACGGTCATGGTCGGCCGGCTGCTTGCTCCTGTTAGCGGCCGGCTCGGGTGGGCATGGACCAGCAGTCAGGTCACACCCGACCCCCTGGAGTCCCCATGACCGACACCATGACCCACACCGCCCCCCTCATCACCCAGCTGCGTGCCCTGCTGGCGCTGACCCGGACCGAGGAGCAGATCGCCCGGATCCGGGTCGCCCAGGCGCGCACCGACGCCGTCCGGCGGGAACTGGCGCAGAACGCCGAGCACGCCGCCGAGCGCAGCACCGCCATCGCCGGCCAGCTCTGCGAGCTCAGCGGAGTGGCCGACGTCGTCACGCCGGCGCTGGGCCGGCTCGGCGCCCTGGTCAAGGGCGCGCTGGAGCAGGCGGAGCCGATCGACGAGGCGCTGCTGCAGGACCTCCAGCTGGAGCACCAGCTGCTGGACCGCGCCACCTACCTGAAGGTGCTGGCCGACACCGCCGGGCAGCCGGAGGTCAAGGCCCTCGCCGAGCGGCTGGTCACGGCGCACTCGGCCACCGTCGAGTGGCTCACCGTGGTCCTCGCCGAGCAGGCCCTGGGCGGCCCCGCGGCGCTGGTGGCCACGCCGTTCCAGCGGGTGGCCGGTGGTGCCAGCAAGCTGGCGAACCTGCCGGTCCGGTTCGCCGCGGACACGGTCAACCGGGCCGTGGACACCGTGCAGCACGCCGGCGACCAGGCCGGGGGCACGGTCAACGGCGTCGTCGGGGGAGCGGTGCAGAAGGCCGGTGCCCTCGCCGGTGCCGTGCGGGAGACCCTCGCCGTCGGCCGGCTCGCCTCGCTGCGCCGTGCCGAGCGCATCGCCGAGCGGGAGGGCGACACCGCGGCGGCCGAGGCGGTCGCCGCCACCCGCCGGGAGCTCGGTGACCTCACCGCCGACGAGCTGCCCATCAAGGGCTACGACTCGATGTCCACCGCACAGATCGCCAGCGCGGTCAAGCAGCTCGACGACCCGCAGCAGATCAACACGATCATCCGGTACGAGGAGGCGCACAAGGCGCGCTCCAGCGTGGTCAGCGCGGTCCAGACCCGGCTCGCGGCCCTCGCGAAGGAAGCGGTGGGCGTGCCGGAGTGAGGTCACCTGCCCGGCCCGTCGTGGTGCGGGACCGGGCAGGGCACGTCCCGCGTCCGGTCGGCCACCGTGTGCGAGGCCACCCGGTCGCGCGCGAGACAAACGTCACGATCGCGTTACAGCAGCCGGAGTCCGGGAAATGCTGGCCCTCATGACCACTGTGCCTGAGGTCGCCACCACCCCTGAGGTGCTGGAGAGCGAGTTCTCGCTCGTGACCGCCGTGACCCGGCTGGACTTCCTGAGCCGGCGCGACAACGTCGCCGTCGACGGCGCGAACGACCGCGCGGACGACGACGACGACTGGGCGAGCTTCAAGGCCCTGGGCACCTCGCTGGACGTCGACGAGGCCCTCGAGCTGCTCGCCCTGGGCGAGGTCGTGGCCCGCAAGGCGCACGCCCACCGCCAGCTCGGCATCCGCGCCGCACTCCGCGGCGGCGCCGACTGGCAGCAGATCGGCCGGGCGCTCGGCGTCCCGCCGCGGGCCGCCTGGGAGGCGCACGTCAGCTGGCTGGACGGCCAGGCGGCGGCGCGCCAGGGCGGGGACACCGACGCCCTCGACACCGACGCACTCGCCGCGGCCCGTCGGCTGGCCGGTCGCCGGCCCGCCTGACCCGCTGCTCGACGAAGGGGCACCTGGACCAGCACCTGGTCCAGGTGCCCTTCGCTCGTCCCCGGGGGCCGCACAGCACGGGCCGTGAGCCCGCCCGGCGCGGGGTCAGGTCACCGGTGCAGCACCGCGAACGTGGCGACGGCGTGCACCAGGCTGCGGCCGTCCTGCTCGACGTCGGCCTCGCACACCGTGAGGTGCTCGCCCTGCTTGCTGACCCGCCCGGTCACGAGCAGCGACCCGGGGGCGCCCGGCCGGAGGTAGGTCAGCGTCAGCTGGCTGGTGGCCGGTACGCCGTCCTCCCCGGTGCGGCTGCGCACGGCGTGGCCCATCGCGGTGTCGACGAGGGTGGCGAGCACCCCGCCGTGCAGCGTGCCCGCCTCGTTGAGGTGCCGGTCGGTGACGTCCAGCCGCAGGTGCGCCGTCCCGTCGTCCGCCGTGCGGTCGTACACGCCCAGGGTATCCACGAAGCTCGCGTCGCTCATCCCCGGCAGCTACCCGGGGCGCTCGGCGGCACACGGTCGCCCGGTGGGATGCGGCGGCGGGTGGTCTGATGGGGCACCCGGCTCCAGGAGGACGACGTGCAGCAGGTGACGCTCGCCTACGGGCGCGGAGGGCTCGCCGTCGAGCTCCCGGACGACGCGGCGGTGATCACCCCGGTGCAGCACGCCGCCGCCCCCGACGTCCCCGCCGAGCTGCGCCGGGCGCTGCGCGAGCCGGTGGGCGGCCCGCCGCTGCGGGAGCGGGTGCGGCCGGGGCAGACGGTGGCGATCTCGGCCTGTGACGGCACCCGCGCCCAGCCCCGGCACCTGATGATCCCCGCGGTGCTCGACGAGCTCGACGGCATCGTGCGCCTGGAGGACGTCGTCGTCCTGGTCGCCACCGGCACCCACCGGGCCAACACCGACGCCGAGCTGCGGGCGATGTTCGGCGACGAGGTCGTGGACACCGTCCGGATCGTCAACCACGACTCCCGGGCCAGCGACACGCACCGCTGGATGGGCACCTTCGGCGACGGCGTGCCGGTCTGGCTCAACGAGCAGTGGGTGGACGCCGACGTGCGGATCACCACCGGCTTCGTCGAGCCGCACTTCTTCGCCGGGTTCTCCGGTGGCCCGAAGATGGTCGCGCCCGGGCTGGCCGCGCTGGACACCGTGCTGGTGCTGCACGACGCCGAGCGGATCGGTGACCCGCGGGCGACCTGGGGCGTCACCCAGGGCAACCCGGTGCACGACGACGTCCGGGCGATCACCGCCGGCACCGACGTCACCTACTCCTTCGACGTCGTGCTCAACACCCGGCAGGAGGTCATCGCCGCGTTCGGCGGGGACACCCTGGAGATGCACGCGGTCGCGATCGAGCGGGCCCGCGAGGTGGCGATGGCGCCGGTGGAGGCGCCGTTCGACGTCGTCGTCACCACCGGCTCGGGGTTCCCGCTGGACCAGAACCTGTACCAGTCGGTGAAGGGCATGTCGGCGGCCGCGCAGGTCACCCGGCCCGACGGGCTGATCGTCTGCGCCGCCGCCTGCGAGGACGGGTTCCCCGACCACGGCTCCTACCGGGAGGTGCTCACCTCGGCCGCGTCACCGGAGGCGCTGCTGGAGCTGATCGGTGCCCGCGAGCAGACCGTGCCCGACCAGTGGCAGGTGCAGATCCAGGCCCGGATCCAGTCGGCGCACCGGGTGGTCATGCACACCGACCACCTCAGCGACGCGCAGCTGGCCGACGCGCACCTGGCGCAGACCACCGACATCGCGGCCACCGTCGCCGAGGCGGTCGGGGAGGCCGGCCCCGGCGCCCGGGTCTGCGTGCTGCCCGAGGGCCCGCAGACCATCCCCTACGTCCGCAGCTGACCCGCAGCAGTGATCAGGTGACCTGAGCCAACGCTGTCCTCCTGCACCAACGCTGGTGCGGGAGGCCAGTTGCTGATCAGGTGACCTGATCACTGCTGGACGGGCGCTGGGGGAGGAGGAGGGCCTGGTCGGGGTAGCACCAGGCCCAGTGCTCGCGCGGCTCGGCGGAGGCGACCACCGGGTGCCCGGTCGCGCCCGCGTGCGCCGTGGCGTGCCGGTGCGGTGAGGAGTCGCAGCACCCGACGTGGTCGCAGCCCAGGCAGCGCCGCAGGTGCACCCACTGCCCGCCGACCCGCAGGCAGTCCTCGCACGCCTGGGCCGGGCCGGGTGCCGCGGGCAGCCCGTCGGCGTGCCCGCACGCGACGCCGTCCTGCACCTGCCAGCCGGCCACCGGAGGTCAGTGCGCCCGGCTCAGCGGCAGCCGGACGCAGAACGTCGTCCCCTCCGGGCCGGTGGTGTACGTCAGCGACCCGCCGTGCCGGCGCTCGACGATCCGCCGGGTGTTGTCCAGGCCGAGCCCGCTGCCCTCCCCGGCCCGCTTGGTGGTCACGAACGGCTCGAACAGGTCCTGGCGCACCGCCTCCGGCACCCCCGGCCCGTCGTCGGTGACCTCTACGAAGACCGCGTGCCCGTCGGCCCGGGTGCGCAGGGTCAGCACGCCCGAGCCCTCCATCGCGTCGGCGGCGTTGTCGATCAGGTTGGTCCAGACCTGGTTCAGCTCGGCCGGGTAGCCGGGCACCTGGGGCAGGTCGGCGGCGTAGTCGCGGCGCACCACGATGCCGGTGAGCTTGCGGGCCAGCATCACCAGCGTGCTCTCCAGCCCGGGCTTGACGTCGACGTCGGAGTGCCGGGCCTGGTCCAGGTGCGAGTACTGCTTCACCGCTCCGACGAGGGAGGAGATCCGGGTGGTCGCCTCCTCGATCTCGTCCATCAGCGCCTCGGTCTCCAGGGTGTAGCGGAGCCAGCCGAACGCGGCGTCCCACTCCAGCCCGGAGTCGACCTGCTCCACGACGTCGTCCACCCACTGGGCGTCCATGCCGGAGCCGGCGAACACCGGCGCGAGCTCCAGCGCCTGCTCGACGCCGATGTCCTCCAGCCGGTCGGCGATCGCGTCCTCGAGGTCGCTCTCCTCCAGCGCGGTCAGGTCCGCGCGCGGCTTGAGCGCCCGCTCGACGGCCGTCTCCTGCGTCCGGATCAGCCGGGTGACCAGCTCGGGGGAGAGCCCGGCCTCCGACAGCAGCCCCAGCTTCCGGCGCATGCCGGCCACCCGGGAACGCAGCTGCTCGGTGGCCCGAACCGCGGCCGCGGCCGGGTTGTTCAGCTCGTGGGCGAGGTTGGCCGACAGGGTGCCCAGCTGCACCAGGTGCTCGCGCTGGCGCATCGTCGACTCGGTCATCCGGATGCCCTCGTACAGGCCGTCGAGCAGGTGCACCGCCATCGGGCACTGCCGGTGCACCAGCGCCGCGAAGTCCTCGGCCGGCAGCCGGAGGAACCGGCTGGGCCGGGTGGTGCGCAGCGTGGTCTGGTAGTTCGGGTCACGGCTCTGGGTGAACGCCCGGACGGCGCCGGCGTAGGCCCCGCGGTGCGTCGTGTCGTTGAGCACGACGTCCTCGCCGTCGGTGTGCTTGGACAGCAGCAGCCCACCCTCGAGCAGCACGTAGAGGGCGTCGGAGGGCTGCCCCTCGGCGAAGACGACGACGTCGGCGTCGTACACCCGCACGTCGCTGTGCTCGGCGACCCAGTGCTGGTCGGCCTCGGCCAGCTCGGCGAACAGGAACAGGCTGCGCACCTCGGCCGGGTCGACCCCGGAGGGGCGGTGGGTCGCGGTCATCTCAGTTCGCCTCCAGGTAGCGGTGCACGAGGGTGACGGCCATCGCGCCCTCGCCGACGGCGGAGGCGACGCGCTTCACCGACTCGGCGCGGACGTCGCCGGCCACGAAGACGCCGGGGACGGAGCACTCCAGGTGGTACGGGACCCGGGACAGCGGCCAGTCCGCGGGCGGGCGGCCCTCGGTGTCCAGCAGCGCCGGCCCGGTGCGCAGGAACCCGTGCTCGTCGCGCACGAACGCCTCGCCCAGCCACTCGGTGGGCGGGGAGGCGCCGATGAAGACGAACAGCCGGGACGCCGGGACGGTCTCCTCGGCGCCGGTGCGGGTGTCGGTGAGCACCAGCCGCTCCAGGTGGTCGGCGCCCTCGACGGCCCGGACCTGGGTGCAGGTGCGCACCTCGATCGCCGGGTCGGCCTCGATCCGGGCGACCAGGTACTCGGACATGCTGTGCCGGAGATCGGTGCCCCGGCAGAGGACCACGACCTTGGCGGCGAAGCGGGCGAAGTGCAGCGCGGCCTGGCCGGCGGAGTTGGCCGCACCGACGACGTGCACCTCCTGGCCGGCGCAGTCGGCGGCCTCGTGCGCGGCCGCGCCGTAGTAGACGCCGCGGCCGGTGAGGTCGGCGGCCCCCTCGGCCGGCAGCAGCCGCCAGGAGACGCCGGTGGCCAGCACGACGGCGTGCGCCGCGACCTGGCTGCCGTCGGCGAAGAGCACCGCTCGGCCGTCGCCGTTGGGCGCGACCTGCACGACCTCCGCGGCGGTGAGCAGCTCGACGCCGAAGCGCACGGCCTGGTCGCGGGCCCGCTGGGCGAGCTCGCTGCCCGACACCCCGAGGGGGAAGCCGAGGTAGTTCTCGATCCGGCTGCTCTGGCCGGCCTGCCCGCCGGTGGCGGTCCGCTCGACCAGCAGGGTGCGCAGCCCCTCGCTGGCCGCGTACACCGCCGCCCCCAGCCCGGCCGGCCCGCCGCCGACCACCACCACGTCGTAGAACGGGCTCCCGGCGGTCGTGGCGAGCCCGACCTGCTGCGCCACCTGGGCCGGCGTGGGCCGCCGCAGGACGGCGCCGTCGGGGAAGAGCAGTGCCGGCAGCGTGGCGTCGTCGGTGACGTCGGCGGCCGTGCGGATGCCGGCGGCGTCCTCGCCCTGCAGGTGCCGGTAGGGCACCTGGTTGCGGGCGAGGAACTCCTTGAGCTGCTGGGTCTCCGCCGACCACTGGTGGCCCAGCAGGGTGATGCCCTCGAACGGCGCCCGGGCGGTGCGCGACCAGGCCGCCAGCAGCTCGTCGAGCACCGGGTAGAGCAGCTCCTCCGGCGGGTCCCAGGGCTTGAGCAGGTAGTGGTCCAGGTCGACGTCGTTGATCGCCCGGATCGCGGCGTCGGTGTCGGCGTAGGCGGTCAGCAGCACCCGCTTGGCCGTCGGCGCGAGGTCCATCGCCTGTTCCAGGAACTCCACCCCGGTCATCCCGGGCATCCGGTGGTCGGCCAGGAGCAGGGCGGTGACCTCGCCGCGGGCGGTCAGCTCGCGCAGCACCGCGAGCGCGTCGCGGCCGCTCTCGGCGCGGACGATCCGGTAGTGGTCGCCGTAGTGGCGGCGGAGGTCGCGGGCGACGGCGCGGCTGACCGCGCGGTCGTCGTCGACGGTGAGCAGGACGGGTCGCGCGGGCACGGCACCTCCGGTCGGTGCCCCGGGGTGGACCGCCCGGTGGGCGGGCCCCCGGTGGCAGCTCCATCCAACCCGTCGCCGGGAGACGGCGGTAGCCCCTGCGCGCACCGGCGCCGCAGCGCTGGCACGGCGGCCCCCGGCGCGGCAGGGTGTCGTCATGGACGCACCCGCGCACGACCCCGGATCCGCCCGATGACCGCGCCGGTGGAGACGCTCGGTTGGTGGGAGGACGGCGAACGCCTCCTCGGGACGGCGCTGGGCCGGCTGACCGACGAGGAGCTCGACGCGCCGTCCCTGCTGACCGGCTGGACGCGGCGGCACCTGCTGGCGCACCTGGCCGCCAACGCCGACGCCCTGGTCAACCTGCTGACCTGGGCGCGCACCGGGGTCGAGACGCCGATGTACGCCTCCACCGAGGCCCGGGACGCCCAGATCGAGGAGGCCGCGGGGCTGCCGGCCGCGGAGCTGCGCGCGGCCGTCGTCGCCGCGACCGGCCGGCTGGCCGCCGCGATCCGGGAGCTGCCCGAGCAGGCGTGGGCCGCGCAGGTGCGCACCGCCCAGGGGCGGCAGGTGCCGGCCGCCGAGGTGCCGTGGATGCGCTGCCGGGAGGTGTGGGTGCACGCGGTCGACCTGGACGAGGGGGTGGCGTTCGCCGACTTCCCGGACGAGGTGCTGGCCGCGCTGGTCGACGACGTCTTCCGGATGTGGGACCGCCGCGACTCGGTGCCCGACGTGGCGCTGTTCGCCGGCGACCGGGAGTGGGGCACCGGCGCGCTCGCGGTCGCCGGTCCGCTGCCGGCCGTCGCGGCGTGGGTCACCGGGCGCAGCACGGGGGAGGAGCTGCAGGCCGACGGGCCGCTGCCGACCCCGGCCGCCTGGCTCTGACCGGCGTGCTCAGGCCGCGGGGCGGTCCCGGGGCATCGCCAGCGCGGCGACCAGGGCCGCACCCAGCACGGCGGCGCTGACCGCGAAGGCGACCTGGTAGGAGAAGGCGTCGGTGAGCCAGCCGGCGACCAGCGGCCCGGCCACCGCGCCCAGGTCGGCGACCATCTGGAAGACCGCCACCACCCGGCCGCCCCGGCCCGGGCTGACGTCGCCGACCACCGCGGCCGGCACGCTGGCCAGCAGCGAGGCGCCCAGCCCGAAGGTGGCCATGGAGAGCAGGAAGGCCGCGGTGCTCGGCGGCAGCACCAGGACGGCGATCGCCGCGGTGGCCAGCCCCGAACCCAGCAGCAGGGAGGGACGGCGGCCCCAGGTGTCCGCCAGCCGCCCGGCCCGCAGCAGCCCGATCGCCTGCGCCACCGACCCGGCCAGCAGCCCGGCGCCGGCCCAGGCCACCGTCTTGCCCAGCTCCTCGGTCACGTACAGCGGCACCAGGGAGTTGCGGACGCCGAACAGCACCCACCCCACGCCCAGGTTGGCCACCAGCGCCGCGACGTAGGCCCGCGACCGCAGCGCGGCACGCAGCCCGCCGCCGTCCTCGCCCAGGGCGGGCACGGCCGCGGGCGCGGGCCCGGCGCCGCGCACCTGGTCGACGGCGGGGTGCGGGTCGTCCGCGGCGCCGCCGACCGGGGGGAGTGCGGCCGGGCGCAGCAGCACCAGCGCGACCACCCCGGCCACCAGCAGGAAGCCGCCGTAGACGAAGAACGGCAGCCGCGGGGAGATCTCGGCCAGGAACCCGCCGGCTGCCGGGCCGGCGATGCCGCCGAGGATGAAACCGCCCTGGTAGGTGGCCGCGGCCCGGCCCCGTTGCGCCGCCGGTGCGGTGCGCAGCAGCAGCGAGAGGGCGGCCACGGTGAACATGGCGCTGCCGATCCCGCCGGCGGCGCGCAACGCGACGAAGAGCGGGAAGTTGCCGGCCAGGGCGGCGGCGGCGGTGGCGACCGCGACGATCGCCAGCCCGGCGGCGAGCACGGCGCGCTCGCCGATCCGCTCGACCAGCGAGCCCCCGGCGAAGGCGGAGACGAACCGGAAGAAGGCGAAGGCGCTGATGGCGAACCCGACGGCGGTGGTGCCGACCCCGTAGTCCCGGACGAACAGCGGGATCGCCGGGGCGACGATGCCGAAGCCGAGGGCGACGACGAAGGCGACGATCGCCAGGACACCGACCTCGCGGGGGAGGGGGCTGTCCTTGCCGTGTCGTCGCACGAGCGCTGATCCTCACACGTGGCCCGCCGGGCCCTCCCGGGGCGTCAGGGGGTGAGCACCAGCCGGCCCGCCACGTTCCCGGCGCGCAGCCGGTCCAGCGCCTCGTTCACCTCGGCCAGCGGCAGCGCGCCGGCCACCGGCGGGGCCAGCTGCCCGGCCGCGGCCAGGGAGACCGCCTGCTCCAGCTCGGCGAGGGTGTTGCCCACGCTGGCGACGACCCGCTGCTCGGCGACCACCAGCCCCAGCGGGCTCACCGTCAGCGCATCGGCGCTGTAGCCGACCAGGACCAGCCGGCCGCGGCGGCCGAGCACCGCGGTCGCCAGCTCCAGCGTCGCGGTGACCCCGGCGAGCTCCACGACGACGTCGGCGCCCTGCCCGCCGGTCAGCCGGGTCACGGTCCCGGCGAGCTCGGCCGGGGAGACCGCGGCCACCGCGCCGGCGGACCGGGCGGCCGACCGGCGGGCGCCGTCCCGGCTGACGGCCACGACGACGCCGCCGCGGCGGCGGGCCTCCTGCACCGCTGCCAGCCCCACCCCGCCGGCGCCGAGCACGACCACCACGTCGCCGGGCTCGACCCCGGCCTCGGTGAGCGCGTGCACCGCGGTGGTGCCGGCGCAGCACAGCGGCGCGGCCGCCTCGAACGGCAGCTCGGCGGGCAGCCGGACCAGGCAGTGCGCCGGGACGACCAGCTGCTCGGCGAAGGCGCCGTCCGCGGCGAAGGCGAGCACGCCGCGCGGGGCCAGGCACAGGTTCTGCCGGCCGCGCAGGCACCAGCGGCAGCTGCCGCAGAAGAGGTAGTAGTAGACGGCGACCCGGTCGCCCTCGGCCCAGCCGGTGACCTCCGACCCGACCGCGTCGACCGTGCCGGCGGCCTCGTGGCCCAGCGTCATCGGCGTCCGGGACGGGGCGTAGAGGCCGTCGGTGAAGTGCAGCTCGGTGCCGCAGACCCCGGCCGCGTGCACCCGCACCCGGACCTCGTCGGGGCCGGGCTCGGGCACCGGGACGTCGTCCAGGGCCAGGGGTCGGCCAGGTGCGTGGAAACGGGCAGCGAGCATCGAGCAGCTCCCTCCGCCGGCATGAACCGGATCAGGTGTGGACGGTCGGCGGTGGTCGTCCGCCTTCTCAGCCCGCGCCCGGGCTCCCGTGTGCGCCGCCGAAGCTACCGCAGCGGGCTGACCGGCTCGACGCGGCGCAGGAACGACCGGATCGCCAGGTGGTGCGCGAGCTGCTCGCGGTGCGCCTCGCACGCCGTCCAGGTCTTCTCCCGGTCGGGCGTGTGCACCTTGGGGTTGTTCCACACCAGGACGACGGTCGCCGGCGCGCGGCAGCCCTTCGCCGAGCAGATCACGGCGTCGTCCCCGGCCGGCCCGGCGTCCTCGCTCATGGGGCGAGTCTGAGCTGCGGCACAGGGAACTGTCAGCAGGGGGTGCCAGGGTCGGTGCTGGCCGCGCCCCCTGTCCCCGGGCGCGGCCACCAGGACGGCCGTCCGGGACAGGAACGCGGGCCGTGACGGGTGCAGCCGGGGCCGGGGCCGGGTAGGGCGAGGGCATGACTGACACCAAGCCCCTCGCCCTGGTCACCGGCGCCTCCAGCGGGATCGGCTTCGAGCTCGCCCGGCAGTTCGCCCGCAACGGCTTCGACCTGGTGATCGACGCCGAGGACCCGACCATCACCACCGCGGCCGCAAAGCTGCGCGGCGAGGGCGCCGAGGTGACCGCCGTCCAGGCCGACCTGCGCACCCCCGACGGCATCGAGCAGCTGTGGACCCGGGTGCAGGCCCTCGGTCGCCCGCTGGACGCGGCCGCGCTCAACGCCGGCGTCGGGCGGGGTGGTGCGTTCGTCGACACCGACTGGGCCGACGACCTGGAGGTCATGCAGCTCAACGTGGTCTCCACCGCGGCGCTGCTGAAGCTGGTGCTGGTCCAGATGACCGGGCGCAACCAGGGGCGGGTGCTGGTCACCTCCTCGGTCGCGGCGACCATGCCCGGGGCCTACCAGCCGGTCTACAACGCCTCCAAGTCCTTCGTCCAGTCGCTGACCGAGGCCGTGCAGCAGGAGCTCAAGGACTCCGCCGTCACGATCACCTCGCTGATGCCGGGGCCCACGGACACCGACTTCTTCGCCCGGGCCGACCTGCAGGACACCGCCATGGGCAAGGGCCCCAAGGACGACGCCGCAAAGGTCGCCGAGCAGGGCTTCGCCGGGCTGATGGACGGGAAGAAGGAGGTCCACGCCGGCTCGCTGATGACGAAGGCGCAGGAGATGGCGAGCAAGGTCCTGCCCGACTCGGTGAAGTCCTCCGCCCACGAGTCGATGGCCAAGCCGCGCGACTGACTCCCCTCGACGACGCCCCTCCCGGTCCCCCGGGAGGGGCGTCGTCGGCGTCGGGGGTCGCCGGCTTCCGCCCAGCGGCCGGTTCGCCTGCGCCCCGGTGGTGGTGAGCTGGCAGAGTCGGGGCATGGACGACGTCGTCATCTGCTCCCCGGTCCGCACCCCCGTCGGTCGATTCGGCGGGGTCTTCGCCGGTCTGTCCGCCAACGAGCTCGCCGCCACCGCGCTGCGCGGCCTGGTGGAACGGACCGGCCTGGGGGAGGGCGAGGTCGACGACGTCATCCTCGGCAACTGCAGCCCCAGCGGGGAGAACCCGGCGATCGGCCGGATCGCGGCACTGGACGCCGGGCTGGGCGTGCAGGTGCCCGGCCTGCAGATCGACCGGCGCTGCGGCTCTGGGCTGCAGGCGGTCATCTACGCCGCGATGCAGGTGGCGGCCGGCGCCGGCAACGTCGTCGTGGCCGGCGGCGTGGAGTCGATGAGCAACGTCGAGCACTACGCCCTGGGGCTGCGCACCGGCGCCAAGGGCGACGGCGTCATGCTGCACGACCGGCTGGCCCGGGCCCGGGAGACCGCCGGCGGGCTGCACCACCCGGTGCCCGGCGGCATGCTCGAGACCGCCGAGAACGTGCGCCGGGAGTACGGGGTCGACCGGCTGGAGCAGGACGCCTGGGCGCTGCGCTCCCAGCAGGCCGCCGGCGCCGCCATCCGCGAGGGCCGGTTCGCCGACGAGATCATCGGCGTGGAGGTGCCCGGGACGCGCAAGACGCCGGCCCGCACGGTCACCGAGGACGAGCACCCCCGTCCCGACACGACGATGGAGGACCTGGCCGGGCTGCGCCCGGTCATGGGCCGGGTCGACCCGGAGGCGACGGTCACGGCCGGCAACGCCTCCGGCCAGAACGACGGCGCCGCCGTCTGCGTGGTCACCACCCGGGCCGAGGCCGATCGCCGCGGCTGGCAGCCCTTCGTCCGGCTGACCGGCTGGGCCGTGGCGGGCGTGCCGCCGGAGACCATGGGCATCGGGCCGGTGCCGGCCACCGCCGCGGTGCTGGAGCGGACCGGGCTGACGCTGGCCGACATGGACCTCATCGAGCTCAACGAGGCGTTCGCCAGCCAGGTGCTGGCCTGCCTGGGGGAGTGGAACCTGGGTTCGGGAGACCGCGAGCGGGTCAACGTCAACGGCTCCGGCATCTCACTGGGGCACCCGGTGGGCGCGACCGGCGCCCGCATCCTGGCCACGCTCGCCCACGAGATGCGCCGCCGGGAGGCCCGCTACGGGCTGGAGACGATGTGCATCGGCGGTGGTCAGGGGCTCGCCGCGGTGTTCGAGCGGGTGGTCTGACCACACCGTCGGGTCTCGATCCGGCCACGAGACGCCGGGCGATTAGTTAGGTGAGGCTTGCCTCAGGTAGAACTCCACCATGGTGTTCTCCCGATCGCTCGCGCGACGTACGTCCCTCAGCTCCCTCCCCGTCCTGGCGGTCGCCGTCCTGGCCGGCTGCTCGTCGGAACCCGACGGGCAGCCGGCCGGGGCCGCCACCGGCTCGACCGCGGGATCCGCCTTCCCGGTCACCATCGAGCACGCCTACGGGACGACGACCATCCCCGAGGAGCCCGAGCGGGTGGTCTCCCTCGGCTACACCGAGCAGGACGCGATCCTCGCCTTCGACGTCGTCCCGGTCGCCGTCCGCTACGCCTTCGGGCCCGAGGACGACGTCTTCTTCCCCTGGGCCGACGAGGCGGCCGGGGACGCCGACCCGGAGATCCTGCCGCGCGCGGAGGTCGACCCGGAACAGATCGCGGCGCTCGACCCCGATCTGATCATGGCGGTCACCGCCGGCCTGACCGAGGACGAGTACCAGACCCTCAGCGCCATCGCGCCGACGGTCGTGCAGCCCGAGGAGCACATCGCCTTCGGCACGCCCTGGCAGGAGCAGACCCGGATCACCGGCGAGGCGCTCGGTCAGCCCGACCGCGCGGACGAGCTGGTCGCCGACGTCGAGGAGCAGATCGCGGCGGCCCGGGCCGAGCACCCGGAGCTGGAGGGGAAGACGGTCACCCTCTCCGGCCCGGCCTACGACGGCGAGTACCCCTTCCACACCTCCGACGACACCCGCACCCGGTTCTTCCTGGACCTCGGCATGGTCGTCGACCCGGCCCTGGACGCCGCGGCGCAGAGCGAGTTCTACGGCACCGTCAGCCGCGAGGAGGCCCGGATGCTGGACGCCGACGTGCTGGTGTTCCAGTCCGGCTCCGCGGCGGAGCGGGCCGGGATCGAGGCCGACCCGGTGCTGTCCGGGCTCCCCACCGTGACCGAGGGCCGGTCGGTCTTCATCGAGGACGAGGACTACGCGGCGCTGCAGTTCGCCAGCGCGCTGAGCCTGCCCTACCTGCTCGACGGCTTCGCGCCCGAGCTGGCCGCGGTGGTCGACTGAGCGCCACGCCGCCCCCGGGGCCGCCGCGGTCACCCCGCGGCGGTCAGGGTGGCGGCGCCGTCGTCCCGCGCTCGACGAGCACCGGCGCAACGACCTCGGCCCGCTGCAGCGGTTGATCGGGCCCCCCGGTCAGCTGGGCGAGCAGGAGCTCGGCCGCGCCGGTGGCGAGCAGCGCGGCGCGGTTGTCCACGGTGGTGACCGGCGGTGACCACCACGCGTAGAACGGCTCGTCCTCGGTGCAGATCACCGACAGCTGGTCGGGCACCCGCAGCTCGCCGTCGCCGATCACCGGCAGCGCGCCGAACGACGCCTCGTGGTTGGTCACCAGCAGCGCCGTCGGCGGCTCGGGCAGACCCACCAGTTCGCCGGCGGCCGACCTGCCGAAGTCCGGCGTGAAGGGTCCGCGCCACACCAGCTCGTCCAGGACCGGGAGGCCGGCCGCCGTCATCGCGGCCAGGAAGCCGGCGTGGTGCAGTCGGCCGGAGGTCACCTCCGGCGGGCCCTCGATCGCCGCGATCCGGGTGTGCCCCAGGTCGAGCAGGTGCTCGGTGGCCATCCGGGCCGCGGTCTCGTAGGCCGACATCACCGACGGTGCCGAGGACCCGGGCACCTCGCGGTTCATCGTCACGACCGCGTGCCCCGCCTGGACGAGGGCGTTGACCAGGTCGGTGTTCGCGCCCGAGCCGGCGATCACCACCCCGTCGAAGTGGTGCTGGCGGACGGTCTGCAGGAACGAGGCCTCGCGCGCCGGGTCGCCGCCGGTCGTGCACACCAGCAGCTGGTAGTCGTGCTGGGCGGCCCAGCACTGCAGGGTCTCGGCGATCGTGTGGAAGGTCGCCGTGCGCAGGGTGTTGACGACCAGGCCGATCAGGCCGGTGCGCCGGGTCCGCAGCGCGCTGGCCGTGCGGTTGGGCTCGTACTGCAGGTTCGCCGCGGCGGCCTCCACCCGGGCGCGGGTGCTGGGCAGCACGGCGGGGTGGCCGGACAGGGCGCGGCTCGCCGTGCTGGTGCTGACCCCGGCGGCCGCAGCCACGGAGCTCAACGTCGCAGGCATGGCGCGCTTTCTACCGAAGTGGAGCAAGCGCACAACCGGTGCCCCCGGGCGGAGCCGCCGGGTGTAGGTGTGCTGCTACGCGAGGACACATCCGGCGATGTGTCCTTCGATGTAGTCCCCGCCCGCGACCGCCAGTCGGTCCGGGGCCGCCCCCGGGGGCCGTATCCGGCGGTCGACCACGGCCGGCCGGCGGCCTGCGGTTCCCGGTCGTCCCGTTCCGGATTGCCCACCCGGCGTGAACGCGGTGTGATGGGCGTCACGCCGAGGGGCGCCCGCAGCGGGCGTCGTTCGACCGCCAGCGCGTCGAGACGAGGAGCCCCCGTGTGCCAGCTCCGTACCCCCAGTGCACCACTCCCGAGCCACCTCGGGCGCGCGGCGTGAGCGCCGCCCCGCGCCCGGACGGGCAGCGCGCCGCACGGTCCGTCCCGGCGGCGGCGTCGACCACCGGCGGCGACCCCGACGCCGGACCGGAGCGGATCGCCGAGTCGGCCACCGGGCTGGACATGATCCTGACCGACGCCGCGCTCGGCCCGTTGCGCCGGCTGGTGCCGCCGGTCAGCAGCAGCCTGCGCTTCACCGCGGCGCTGGCGCGCCGGCCGCGGACCGTGCTCGGCCACACCGGCCGGCTCGTCGGGGAGTGGGGACGGATCGGGCTCGGCCGCTCCGAGGTGACGCCGGGGGCCAAGGACAAGCGCTACAGCGACCCGGCGTGGTCGGGCAACCCGATGCTGAAGCGGGCCATGCAGGCGCACCTGGTGACGGCGCAGACGGCGACCCAGCTGGTGGACGCCGCCGCCCTGCCCTATGCCCACGACGAACGGATCCGGTTCTCCGTGACCAACATCGTCGAGGCCCTGGCACCCAGCAACAGCCCGGCGCTCAACCCCTCGGCGTGGAAGGCGGCGATCGACACGGGCGGGCGGAGCGCGGTGTCCGGCACCAGGCGGCTGGTCCGCGACCTGTCCTCGGCGCCCCGGGTGCCCTCGATGGTCGAGCCGGACGCGTTCGAGGTGGGCAAGGACCTCGCCCGCACCCCCGGCGTCGTCGTGCTGCGGACGCCGGTGTTCGAGCTGATCCAGTACCAGCCCACCACGCCGACGGTGCACGCCGTCCCGCTGGTCATGGTGCCGCCGACGATCAACAAGTTCTACATCGCCGATCTCGCCGAGGGCCGCAGCATCGTCGAGCACGTCGTCGGCGGTGGGCAGCAGGTCTTCATGATGTCCTGGCGCAACCCCGACGCCCGGCACGCCGAGTGGGGCCTGGACACCTACGGACAGGCGGTGCTGGACGCCATGGCCGCGGCCGAGCGGATCGCCGGCGCCGAGCAGACCGGCCTGATGTCCTTCTGCTCCGGCGGCATCATCACCGCCATGGTGCTCGGGCACCTGGCGGCGATCGGTCAGCAGGACCGGGTCGCGTCGGCCACCTTCGCGGTGACCGTGCTGGACCAGGCCCGGGGCGGGACGGTCGGGGCCTTCCTGGACGAGCGGTCGGCCCAGGCGGCCACCCGGGCGTCGGCGAAGAAGGGCTACCTGGACGGCGCGACGCTGGCGGAGGTCTTCGCCTGGCTGCGGCCCAACGACCTGATCTGGAACTACTGGGTGAACAACTACCTGCAGGGCAAGCCGCCGGCAGCCTTCGACATCCTCTACTGGAACGCCGACACCACCCGGATGACCGCCGCCCTGCACCGGGGGTTCCTGGAGCTGGCGGTGCGGAACTCGCTGACCGAGCCGGGGGCGGCGACCATGCTCGGGACGCCGGTGGACCTGTCGGCGGTCACCGTCGACAACTACGTGGTCGCCGGGATCGCCGACCACCTGTGCCCCTGGCAGTCCTGCTACGCGACCACCCAGCTGCTGGGCGGGGACAGTCGCTTCGTGCTCTCCACCAGTGGGCACATCGCCTCGCTGGTGAACCCGCCGACCAACCCGAAGTCGACCTGGCGGACGGCGCCGTCCGACGTCCCGGACGCCGACGAGTGGCTCGCCTCCGCGCACACCGAGAAGGGCTCGTGGTGGACCGACTACAGCCGCTGGGTGGCGGAGCGGTCCGGTGCGGAGGTCCCGGCCCCCACGGAGCTCGGCGGCGGCGGGCCCGTCCTGGGCGCCGCGCCCGGCACCTACGTGTTCGACAAGTGAGGCCGGCGAGCGGCGACGGCCCGCAGCTGCGCACGATCACCGTCGGGGGCCGGACGCTGCGCGTCTCGGTCCGGCCCGGCGACGGCACCCTGACCCCGCTGCTGCTGATGAACGGCATCGGCGCGAGCCTGGAGGTCCTGCAGCCCTTCGTCGACGCGGTCGACCCGCGGCGTGAGGTGATCCGCTTCGACGTCCCCGGGGTGGGTGGCTCCCCGAAGCCGGTGCTGCCCTACACGATGATGACCTTCGCGCCGGTGGTCGCCGGGCTGCTCAGCAGGCTGGGCCACCGGGAGGCCGTCGACGTCCTCGGCTTCTCCTGGGGTGGTGGTCTGGCGCAGCAGTTCGCCGTGCAGCACCGGCGGCGCTGCCGGCGGCTGGTGCTCGCCGCCACCGGGACGGGGTCGTTCATGGTGCCGGCTCATCCGCGGGTGCTGTCCAAGATGCTCACCCCGCGGCGGCACCGCGACCCCGACTACGCCCGGACGATCGCCGGGGAGATCTACGGCGGCACGATGCGGGCGCACCCCGAGCGCGCTGCCCGGGCGCTGCACGCGCAGTCGCGGCTCGGCCCGCGGCGCGGCTACTACTACCAGCTGGCGGCCGGCGCCGGCTGGACGAGCCTGCCGCTGCTCCGGCTGATCCAGCAGCCGACGCTCGTGCTGGCCGGGGACGACGACCCGATCATCCCCGAGGTGAACCCCCGCCTGATGGCGCGGATGATCCCCGACGGCCAGCTGCACCTCTACCGCGGCGGACACCTGGCCCTGGTCACCGAGGCGCCGGAGCTCGCGCCGGTCGTGGACCGCTTCCTCAGCTGACCCGACCCTCCCCGATCCGGCGAGCACTGTGCGGTCCATGCCCAGTCCAGGGCGACTCCGGGCCGCTGCCGCACAGTGCCCGCTCGACGGTCCGCAGGCGACGGGCGCGGGCGGCGGGCTCGGGCGGGCACTGTGCGGTCCGTGCCCGGTCCAAGGCGGGAGTGGGCCTTCAGCGCACAGTGCCCGTCCGCGGCCCGCGCGCCCCGGACGGGCGCGGTCCACGCCGATCTGTCGTACCCCCGCCGTACGGTCTCGGCAGCTCCTCCGCCGGGGGAGGGAACGGGGGCAGGGGTGTACGAGTCCGACGGCGCGCTGGTGGTCAGCGCCAGTGACCTGACCGGCTTCATCGAGTGCGAGCACCTCACCCGGCTCTCGGTCGAGGTCGCCCGCGGTGCCCGTAGCCGCCCGCCGGCGGTCGACCCGATGACCGAGCTGGTCGCCGCCCACGGCATGGCCCACGAGGAGCGGCACGTACAGCGACTGCGCGACCGGGGCCTGTCGGTCGTCGAGGTCACCGCACCGTCGGGCAAGGACGCCGCCGGGTTGCACCGCGCCCAGGCCGAGACGCTCGCCGCGATGCGCGCCGGGGCCGACGTCGTCTACCAGGCCACCTTCTTCGACGGCACCTGGCGCGGGCACGCCGACTTCCTGCTCAAGCGCACCGACCGGGTCAGCGACCTGGGGCCCTGGGCCTACGACGTCGCCGACACCAAGCTGGCCCGCCGGATCAAGGTGCCGGCCCTGCTGCAGATGGCGCTGTACGGCGACCTGCTGGCCGCCCTGCAGGGGGTGCCGCCCGAGCTGCTCACCGTGGTCACCGGCGACCAGCAGGAACTGGTCTTCCGGTACTCCGACGCGGAGGCCTACACCCGGGCGGCCCGCACCCGGTTCCTCGCCCGGCTGGCCGACGGCGAGCTGGCGCCGCCCTACCCGAACGCGCACTGCGGGGTCTGTCCCTGGCGGGAGACCTGCACGGCGCGCTGGCGCGAGGAGGACTCGCTGTCCCTCGTGGCGTTCATGCGCCGCGACCACGCGACCGCGCTGGTCGAGGCCGGGGTCCCGACCGTCACCGCACTGGCCACCCGGTCGCCCGACGCGCTGCCCGACGCCATCGGCCGCAGCTCCCGGGAGCGGCTCACCCAGCAGGCCCGGCTCCAGGTGGCCGAGCGGGAGTCCGGGCTGCCGGGCTACGAGTTCCTGCCGCGCGAGCCGGGGCGGGGCTTCGAGCTCCTGCCGCCCCCCAGCGCCGGCGACCTGTTCTTCGACATCGAGGGCGACCCCTTCGCCGGCGACGCCGGGCTGGAGTACCTCTGGGGTGTCCTGGACACCGCGGGGGAGTTCACCGCCTTCTGGGGCTGCGACCCGGCCGCCGACGACCAGTCCGCCGCGGAACGGCAGGCGTTCGAGGCGCTGGTCGACCACCTGACCGCGGCCCACGCCGCCGACCCGGCGATGCACGTCTTCCACTACGCGCCCTACGAGCCGACCCGGCTCAAGACGCTCTCCGCCCGGCTGCAGACCCGGGAGGCCGAGGTCGACCGGCTGCTGCGCGCCGACGTGCTCGTCGACCTCTACGCCGTGGTGCGCCAGGGCCTGCGGCTGAGCAAGGAGTCGTACTCGATCAAGCAGGTGGAGGACTACTACCGCGGGCACACCCGCGCGCACGGTGCCGACGTGTCGGACGCGGGGGAGAGCATCGTCGCCTTCGAGCGCTGGCTCGCCACCCGCGACCAGGCGCTGCTCGACCAGATCGAGGCCTACAACCGCGACGACTGCGTCTCCACCCGGGAGCTGCGCGACTGGCTGGAGGCCCGGCGCACCGAGCTGCTCGCCTCGGGTGCGCGGCTGGGCCGGCCGGAGGACGGCGACCCCGACGGCTCGGGAGAGAACGCCGCGGCGCAGCAGCTGCGCGAGGAGCTGGAGGTCCGGCTGACCGCGGGGCTCCCCGACACCGACCGGACGCCGGAGCAGGAGGCCACCTGGCTGCTGGCCCAGCAGCTGGGGTGGCACGCCCGGGAGGCGCGCTCCGCCTGGTGGGAGTACTTCCGGCTGCGCGACCTGCCGGCCGACGACCTCGAGCGGGAGACCCCCGCGCTGGGTCCGCTGGAGGCTCCCGAGCTGATCGGCGCGGTCCAGCGGTCGCAGCACTGGCGGTACCGCTTCCCGCCGCAGGAGACCAAGGTGTCGGCCGGGAGCCGGTACGAGCACCTGCTGCCCACCGCGGAGGGCAGGCGGCTCACCAGCACCGTCGTCGACATCGACCCGACCGCCGGCTGGGTGGTGCTGGCGCGCAGCGCGACCGCCGCGCTCGAGCACCCGACCGGGCTGCTGCCCACCTCGCCACCGAGCGACAAGGTCTTCCGGGCCGCGCTCACCGACCTCGGTGAGCAGGTGGCGGTCAGCGGCATCGACGCCCCCGGCCCGGCCCGGTCGGCCCGGGACCTGCTGCTGCGCCGGCCGCCGCGGCTGCTCGCCGGTGCGCCGCAGCGCGAGCCGGGGGAGGGTTCGGCGGCCGCCGCGCGCCGGCTGGCCGGGCTGCTCGACGGCGGGGTGCTCGCGGTGCAGGGGCCGCCGGGGGCGGGGAAGACGTACACCGGGGCCCGGGCGGTCGTCGATCTGGTCCGCGCGGGCAAGCGGGTGGGGGTGACCGCCTCCAGCCACAAGGTGATCGGCAACCTGCTCGACGCGGTGATGGCGGCCGCCCGGGAGGCCGGGGTGCCGGTGCGGGCGCTGCAGAAGGCCGACGAGCTGCAGCGGTGCGGCGACGTCGACGTGCAGTGCGTCGGCTCCAACGGGCAGGTCGTCGACGCCCTCGACGGCGGCGACGTCGACCTGGTGGCCGGCACCTCGTGGCTGTTCGCCCGCCCCGAGCTGGCCGGCCGGCTGGACGTGCTGGTGGTCGACGAGGCCGGGCAGCTGTCCCTGGCCAACACCCTGGCGGTCAGCCGGGCCGCGGCCAACCTGGTGCTGCTCGGTGACCCCCAGCAGCTGCGCCAGCCGGGGCGGGGCATCCACCCCGACGGCGCGGACGTCTCCGCGCTGCAGCACGTGCTGGGCGAGCAGGAGGTGCTCCCCGCCGACCGCGGGGTGTTCCTGGACCGCAGCTGGCGGATGGCGCCGGCGCTGTGCCGGGTGGTCTCCGCGCTGTCCTACGGCGGGGAGCTGCAGCCGGCGGAGGTCACGGCCGGCAACGAGCTCGACACCCCGGCCCGGTGGGCGGCGCCGGCCGGGATCGGCTGGCTGCCGGTGGTGCACGAGGGCAACGGCTCGGCGTCCCCGGAGGAGGCGGCGGTCGTGGCCGAGCTCGTCGCGGGGCTGATGGGCCGGAGCTGGCGGACCGGCGGGGTGGAACGGGTGATGGGGCCGGCCGACGTCCTGGTCGTCACCCCGTACAACGCGCAGGTCAACCAGGTGCGCAGCGCACTGGCCGCGGTCGGGTTGGGCGGGGTGGAGGTCGGCACGGTCGACAAGTTCCAGGGCCGGGAGGCGGCGGTCGCGGTCTTCTCGCTGGCCGCCTCCAGCGGTGCCCACGTGCCGCGGCGGCTGGACTTCCTGCTCGACCGGCACCGGCTCAACGTGGCGCTGTCCCGGGCCAAGACCGTCGCCTACCTCGTCGGCAGCCCGGCGCTGCTCACCTCGCCGGTGCAGACCCCGGAGCAGCTGCGGCTGGTCAACGGGCTGTGCCGCCTGGTCGAGATCGCCACCGCGGCGGGCCGGGCCGCCCCGCCGGCCATGGTGACCGCGTCGGCATGAGCCGGGCGGGTGCCGTGGTCGACCTCCGGCAGGCCCCGGACGCCTCCTCGGCTCCGGTCCGCGCCCGGTTCCGCCGCCAGGGGAGGCGGGGACCCGGGACCGGCGCACCGACGCGGTGCTGACCGAGCTGGGATGGCGGGTGTTGCGCTTCTGGGAGCACGAGGACCCGGACTCCGTCGTCGACGCCATCTGTACCGCGCTGGGGCGGGCCTCGCCCGCCCCGTGAGCCGCTGGGCGCAGCTGATCCGGGTCGAGGCGTTCCCCGAGCGGCCCGGTTAGGCTAGCCTCACCATCGTCCGGCTGCGCACGAGCCGGTCACGACGAGCGCGGGAGCAGCGATGACCACGGCGGTGACCGGACGTGCCGGAACGGCGGTTCTCGAGAACCGCACCGAGCCGCAACCGGCGGTCCCGCAGCCGGTACCGGCACCGAGCTACCGCTTCTTCTGCGCCACCGTGGGGCGGGTCCAGCGGCTGAGCCCCAGCTTCCTGCGGCTCACCCTCACCGGCCCGGAGCTCACCGGCTTCGGCGCGGCCGGTGACGACCAGCGGATCAAGCTGGTGCTCTCCCGGGACGGCGCCCCGGTGACCGACCTGCTCACCGACGGCCCGACCTGGTACCAGGACTACTGCGCGCTGCCCGATGCGCGCCGCCCCTACCTGCGCACCTACACCGTGCGCGCCGCCCGCCCGCAGCTGGGCGAGCTGGACGTCGACGTGGTGCTGCATGGGGTCGAGGACGGCCACCCCGGGCCGGCCGCCAGCTGGGCCGCCGCCGCCGTCCCGGGCGATCCGATCGTCGTGCTGGGCCCCGACCGCCCCCGCCCGGGCCGGTCGGCGTCCGGCCGGCCGTGGGGGGTCGAGTGGGCCCCGCCGGCCGAGGGCCCCCTGTTCCTCGCCGGGGACGAGACCGCCGTCCCGGCGATCAGCGCGATCGTGGAGGCCCTGCCCGCCGGCCGGCGCGCCATCGCCGTCCTCGAGGTGCCCCAGGCCCAGGACGTGCTGTCGCTGACCGTGCCGCCGGGGGTCGAGGTCCGCTGGCTCGTGCGCGGCGACCGGGCACCCGGCGAGGCGCTCGGCGCGGCGGTGCACGCCGCGCTCTGCGAACTCGGCGTGGCCGCCCGCACCGCCGGGCAGGAGCTCGAGGACGTCGACCTGGAGGGCGGCGTCCTCTGGGAGGTGCCCGACGAGGGCGGCGCCGACGGCTGTTACGCCTGGCTGGCCGGGGAGGCCGGCATGGTCAAGAAGCTGCGCCGCCGCCTGGTCCGCGACCTCGGCGTCCCCCGCACGTCGGTGGCCTTCATGGGCTACTGGCGGCTCGGGGCAGCCGAGGGCAGCTGACCCTCGCTACGGTCGACACCGTGCTCCGTCTCCTGCTCCTGCTGCTCCTCGTCTGGGTCGCGGTGACCGTGGTCGGCGTGATCGTGGAGGGCCTGTTCTGGCTGGCCGTCGTCGGCCTGGTCTTCTTCGTGGCCACAGCCGTGCTCGGCGCCTCGCGGCGCCGGTGACGACGCTGCTGGTCGACGTCGCCAACGCCGTGGGGTCCCGGCCCGACGGCTGGTGGCGCGACCGGGCCGGTGCCACCTCCAGACTGCTGCAGCAGCTCGCCGCGCTGCCCGGCCGGCAGCTGGCCGGGCCCGACGGTGAGCCGGTACCGGTGACCGCCCTGGTCGCGGTGGTCGAGGGACAGGCCCGGGACGTCGCGGCCCCCGCCGGCCTGCGGCTGGTCCGGGCGCCCGGCAGCGGCGACGATGCGCTGGCCGAGACCGCCACCGACCTCGCCGACGGGGACGACGACCTGCTGGTGGTCACCGCCGACCGGGGGTTGCGCGACCGGCTGCCGGCTCTCACCCGGGTCGCCGGGCCGGGCTGGCTGCTGGCGGCGGCCGACCGCGCCGCCGAGGAGACCGGGCCGGCGACCTGAGCCCCGCCGGCGGGACGGTGCAGGGTGGACCCATGACCCCGCCCCTCAGCCCGCCCGCGGCGGTACGTGTCGCCGCCTCCCTGGCCACCACCGCGCTGGTCGCCGTCCGGCCCGAGCAGCTCACCGCACCGACACCGTGCGGCGACTTCGACGTCCGGGCTCTCCTGGACCACCTGGGCTGGGCCGCGTTGCTGTCCCAGCGTTCGGCGACCGGACTGCCGTTGGAGCGCGACCGGAGCAGCCTGCGGCCGGCGCCGTTCCTGGACGGGCTGCCGGCCGAGGAGTGGGCCGGCGCCCTCCCCGTCGAGCTGGACACCGCGGCCGACGCCTGGGCCGACCCGGCCGCCTGGGAGGGCGAGACCGTCTTCGGCACCGCACCGATGCCCGCCGGCGTCGTCGGCCCGCTGATGCTCGCGGAGTTCGTCCTGCACGGCTGGGACCTGGCCCGCGCGGTCGGCGCGCCCTATGACGTGCCGGCCGGGCTCGGGAAGGCGGTGCTGGCGGCGATCGAGCCGCTGGCCGAGCTGGGCCGGGACAGCGGCTGGTACGGGCCCGCGGTGGCGGTGCCGACCGAGGCCGCGGCCTTCGACCGGGCGCTCGGGCTCGCCGGCCGGGACCCCGGCTGGCGAGCCTGACCGCTCAGTCGAGGATCTTCACCACGCGCAGCCGGGTGGAGCGCCGGCGCCCCGGCAGGGAGGCGGCGAGGGCGAGGGCGACGGCCACGCCGTCCTCGATCACCGCGGCCTGCCAGTCCGGCATCCGGTCCGCCGCCCACCGCCGCCAGCCGAGGCCGCCGAAGGACCCGGCCGCGGCACCGACCGCACCGGCGAGCACCGGCAGGGCGGCGTTCTGCCCCTGGCGCCGGGCGAGCAGCCCGGCGCCGCCGGCCCCGCTGGCCAGCCGCGAGGGGAGGACACCGGGGCTGGTCCGCGCCGGGATGCCGGGCTGCTTGTCCGCGTAGACCTCGCCCCCCACGGAGACCAGCGAGGCCAGCTTCTTCACGGCGCCGGTGTCGGCCGCGGTGAGCGTCGGCGCCGCGAGCCCGAGCGAACTGCGGCCGCCGGCCGC
This sequence comes from Modestobacter marinus, assembly GCF_011758655.1. Taxonomy (NCBI): domain Bacteria; kingdom Bacillati; phylum Actinomycetota; class Actinomycetes; order Geodermatophilales; family Geodermatophilaceae; genus Modestobacter; species Modestobacter marinus. The sequence continues at coordinate 2,991,397 of NZ_JAAMPA010000001.1, forward strand.
GGTGCCGAGCAGCAGCGACCTGGCGATCAGCCCGGCCGATGCGCGCTGCCGGACGAGGACCCGCTCCTCCCGCGTCGGCAGCGCGGAGACGACCGCCTGCACGGCGGCACCGTAGGCCAGGTGCGGCACCGCGTCGGCCGCCCAGTCCTGGGTCGTCCAGGTGCGCGGGTCGGTCACGCCCAGCGCCGCCGTCGGCCCGTCGGTGGCCGCCATCGAGGCCGCGCCGACGACGACCGCGCCGACCGGCCCGGGCATCCGGATCCCACCGGCCCGGGCCAGGCTGGCCAGCAGGCCGACGCCCAGGCCGTTGCCGATGCCCAGCAGCGCACCGAGGCCGGTGGTGCGGGCCTGCCGCTCCGCGCCCTTCCCCGGCACCTCCAGCCCGGCGGCGTCTGCGAGTGCGGCGGCGGTCTGCGCCGGCACGGTGCTGGCCGGCCGACCGCGGCGCAGCATGTCGGCGTAGGTGAGGGCGTTGAGGGCGGTGGTGCCGGCGGCGCCGGCGAGCAGCCCCCGAGCGAAGGTCCCGGTCATGTCCCGACCCTCGGCCCCCGGCGCCGGTCCGGCAACCGCAGGGGCGGGCGGGACGTGCGTTGCGACACCGTGCGCGCTCTCACGCCGTCCGCACACCGGATCGACACGCATTGTGCACATCCGAGTGGCACCGTGGAGACAGCGCCCGAGGTCGTGTGCTCCCCGACCCCCGCCAGCCGTTCCGCGGTGCTGCGCGTCCACTCCCCGAAGGTCTCCCATGGTCATCTCTGCGCCCTCCGGTCCCCGCGCCCGGGCCCTGCTCGCCTCCGCGCGGGCCCGCACCGTGCCGTCGTCCACCCCGCCCTCCCTGCGCCGGCTGCGGGTCGCCGTCGCCGTCCTCTTCGGCCTCGACGGCTTCGTCTTCGGCAGCTGGGCGGCCCGGGTGCCCGACGTCAGCGCCGCCACCGGCGCCGGCCACACCGCACTCGGCGTCGCGCTGCTGTGCCTGTCGCTCGGTGCGCTCGCCTGCATGCAGGCCACCGCCGCGCTGTGCACGCGGTTCGGCACCGGGCGGGTGGCGGCGCTGGCCGGCGTCGCCGCCAGCGTGAGCGCCGTCCTGCCCGGGGTGGTCGGCACCCTCCCGGCGCTGTGCGCCGGGCTGTTCCTCTTCGGCGCCGTCACCGGCGCGGTGAACGTCGCGGCCAACAGCGTCGGGGTGCAGGTCGAGGCGCGCGCCGGGCGGCCGTTGCTCTCCGGGCTGCACGCCGCCTTCAGCGCGGGCGGCCTCGTCGGCGCTCTCGTCGGTGGGCTGGCCTCGGCGGTGACGGGGGTCGCCCCGCACCTGGCCGGCGTGGCGATCGTCGGGCTGCTCGCGATGGCCTGGGCCGGGCCGGTGCTCGTCCGCGGCGACCGCCCGCAGCCGGTGGCCGACCTGCCGGAGCCGGCCGCCGAGGCCCCCCGCGGACCCCGTCCCACCGGCGTCCTGGTGCTGCTGGGCGCCGTGGCCGGGGCGACCGCCTACGGCGAGGGCGCGCTCAGCGACTGGGGTGCGCTGCACCTGCGCGAGCAGCTGTCCGCCGCCCCCGCCCTGGCGGCGGCCGGGTACGCCGGCTTCTCCTCGGCGATGGCCGCCGGCCGGCTGGCCGGTGGGCGGCTGGTGCTCGCCGTCGGGGAGCGGCGGCTGCTGGTCGGTGGCTCGCTGCTGGCCGCGGCCGGCGCGGTCGCCGCGGTGACGACGACGTCGCTGCCGATCGCCCTGGCCGGGTTCGTGCTGGTCGGGCTCGGGCTGGCCAACGTCTTCCCGCTGGCGATCGCCCGGGCCGGGGCGCTCGGCGGCCCCTCGGGCGTCGCGCTGTCCACCACCGTCGGCTACACCGGCCTGCTCGGGGGCCCGCCGGTGATCGGGTTCCTCGCCGAGCACGCCGGGCTGCCCGCCGCGCTGGGCACCGTGGCGCTGATGGCGGTGCTGGCCGCGGTGCTCGTGCTCGGCATCGAGGGCGAGCAGGTGCGGCGGCCTCCGCTGCCCCGGCGCGGCTGGACCCAGCCGGTGGTCTTCGGCCGGCGCCCGGTGGCGGTCGTGCTGCGCCCGGTCGGGGTGGCGCTGCGCCCCGCGGCGGTCCGCGCGCACGTCGGCGCCTGCAGCTACGTGCGCGACCTGCAGCTGCTCGAGGGCAGCTGGACGCAGGTGGACCAGCGCGTGTGAACAACGTGTTCCGGGACGTCGCACCCCGTTGACCGGTGGGTGGCGGGGGACCACGCTGGCCCCCGCCTGACCGCAGGGGCCCCGGACCGGAGGACCGCAGATGACCGTCGAACCCGCACCCGCCCGAGCACCACACGGCCCGGGGCGGGGGGTCGAGGCGGAGGCGGTCGACGCCGGCTACCTGGAGAAGCGGCAGCTCCGTGGCGGCACCGCCGGCTGGGTGCTCCTCGCCGGGCTCGGCGTGGCCGCGGTCATCTCCGGGGACTACGCCGGCTGGAACTTCGGGCTGGAGCAGGGCGGGTTCGGCGGGCTGCTCATCGCCGTCGTCCTGATGGCGGTCATGTACTCGGCCATGGTCTTCGGCCTGGCCGAGCTGGGCTCGGCGCTCCCCACCGCTGGCGGCGGCTACACCTTCGCCCGTCGGGCGCTGGGGCCGTGGGGCGGCTACGCGACCGGCGTCGCGGTGCTCATCGAGTACGCGATCGCCCCGGCGGCGATCGCCACCTTCATCGGTGCCTACGTGGAGTCGCTGGGGCTGTTCGGCATCACCGACGGCTGGTGGGTGTACCTCGTCGCCTACGGCCTGTTCATCGGCATCCACCTGCTGGGCGTCGGTGAGGCGCTGAAGGTGATGCTGGGGATCGCCGCCGTCGCCGTCGCCGGCCTGGTGCTCTACCTGGTCGGCGCGATCCCTGCCTTCGACGCGGCCAACCTGACCGACATCGCGCCCACCGACGCCGCCGGCGCCTCGGAGTTCCTGCCGTTCGGGTTGATGGGCATCTGGGCGGCCTTCCCGTTCGCCATCTGGTTCTTCCTGGCCGTCGAGTGCGTGCCGCTGGCCTCGGAGGAGGCCAAGGACCCGGCCCGCTCGCTGCCCCGCGGGATCGTCGCGGCGATGGGCCTGCTGCTGGTCCTGGCCGTGCTGATGCTGGTGTTCACCGCCGGCGCCGGGGGCGCGCAGACGATGTCGGTCAGCGGCAACCCACCGGTGGAGGCGCTCGAGGTCGCCGGGGCCTCCAGCGCGCTCACCACGGTGATCAACTACGCCGGGCTGGTCGGCCTGGTCGCCAGCTTCTTCTCGATCATCTACGCCTACTCCCGGCAGACCTTCGCGCTCTCCCGCGCCGGCTACCTGCCGCGGGTCCTGTCGGTGACCAACTCCCGCAAGGCCCCGACGCTGGCCCTGCTGGTGCCCGGCGCCATCGGCTTCGTGCTCTCGCTGACCGGGCAGGGCGCGATGCTGCTGAACATGGCGGTCTTCGGCGCCACGGTCTCCTACGTGCTGATGATGGTCAGCCACATCGTGCTGCGCCGGCGGGAGCCGGACCTGCCGCGGCCCTACCGCACCCCCGGCGGCACGGCGACCACCGGCGTGGCCCTGGTGCTGGCGGCCGCCGCGGTGCTGGCCACGTTCCTCGTCGACCCGGTCGCCGCCGCCTGGACGCTCGCCGCCTACGCCGTCTTCCTCGGCTACTTCGCCCTCTACAGCCGGCACCACCTGGTCGCCTCCGCACCCGAGGAGGAGTTCGCGCTGCTGGCCGCTGCTGAGAGGGACCTCGAGTGACCGTCCGCCGGACGACGCTGGGCGGCCGCACCCACGAGTTCCGCTCGCTGACCGACGTGCTGGCCAAGGCGACGCCGGCCCGCTCCGGTGACGTGCTCGCCGGGGTCGCCGCGGAGTCGCAGGCCCAGCGGGTGGCGGCGCAGCACGTGCTCGCCGACGTCCCGCTGGCCACCTTCCTCACCGAGCCGGTGGTCGGCTACGACGAGGACGACGTGACCCGGCTGATCCTGGACACCCACGACCCGGCCGCCTTCGCCCCGGTCGCCGGGCTGACCGTGGGGGAGTTCCGCGACTGGCTGCTGGCGCGCGCCGCCGAGCGGGACGAGGCGGCGATCTCCGGGCTGGCCCGCGGGCTCACGCCGGAGATGGTGGCGGCGGTGTCCAAGGTGATGCGCAACGCCGACCTGGTCGCCGTCGCCCGCCGGACCCGGGTGGTCACCGGCCTGCGCAGCACGCTCGGGCTGCCCGGCCGGCTGGCGTCCCGGCTGCAGCCCAACCACCCCACCGACGACGCCGTCGGGGTGACCGCCTCGATCCTGGACGGGCTGCTGCACGGCTGCGGGGACGCCGTCATAGGGATCAACCCGGCCACCGACTCCCCGGCGCAGACGATCGCGCTGCTGGAGCTGGTCGACGCGGTGATCAGCCGGTACGAGATCCCCACCCAGTCCTGCGTGCTCGCCCACGTGACCACCACGCTGCGGGCGCTGGAGGCGGGGGCGCCGGTCGACCTGGTCTTCCAGTCCGTCGCGGGCACGCAGGCGGGCAACCGTGGCTTCGGCGTCACCCTCGACCTGCTCGCCGAGGCCCGGGCCGGGGCGCTGGAGCTGGGGCGGGGCACCGTCGGGAGCAACGTCACCTACTTCGAGACCGGGCAGGGGTCGGCGCTGTCGGCCGACGCGCACCACGGCGTCGACGGCCCGGTCGACCAGCAGACCCTGGAGTGCCGCGCCTACGGGGTGGCCCGGCACTTCGAGCCGCTGCTGGTGAACACCGTGGTCGGCTTCATCGGCCCGGAGTACCTCTACGACGGCAAGCAGGTGATCCGGGCCGGGCTGGAGGACCACTTCTGCGGCAAGCTCCTCGGCCTGCCGATGGGCGTGGACGTCTGCTACACGAACCACACCGACGTCGACGGCGACGACACCGACACCCTCACCCTGCTGCTGGGCGCCGCGGGCTGTGCGTTCGTCATCGCCGTCCCGGGCTCGGACGACGTGATGCTGCACTACCAGTCGCTGTCGTTCACCGACGTGCTCACCGCCCGGTCAGTGCTGGACCTGCGGCCGGCGCCGGAGTTCGAGGCGTGGCTGGCGATGATGGACCTGCTCGACGACGCCGGCCACGTGCGCGAGCTGACCCCCGAGGCCCCCACTGCCCGGGCCCTCCTCGCCGCCGCCCGCCCATGACCACCGCCGACCACCGACCTGGCCGTCCTGGTGAGGACCTGACCGGCCCCCCGGGCCGGCCTCACGACTCCGGCCCCTCGGCGGACCCCTGGGCGGTGCTGCGGGACGCCACCCGGGCCCGGGTGGCGCTGGGCCGGGCCGGGGACGGGCTGCCGACGTCGCGGGAGCTGGAGTTCCGCGCCGCGCACGCGGCCGCCCGCGACGCGGTGCACACCGCGCTGGACGCCGACCGGGTGCGGACCGCGCTCACCGAGGCCGGGGTCGGGCTCGACGTGCTGGAGGTGCACAGCCAGGCCCCCGACCGGGCCACCTACCTGCAGCGCCCGGACCTGGGCCGGCGGCTGGACCCGGGCACCCGGCTGCCCGGCGGCTCGTACGACCTGGCGCTGGTGCTCGCCGACGGGCTGTCCCCGCGGGCGGTGCACGAGCACGCGGCCGGCACCGTGGCCGCCGTGCTGGCCCGGCTGCCCGGCTGGTCGGTCGCCCCGCTGGTGCTGGCCCACCAGGCACGGGTGGCGCTCGGCGACCCGGTGGGCGAGGCGCTGGGGGCGGGGATCGTCGTCGTCCTGGTGGGGGAGCGGCCGGGGCTGAGCTCGGCCGACAGCCTCGGTCTCTACCTGACCCACGGCCCGCGCCCCGGGCGCGCCGACTCCGAGCGCAACTGCATCTCCAACGTGCGGCCGCCGCACGGCCTCGGCTACGCCCAGGCCGCCGACACCCTGGCCGCGCTGCTCCAGGCCTCCCGCCAGCTGGGCGCCTCCGGCGTCGTGCTCAAGGACGAGGGGACGACGCTCCCGCCGGGCGCCGGCTGACCTCCCGGACGCTGGAGCTCTGGCTGCACTCGTGCACCAGAGCACGAGCGAGCCGGAGTCAAGGCTCGGGTGGTGCTCGACGACGAGGGAGCTGCGCTCCCGCGGGGCACCGGCGGCCCTCGCGGACGCTAGTGCTCTGGCTGCACTGGTGCACCAGAGCACTAGCGTCCCGTAGTCAAGGCCCGGGTGGTGCTCGAAGGCGAGGGAGCTGCGCTCCCGCTGGTTGAGGAACTGGCACCCGAGACCCGGCGGACGCTCCTGCCGTGCCTGCACTCGTGCAGCCAGTGCACGAGCGTGCTGGTGTCGAGGGTGTGGAACCGGGCGTCCCTGACGCCGGGTGAGGGCGTAGCCGGCTGGGCGCCGACCGCGTCGGCGGTGCGGGCGGTCGGCGGGGTGTGCCGCCTGCTCAGTCGGTCGTGGACTCGAGGCGGCGCAGCGGCCTGATCTTCATCACCGTGGACAGCAGCGCCTCCATCGGGTGCCGCTGCGGCCGCTCGACCTCGGCCGGCCAGTCCGGGACGAGATCGGGGTCGGCGTCGGCGGTCGCCACCTCCGCCACGCGGCCCTGCAACCGGGCGCGCACCTCCTCCGGGGAGTAGGCCCGGCGGTGCCGTTCGTGGCGGAGCAGGACCGTGCCGGTCGCGGCAACGCCGACGATCCCGGCGACTCCGAGCAGCTTCGAGAGGCGCATGAGCCGTTACGGTAGTGGTGTGGCTCACTCTCGTGCGGTGTCCCGCACCTCCGGCCGTGTGTTGTCGCTGCAGAACGCCGTCGAGCTCACCCGGACCGGCGACGTCTGGGTCTTCCGGGGCAGTTCGCTGGCCGACCGGGCCATCCGGACGGTCACCAACGCCCCGGTCAACCACGTCGGGATGGCTGTCGTCCTCGAGGACCTGCCGCCGCTGCTCTGGCACGCCGAGCTGGGGCACTCCCTGGCCGACGTGTGGTCCGGCCGCCACCAGCGCGGGGTCCAGCTGCACGACCTGTCCGACGCGGTCTGCGTCTGGAAGAAGCGCTACGGCCAGCAGGCCTGGCTGCGCCAGCTGGTCGGCCCGGCCGACGACGGCGGGGTGCCCCGGGAGATGGAGGACGCCGTTCTGCGCACCATCGCCCGGCTCGACGGCAAGCCGTTCCCCACCACCCGGCACCTGGCGCACGGCTGGGTCAACGGCAAGCTGCGCCGGCACCAGACGAACGACACGATCTTCTGCGCGGAGCTGGTCGCGACCACGTACACGGCGATGGGCCTGCTGCCGAAGAACCGGCCGCTGAACGCCTACGACCCGGGCAGCTTCTGGTCCGGTGACGACCTGCCGCTGGTCGACGCGGAGCTGGGCCCGGAGGTCCAGGTCGACGTCCCGGCGGGGCCGCCCTGCGACTGAGCCGGCTCAGACCCGGACGACGGGCTTCCCGCTCCCGGCCAGCTGCAGGACGTCATCGTGCTCCTCGGCGAGCGCCGGGTCGTGGGTCACGCAGACCACCAGCCGGCCCGCCAGCGCCCGGCGCAGGTCGGCCACGAGGGCGGCGGCCGTCGGCGGGTCCAGGTGGGCGGTCGGCTCGTCCAGCAGCACGACGTCCCGGTCGGCCAGCAGCGCCCGGGCCACCGCCAGTCGCCGCCGCTCGCCGCCGGACAGCGAGGTGCCGCCCGCCCCGACCGGGGTGTCCAGCCCCGCCGGCAGGGCGGCCAGCAGCGCACCGAGCCCGGCGTCGGTCAGGGCCCGGCGCATCGCCCGCTCGCCGTCGGCACCGGCCAGCTCGCCCCGCGGGCGGGCCAGCGCCAGGTTGGCCCGCAGCGAGGCGTCGAAGACGTGCGCCTCCTGCGGGCACCAGGCGATCGCGCCCTGCACGTCGGCCCGGGTCAGCCGGTCGGCCGGCACCGGGCGGCGCCCGTCGCCGAGGACGTAGCCGCCGGCCGCGGGGCGCAGCGAGGCCATCAGCACCGACAGCAGCGTCGACTTGCCCGATCCGGACGGGCCGGTGACCACCAGCCAGTCGGACCCGGCGGTGGCGACGGCGTCCACGTCGCGCAGCACCCCCGGGCGCCCGGGCCAGCCGGCGGTGAGGTGCTCCAGCGCGAGCTCGCGCACCGGCTGGGGCGGGGCCAGTCGCTCGGCCGGTGCGGGGTCGGCGGCCACCGGCTCGGCGAGCACGGCCTCGACCCGGGCCCGGGCGTCCTGCCAGGCCAGCCGGTGCCGCTGCGCGGCGCCGAGGGCGGTGAGCGGCTCGAGCAGCGCCAGCGGCGCCAGCGCCAGGATCGCGGCGACGGGTGCGGAGAGCTCCCCGGCGCGGACGCCGGCCGCGGCGACCGCCAGCGCCCCGACGGCGGCGGCACCGGTGGCCAGGACGGCGAGCGCGTCGCCCAGCGCCGTGGCGGTCGCCCCGGCCCGGGCCGCGCGGCCCTGCCGGCGGCCCAGCGCGTCGAGCCGGTCGACGGCCGCGCCGGCCAGGCCGTGTGCCCGCAGGTCGCCGGCGGCCTCCAGGACCGCGCTGGTCTCCCGCAGGGTCACCGTGCGCAGCTCGGCGGCGTGCCGGGCACCGCCCCGGTCGGCCAGCCGGTGCACGCCGAGCACGCCCAGCACCGCGACCGCGACGAGGGCGCCCACCAGCGCGCCGGCCCGCGGGTCGAGCAGCGCCAGCACCGCCGTCGTCCCGGCCAGCACCACGCCGGAGACCAGCGGCGGGGTGACCACCCGGACGGAGAGGTCCTGCAGCAGGCCGACGTCCCCGACCACCCGGGCCAGGGCGCGGCCGGGCGTGCGGTCGGCGGCCGGGCCCTGCGCGACCAGCGCCCGCCACACCCGCAGCCGGGTGTCCGACGCGAGCCGGAAGGCGGCGTCGTGGCCGGCCAGCCGCTCCAGCCAGCGGAGCGCGGCGCGGGCCAGCCCGAAGGCGCGCACCCCGGCCGTGGCCACCAGCAGGGTGAGGATCGGCGGCTGCTCGGCGGCCCGGACGATCAGCCAGCCCGAGACCGCGGTCAGTGCCACGGCCGACGCACCGGAGGCCGCTCCGGCGGCGACCGCGTGCACCACCGCGCGCCGCGGCCAGCGGAGCCCCGTCGTGCCCTGGTCGACCACGGGCGCGGCGGCCTCGGGAGCGGCCCCGGGCTCGGGAGCGACTGCGGGCTCGGCGGCCGGGAGCGGCGCAGCGGCCTCGACGGTGGGCTCGGCTGCCGGGAGGCTGGTGAACGGCGGCAGGGCGCCGGGGCCGGGGAGGTCGACGGTGCGGTCGGCCAGCGCGGTCAGCGCCGGGGAGTGGGTGACCAGCACGGTGCACAGCGAGCCGCGCAGCCGGACCAGGAGCTCGGCGACCCTGGCGGTGCTCGCCGCGTCCAGCGACGCCGTCGGCTCGTCGAGCAGCAGCACCCGGGCTCCGCGCTGCACCCGGACCAGCGCCCGGGCCAGCGCGACCCGCTGCAGCTCGCCGGGGGAGAGGGTGCGGCAGGCGCGCCCGCGCAGGTGCCCGGCGTCCAGCCAGTCCAGCGCGGTGTCGGCCAGCTCGGTGGCCCAGTCCGCCGGCACGTCGCCGGCGTGCCGGCGCAGCTCGTCGAGCACGGTGTCGGCGACGGTGTGCGGGAACTGCGGGACGACGGCCACGTCCTCCGGCCGCAGCACCACGCCGTCGACCTGCGCGGTCGCCCCGTCGAGGAGCTGGCCGGCCAGGACGGCGAGGACGGTGGACTTGCCCGACCCGCTCGGCCCGCGCAGGGCCACCAGCTCGCCCGGTGCCACCTCGAAGGAGGCGCCGTCGACGGCGGGCAGCGCGCGGCCGGGGAAGGCGACGGTGAGGCCGCTGACGGCGACCCCGCGCAGCTGCCCGGCCGGGGGCGCGGTCAGCACCGGCCGGGGAGCGGGGGTGGCGAGCACCGCGCGGGCGGCGGTGGCGGCCTCGGCGGCGTCCTCGGAGGCGTGGTGGGCCGCGCCCAGCGCCCGCAGCGGCGCGAACGCCTCGGGGGCGAGCAGCAGCGCGAGCAGGCCGACGTCGAGGCCGACGTCCCCGTGCACCAGCCGCACGCCGACGGTCACCGCGACCAGCGCGACCGACAGGGTGGCGAGCACCTCGAGCACCAGCGAGGAGAGGAAGGCGATCCGCAGGGTGGCCAGGGTGCGGCGGCGGTGGGTCTCGCCGAGCTCGGCCAGGGCGGTCAGCTGGTCGGCGGCGCGGCCCAGCCCGACCAGCACCGGCAGGCCGCGGACCAGCTCGGCGACGTGCCCGGCGATCCGGTCCAGCGACCGGGCCGCCGCGACGGTGCGGTCCCGGGTGTGCAGCCCCACCAGCGCCATGAACAGCGGCACCAGCGGCAGGGTCAGCGCGACCAGCAGGGCGGAGAGCCAGTCGGTCACCCCGAGCACGACCAGCAGCACCGGGGGGACGACGATCGTCGAGGCGAGCGCCGGCAGGTAGGTGGCCAGCGCGGGGCCCAGGTCGTGCAGCCGGGTGGCGGCCAGCACGGCGGCCGGCCCGGTGCCGCCGGCGGCGGGAACCGCCTCGCCCTCCCCGGCCAGCAGCCGGTCGAGCAGCCGGCGGCGCAGGGTGTCCTCGGCCCGCCGGGCGTCCCGGGTGGCCAGCACGCTGCCCAGCCCCCCGGCGGCGGCCCGGATGCCGACCCCCAGCAGGGCGACGAGCAGCGACGTCCCGGGGGTGGTGCCGTCGGCGACGTCCGCCACCGCGCGGGCGAGCCCGGCCGCCAGCAGGACGACGCCGACCGTCTGCGCGAGCGCGGCGACCCCGGCCCGCACCAGCGCACCGGTCAGCCCCGGCACCCCGGCGAGGGCCCCCAGCGGCCCCCGCCCGCGCTCCTCCGCCGGGGCAGAAATGGCCATTTCTGCCCTCGGGGGTGCTCCGGTCACGCGGTCACCGTGTCCCCGGCGGCCGTGGCCGGGGTCTCCGGCTCGGCGGTCAGCCGCTTGCGGAACACCCAGTAGGTCCAGGCCTGGTAGCCCAGCACCACCGGCAGGCCGACGCCGGCGGCCCAGGTCATCACGGTCAGCGTGTAGTCGCTGACCGACGCCTCGGCGATCGTCACGTCGAAGGCCGGGTCGATCGAGGAGACGACGACCACCGGGTACACGGCGCCGAAGACGGTCGCGGCCGAGGCGAGCATGACGACGGCCCAGGCGGTGAAGGCCGGCCCCTCGCGGTCCAGCCGGATGCTCGCCCAGGTGGCCAGCACCGCCAGCGCGGCGACCAGCCACAGCACCGCGGTGACGGTGGTGCCCGAGCGCAGTTGCACCAGCCCCGCCCAGGCCAGCAGCGGCACCGCCGCGACCAGCGACCAGCGGCGGGCGAAGGCGCGCGCGGCCACCCGCACCGGGCCCTCGGTCTTCAGCGCCAGGAAGACTGCGCCGTGCACCATCGAGTAGGCCAGCACGGCCACCCCGCCCAGCAGCGCCGCCCAGGTGACGCCGGCGAAGGCGCCGCCGACCCGGATGCCGTCGCCGTCGATGGGCAGGCCGAGGGTGGTGCCGCCCAGCGCCGCGCCGACCCCGAGGGCGGCGATGAGCGAGCCGGTGACGATGACGTTGGTCCAGGTGCTGTCCCACTGCGCGGTGTGGTGCGAGTGCCGCCACTCGAAGGCGACGGCCCGGATGATCAGGCCGAAGAGCACCAGCACGAACGGCAGGTAGAGCGCCGGCAGCCAGGTGGCGTACCAGCCGGGGAAGGCGGCGAAGACGGCGCCGGCCGCGGTGATCAGCCACACCTCGTTGCCGTCCCACAGCGGGCCGATCGACCGGAGCATCAGGTGCCGGTCGGCGGGCTTGCGGCCGATCACCGGGAGCAGGGCGGCGACGCCGAAGTCGAAGCCCTCCAGCAGCAGGAAGCCGGTCCAGAGCACGGCGACGGCGACGAACCAGACGGTCTGCAGGTCCATGTCAGTTCCTTCTCGGTCTCAGGACCGGTCAGTAGGCGAAGGAGAGGACGTCGTCGTCGTCGGCCCGCCGGGTGCTCGCGCTGCCCGGGGTGACGTCGGCGTCGGGGTCGCCGTCGGGGGTGTGGCCCGGCGTCGGGGCGCCGTCGCTGGTGGTCACCCCGCGGCGGACGAAGTTCACGATCAGCCAGAGCTCGACCACGGCCAGGGCGCCGTACACCACCGTCAGGGTGATCAGCGAGGTCCAGACCTCGGCCGCGCTGACGCCGGGGGAGACGGCCTGCGCGGTGAAGAAGTACACCTGGTCCTCGCGCGGCACGTCCGGGTTCGGGTACACGACGAAGGGCTGGCGGCCCATCTCGGTGAAGATCCAGCCGGCCGCGTTGGCGACGAAGGGCGCGCCCACCGCGAGCAGCGAGCCGTAGACGCCGATCCGCGACGTCGGCACCCGCCCCCGGCGGGTCGACCAGAGGGCGTAGGCCGCCACCCCCGCCGACAGCATGCCCATGCCGATCATCAGCCGGAAGTTCCAGTAGGTGACCGCCAGCAGCGGGGTGTAGTCGATCGGCTCGCCGGCCTTGTCCCCGAAGGACGGGTCGTCGGGGTAGGTCGCCCCGTAGGCCGCCGAGTACTCCTCCTGGAGCTGGTTGACCCCGGGCACCGCGGTCTCGAAGTCGCCGTGCGCCAGGTAGGAGAGCAGGGCCGGCACGGTCCAGGAGTGGACGTCGTCGCACTCGTTGCTGCCCACCTTGCCGAAGGCGAAGACGGAGAACGGTGCCGGCGCCTCGGTCTCGCAGAGCGCCTCGGCCGAGGACATCTTCAGCGGCTGCTGCTGGTACATGAGCTTGGCCTGGTAGTCGCCGGTGATGGCGACCAGCACGAAGGCGATGAGGGAGGCGTAGCCGCCGATCCGCACCGAGCGGCGCCACACGGCGTGGTCCACGTCGTCGGGGGAGAGCCCGGCCAGCCGGCGCTTGCGCAGGTGCCACAGGCCGATGCCGACGAGCAGGGCGGCGGCGACCATCAGCGAGCCGACGATGGTGTGGCTGAAGGCGGCGAGCGCGGTGTTGTTGGACAGGACGGCGAGGAAGTCGACCTGCTGCGGCCGGCCGGTGGCGTCGTCGGTCACGACCCCGACCGGGTGCTGCATCCAGGAGTTCGCCGCGATGATGAAGTACGCGCTGACGATGGAGCCGATCACCGCCGCCCAGAGCGCGGCGAGGTGCACCTTCTTCGGGATCCGGCCCCAGCCGAAGATCCACAGGCCGAGGAAGGTCGACTCGAGGAAGAAGGCCAGCAGCGCCTCCAGGGCGAGCAGGGACCCGAAGACGTCGCCCACGAACCGGCTGTACTCGCTCCAGGCGAGTCCGAACTGGAACTCCTGGACCAGCCCGGTGGCCACCCCGAGGACGAAGTTGATCAGGTAGATGCGGCCCCAGAACCGGGTCATCCGCAGCCACTCGGGGTTGTCCGTGCGCACCCACATCGTGTGCATGACCACGAGCAGGATGCCCAGCCCGATGGTCAGCGGGACCATCATGAAGTGGTAGACGGTGGTGATCCCGAACTGCCAGCGCGCTACGTCCAGGACGTCCACGGCTGTCGCCTCCCTGTCTCGTACGACCGGCGTAGTCTTCTACACGTCGTAGAACCTATTTCTACGCCTCGTAGAACTTCTCGTCCACGACCCGCAGTGACCCTCGGGTGTGAGACGCCGGACAGGGGAGGGACCAATGGCCTCACTCGGTGAGTTGGAGCGCACGCTCATGGACCGGCTGTGGGCCGCCGCCGGTCCGGTGAGCGCCACGGAGCTGCAGCAGCAGCTCGCCGATCGCGGGCTCGCGCTGACCACGGTGCACACCGTGCTGAGCCGGCTGGAGCAGAAGGGGTTCGTCGTCCACGACGACCAGCGCCCCCGGCGCTTCGCCCCCCGCGCCACGCGTGAGGCGCACGCCGCGGAGCTCATGCACGAGGTGCTCGGCCAGTCCGCCGACCGGCAGGCGGTGCTCGCCCGCTTCGTGGGCAGTGTCGACGCCGAGGACGCCGCGATGCTCCGCGCGCTCCTCGCCGGCGGCGGTGCGGCCGGTGGCGGTGTGGCCGACGGTGACGCTGCGGGGGCCGGCGCGGACGGCACCGCCGCCCGCTGAGCGTGCTCCCGGCCACCGCCCTGGCGCTCGGCGTCCTGGCGGCGCTCCTGGCCTGGCCGGTGCCGGCCGCCCTGGCCCGGGCGCGCTGGCCCCGGCGCGACCCGCTGGCGGCACTCGTCTGCTGGCAGGCCATCGGCCTGGCCGGCGGCCTGGCGATCATCGGTGCGCTGCTGGTGCACGGGCTCGCGCCCTGGGGGCACTCGCTGCCCGAGGCGTGGTGGCACTGGGTGACCCGGCAGCCCAGCGCCGAACCGGTCCGCGGTGACCACTGGGTCGCCCAGACCCTCGCCGCGGTGCTGGCACTGGAGCTGCTGGGGGTGCTCGCGCTCTCCGGCGTCCGCACCGCCCGCACCCGGCGGCGGCACCGGGAGATGCTGGAGCTGCTGGTCCGGCCGGGTGCGGCCGCCGGCGACGAGGCGCTGCTGCTGGACCACCCCGCGCCGGTGGCGTTCTGCATCCCCGGGGCGCGGCCGTTGCTGGTGCTCTCCTCGGGCATGGTGGCCGAGCTGGACGGCGCCCAGCTGGACGCCGTCGTCGCCCACGAGCGGGCGCACCTGCGCGAGCACCACCACCTGCTGCTGCTGCCGTTCGTCGCCTGGCGGGCCGCGCTGCCGGTGCTGCCGGCGGCCGAGCGGGCGCACGACGGGGTGCGCGACCTGGTCGAGATGCGCGCCGACGACGTCGCCCTGCGCTCGCTCTCCGGGCCGGACCCGCGGCGGACGCTCGCCGTCGCGATCGTGGCCGCCGCCGGTGGGGCCGGGGGTCAGGTGCCCGACGGGGCGCTCGCCGTCACCGGGGGACCGGTCGCGGTCCGGGTGCGCCGGCTGCTCGCCCCACCCGATCCGCTGCCCACCCCGGCCCGGTGGGCGGCGCTGGCCGGTGCGGTCGCCCTGCTCCTGGTGCCGACGCTGCTCCTGCTGCTGCCTGCGCTGGTCTGAGCCGAAGCGCGCGAGGGACCGCGCTGGCCTAGCGTCTGGCCGATGGACGCAGCAGTGCTCACCGAGCCCGGTACCCCCACCTTCGCCTCCTTCGACGAGCCGGTCGCCGGGGCGGGGCAGGTGGTGGTGGACGTCCGGGTCGCCGGGGTCAACCCGGTGGACGTCGCCACCGCCGCCGGCGTCTTCGTGACCAAGCCGCCGTTCCCCTCGGTCGCCGGGCGCGAGGGGGTCGGCACGGTCGAGGGGCGGCGGGTCTACTTCAACGGCTGCGTGGCGCCGTTCGGCTCGATGGCGCAGCGCACGCTGGTGCCGGCCGACTCGCTGTTCGACGTGCCCGAGGGTCTCGACGACGGCCTCGCGGTGGCCCTCGGCATCGCCGGCCTGGCGGCCTGGCTGCCGCTGCAGTGGCGGGCCCGGGTGCAGCCGGGGGAGACCGTGCTCGTGCTCGGGGCCAGCGGGGTGCTCGGCACGATCGCCGTCCAGGCGGCGAAGGTGCTCGGCGCCGGCCGGGTGGTCGCGGCCGCCCGGGACGCCGGGTCGCTGCAGCGGCTGACCGACCTGGGCGCCGACGCCACCGTCGAGCTCTCCGACGGGGAGTCCGTCGCCGACCTCGGCGAGCGGATCCGGGACGCGGCCGGCGGCGGGGTCGACGTGACCATCGACCCGGTGTGGGGCCGGCCGGCGCTGGCGGCGATGGCCGCTGCCCGCCGGGGGATGCGGCACGTGCAGATCGGCCACTCGGCGGCGCCGGCGGCAGAGGTGGTCGCGGGCGGCTTCCGGGAGGCGATGGTCGACCTGCTCGGCTACACGACCCGGCACGTGCCGCCGGACGTCGTCGCGCGGGGCTGGGCCGAGCTGACCGGGCACGCCGCGGACGGGCGGATCACCGTGGAGGTCGAGCGGGCACCGCTGGCCGACGTGGCCGCGGTCTGGCAGCGGCAGACCTCCTTCGCCCACCGCAAGCTGGTGCTCGAGCCCTGAGCCGGGCGGCTCAGCGACGCCGGTCGCGGAGCTCCTGGCGGACGGCGTCCCGTTCGTCGCGAGCGTGCTCGGCGTCGGCGACGGCCTCGGCCAGGTCGTCCTGCAGCTGCACGATGACCTGCGCCGAGCCGAGCAGGTGGCCGTCGTCCAGCAGCACCCGGACCCGGGCGGCCAGCTGGAGCTGGTGCCGGGAGTAGCGGCGGTGACCGCCGGGGGAGCGGTGCGGGTGCAGCACGCCGGAGGAGTCCAGGCTGCGCAGGAAGGCCGCCTGGACGCCGAGCAGGTCGGCCGCCTGGCTCATGGTGAGCACCGGGTGGTCGGGGTCGTCCAGGGGCTGGAGCGGGTCGGTGCTCATGCGTCCTCCGGGAGACGACGGGAGGGGCGGGACCGTCGGGTCCCGCCCCTCCCGGGTTGCTGTCGACGGCTGTCGATCAGCTCTCGACGGCGGGCTGCTCGCCCTCGATCGTGTGCCCCTGCACCGCGGCCGGGGTGTCGGCCCGGGTCACGGAGATCTTGCGGGCCTTCGCCTTCTCCGCCACCGGGATGCTCACGGTGAGCACCCCGTCGTGGTAGCTGGCCTCCAGCCGGTCGGTGTCCAGGCTGCGGCCCAGGACCAGCTGTCGGGTGTAGCTGCCGAACGGGCGCTCGGCGACCTGCCACTGCGCGCCCTCGATCTGCGGCACGGACCGCTCGGCGCTGATCGTCAGCGTGGTGCCCTCGACCGACAGGTCGATCGAGCCGGGGTCGACGCCGGGCAGGTCGAAGTGGGCCACGAAGTTGTCGCCCACCCGGTAGGCGTCCATCGGCATGCCGGCCAGCGGGCGGGCGGTGGTCGTGCCGGATCGGCCGGTCAGCTGGTCCAGCGCGCGGAAGGCGGCGGACGTCGCGGCGAAGGGGTCGTAGGAAGTCAGCATCATGGCTGCGTACCTCCGGATGTCGTGCTGGTTCGGGTCTCGTGTCGCCGCCTCTGGTGAACCTCCAGCGGCAACTGGAGATTACCTCGGCCGCGCACTGGAGTAAACACCTCCGCTGCAGAAATCTTCCAGTCGTCACTGGAGACTCCGCGCGTCGCGTGTCGACGACCGACCGGCGGTGGGGCCCGTCAGTACCGCCAGCGGACCGCCGCGGTGACCTCCTCCGGCGAGGCGCCGTCGAACAGCGCGATCTCGCCCCGGCGGACCTCGGCGATGGTGGTCGCCAGCTCCGGCCCGAACGCGGCGCGCAGCACGTCGTCCCGCTCGAAGGCGGTCACCGCCTCCGCGAGCGAGGTCGGCAGCGACCTCATCCCGGCCTCCCGGCGCGCCTCCTCGGTCAGCGTGCCGGGGTCGACGGCGACCGGGTCGGGGAGGGCGGACCCGGCGCGCAGCCCGGCCTGGCCGGCGGCGAGCAGGCCGGCCAGCAGCAGGTACGGGTTGGCCGCGCCGTCCACGCACTTGACCTCGACGTTGGCCGCCGCCTGCCGGTTGCCGCTGGGCCCGGTGACGAAGCGGACGGCGGCCTCCCGGTTCTCCAGACCCCAGACGGCGTAGGCGCCGGCCCAGTGCGAGGGCACCAGGCGCAGGTAGGAGGCGACGCCCGGGCAGCCGACGGCGAGCAGGGCGGGCAGGTGGTCGAGCACCCCGCC
The DNA here is from genome assembly GCF_011758655.1 of Modestobacter marinus. Taxonomy (NCBI): domain Bacteria; kingdom Bacillati; phylum Actinomycetota; class Actinomycetes; order Geodermatophilales; family Geodermatophilaceae; genus Modestobacter; species Modestobacter marinus. Next base: position 3,008,911 of record NZ_JAAMPA010000001.1, read on the forward strand.
GGTGAACGCCTCCCCGTCCGTGGTCAGCCCGAAGGTCCCGGGCCCACCGGTCATCAGGTTCTCCGCCCCGCGCCACAGCGACAGGTGCACGTGGCCGCCGTTGCCCACCCCGTCGGCGGTCACCTTGGGGGAGAACGTGGCGCGCAGCCCGTGCGCGACGCTGACCGCCTGGATCGTGCTGCGCACCAGGAGCGCGGTGTCGGCGGCCGCGACCGGGTCCTGTGCCCCCACCGACACCTCCAGCTGGCCGTCGGCGTACTCGGGGTGGAACTGGTCGACCGCGACCCCCTGGGCCGCCAGCGCCTCCAGCAGGTCCCGCGCGTAGTCGGAGACCTCGATGTGCCGGGTCGTGCCGTAGGCGGGCCCGGCGAGCGCAGGCCGGAAGGTGCGGGGATCGGAGCCCGGCGGCCCCGCGCCCTCGCCCAGCGCCCACTCGACCTCGATGGCGGCCCGGACGCTCAACCCCTGGTCGGCCAGCTCGCCGACCAGCCGGCGCAGCAGCGAGCGCGAGCACTGCACGTGCGGCACGCCGTCCTGGGTGTACCGGTCGACCGGTGCCCAGGCCCAGCCGTCCTGGGCGGCCAGCACCCGGAGACCGGACAGGTCCGGCTGCAGCCGCAGGTCGCCGATCGCGCTGCCCGCGTGGGTGCCGGCCAGGATCGAGTCGTCGACGAGGAAGCCGTCGAAGACCGGGCTCATGCCCACGCCCCACTGGGCGGCGCTGGGCAGCCTGGCCAGCGGCACCGACTTCATCCGGGTGATGCCGCTGGTGTCGACCCAGGGCAGCACCACGCCGACCACGCCGGCGCCCGCGAGGTCGTCCAGCACCGCCTCGGCCGCGGCCCGTCGTCCGTCCCGCTCGTGCAGGTCCATGTGCCCTCCGGTGTCGGTCGGGGTCGCGCTCAGTCCGTGCTGCGGTCGGGTGGGTCGAACGTGACGTGCACCGTCTCGAAGCCCTTGGTCCGCTGGGCCTTCGCCATGCCGGTGTAGCTCCGCCGGTCGCCGGGGGTGAGGTCGACGTCGTCGGTGAACGGGGTGAGCAGCGCCCGCGGCCAGAGCCGGTTGACCCGCACCACGTTGATCTCCACGCACAGGACGCCGACCACCGCGGCCAGGTACAGGAACGCCAGCAGGCCGAGGACCAGCGCGAAGACGCCGTTGGTGGCGCTGGCACTGGTCATGACCCGGCTGACGTAGGTGACGCCGAAGGTCTGCAGCAGCTGCCACAGCACCGCGGCGATGACGGCCCCCGGGAGCACCTGACGGATCGTCAGGTGCCGGGCGGTGGCCAGCCGGAAGACGAACACGAAGACGACCGCGTTGATCAGCACCGACCCGAGCACGGTCAGCACCCGGGACGACCCGCCCATCGAGCCGGCGTGGCCGGCGGTGAAGGTGGCCAGGGCCGTCGTCCCGATCACGGCCAGCCCGGCGGTCGCGACCAGCAGCAGGCTGAGCCCCCGGGCCAGGAACGGGTTGGGCCGGCTGTTGCGCGGGACCGCCCAGGCGGTGTTCATCGCGTACTGGATCGCCTGGGCGACGCCGAGCGCCCCGTACAGCGAGCCCAGGATGCCGACGACCACCCCGAGGACGCCGCCGCTGAGGCCCCGCGGCTCGCCGAGCTGCTGGCCGACCACCGGGAACTGGCTGACCGCCGACTCGAGCAGTTGCTGCTGCAGCTCCGGGTCGTTCACCAGGACGTTGCTCAGGATGGTGGAGAACAGCAGGAGCAGGGGGAACAGCGAGACGAAGGCGTAGTAGGTGATCAGGGCGGCCAGGTACGGGCCGGAGTCGTCCACGTACTTGTAGACCACGGCGATGGGGAAGCCGGCCGCGCGGCGCCGGCGCTGCAGCCGGTCGAGCTTCTCGACGACGGACACCGCGGCAGTGCACCACGCCATCCCCGAGCGCACCACGCGAGGTGGCGCGGCAGCTCGTGGTCCGGCGGCTCGGCGAGCGGGCGGTGGCTCGGCGAACGGGGCGGTGGCTCGGCGAGCGGGGCAGGGCTCAGCGAACGGGGCGGTGGCCCTGCTGGGCGAGCCAGGCGGCGGCGAGCCCGCGGGCCCGCCGGACCGGGTCGTCGGTGTGGAGGCCCGGGGTGGTCCACTCCCGTGCCGAGCGGGCCAGTGCGCCGTCGTAGCAGAGCAGCAGGGTGGCGGCCGCCTCGTCCGGGTCGGCCAGGCCGGCGGCGACGGCCAGTTCCCGCAGCCGGTCGGTCAGCAGCCGGGAGTCCGCCTGCAACCACGGCTGGCCGGGGTGGTCGGCCGGCAGCTCGGTGGCCGCGGCGAGGAACCCGCACCCCCGCCTGTTGCCCTCGCGGGCGCGGTACCGGTCGACGGCGTCGAAGAGCGACAGCAGCCGGTCGACCGGGTCGGTGTGCTCGGCGAGCACCTCGTCCCAGGTCCGCAGCCAGCGGTCGTACCGCTGCTCGAGGTAGGCCGCCACCAGCCCGTCCTTGCCGGGGAAGTGCGCGTACATCGTCGCCGGGGCGACCTGTGCCCGGGCGAGCACCGCGTCGACGCCCGTCGCGGCGATGCCGGACTCGTAGAACAGCTCACCGGCGGCGGCGAGCAGCCGGTCGCGGGCGGCTGGAGTCGCCGGACGGGGGCTCATGCGTCTACTGTAACGCTCGTTATGGCGAAACGATCGTTACACTCGACGACGCAGGACCGGCCGGCTGCCCTGGTGGTGCCCGGGCTGGCGGTCATCGCGGTCACCTACGGGCTGGCCCGCTACGGCTTCGGCCTGTACCTGCCGCAGTTCCGCACCGCGTTCGGGCTCTCGCCGGGTACCGCGGGGGCCATCGCGGCGGCCAGCTACCTGGCCTACTGCCTCGCCGCCCACGCGGGCCAGCGGCTGGCCGGGCGGGCCCGGGGGCGCCGGGCGCTGTGGCTGGCCGGTGGGACGGCGGCGCTGGGCTCGCTGCTCGTGGCCGCCGCGTGGTCGGTCCCGGTCCTGGCGGTGGGGGCGTTCGTGGCGGGCAGCGGAGCGGGCGCAGCCACCCCGGCGCTGGTCGCTGCCGTGGCCTCGACCGTGCGGCCGGATGCACAGTCCCGGGCCCAGGCCCTGGTCAACAGCGGTACCGGTGCCGGCGTCGTCGTCGGCGGGCTGCTGGTGCTCACCGTGCCCGACGCGTGGCGTCCGGCGTGGGCGGGCTTCGCCGTGGTGGCCGTGCTGGTCACCGCCTGGGCCGACCGGAGAAGCCGCTGGCCGGCCGCCGCGGAGGCCCGCCCCGAGGCGCCGCTGCGCGAGCTGGCCCGGCCGCTGGTCGCCGCGGTGCTGGCGGGGGCCGGCTGTGCCGCGGTGTGGACCTTCGGCCGGGAGCTGATGACCGTCGCCGGCGCGCTGCCCGACCGCACGACGGGGCTGCTCTGGTGCGTGCTGGGGGGTGCCGGCCTGATCGGGGGCCTCAGCGGCGACCTGGTGCTGCGGGTCGGGCTGCGCTGGGCCTGGCTGAGCTCGGCCGGGATCGCGGCCGCCGCCACCCTGCTGCTCGCCGCCCTGCCCGGCTCGCCGGCCGCGGCGGCGCTGGCGCTGGCCGGGTTCGGCGCCGCGTTCGTCGCGCTCAGCGGCGTGCTCATCGCCTGGGGTGGCCACCGGCTGCCCGCCGCGGCGCCGCAGGCCGCGGCGGTGCTGTTCATCGGCCTCACCGCGGGTCAGGCGGTCGGTGCGCTGCTGCTCGGCGCGGTCGCCGACGCGGCGAGCACCCGGACGGCGTTCGGAGTGGCCGCCGCCCTGCTCCTCGCCGCGGCGCCGGCGGCGGAACGGCGGGCGCTCAGCCCGGCAGCTGCGCCGGGAGATCGGTCCCGGTGAGCCCGGCGGAGGCGGCCCACAGCCGTTCGGCCATCGCCGGGTCCGAGGCCGCCGGGCTGCGGCCGGCCAGCGTGGGTGCGCCGCGCATGGTGGTGCCGTCCGGACCGGTGAACCCGCCGCCGGGCAGGTCGGCGACCGCGGCGAACAGCGTGGGCAGGGCCCCCTGCTGGGCGCTGGTGGCCAGCGCCCGGTTGGCCACCGCCATCGCGGCGTCCTTCACCCGGTTGCCCGTGCGGCCCTGCAGGTTGGTGGCCGCCCAGCCCGGGTGGGCGGCGAGGGCGCGCACCGTCGAGCCGGCCGCGGTCAGCCGGCGCTGGAGCTCCAGGGTGAACAGCAGGTTGGCCAGCTTGGACTGCCCGTAGGCCCCGGTGGCCGAGTACGGCCGGCGCTCCCAGTTGAGGTCGTCGAGCACGATCTCCCCGGACCGGTGCAGCATCGAGGAGACGGTGACCACCCGGTCGGTCACGTGCGGCAGCAGCAGGTTGGTCAGCGCGAAGTGACCGAGGTGGTTGGTGCCGAACTGCAGTTCGAAGCCGTCGGCGGTGCGCCCGGCCGGCACGTGCATGATCCCGGCGTTGTTCACCAGGACGTCGAGGTCACCGGACCACCCCGCGGCGAACTCGCGCACCGAGGACAGGTCGGCCAGGTCCAGCCGGCGCACCTCCACCTCACCGGGCAGGTTCGCGGCGGCCTGCGTCCCGCGGGTGGGGTCCCGCACGGCCAGCACCACGCGGGCGCCGGCCACGGCCAGGGCGCGCGCGGTCTCCAGCCCCAGGCCGCTGTTCGCCCCGGTCACGACGGCGGTGCGACCGGTCTGCGCGGGGATGTCGGTGGTGCTCCAGGACGCCATGCCCCGACTGTAGGCAGCTGCCGGTCGTGGCAGTCCCGGCCGCGGGCGGGCGGCGTGCGGGCCGGCCCCGGTCCAGACTGGCCCGGTGAGCGACCTGGACCCCGATCTCGCCGGCCTGCCGCTGGTCGACCACCACTGCCACGGCCTGGTGCGCCGGGACCTGACCCGCGCCGAGTTCGAGTCGATGCTGACCGAGGCGGCCGGGCCGAGCGCGCTCGGGGGCTCGCTGTTCGACTCGCAGGTCGGGCTCGCCGTCCGCCGCTGGTGCCCGCCGGTGCTGGACCTGCCGGCGCACGCCCCGGCCGCGGAGTACCTGGACCGCCGGGCTGAGCTGGGCGCCGACGAGGTGAACCGCCGGATGCTCACCGCGACCGGCACCGGCACGTTCCTGCTCGACACCGGCTACCTGCCCGAGCCGATCACCTCCCCGGCGCAGCTCGCCGCCCTCGCCGGTGGGCGGGCGCGGGAGGTCGTGCGCCTGGAGGCCCTCGCCGAGGAGGTGCTCGCCGAGGAGGTCGGCGCCGCCGGGTTCGCCGAGCGGTTCCGCACCCGGCTGGCCGCCCGCACCGCCGGCGCCGCCGGGGTGAAGTCGATCGCCGCGTACCGGGTCGGCCTCGGCCTGGAGGGCGCCCGCCCGGCCGACGCCGAGGTGGCCCGCGCCGCGGACCGGCTGCTGGCCGGCGGTGGCCGGCTGCGGGTCGCCGACCCGGTGCTGCACCGGTTCCTGGTCTGGTGCGGCATCGACCTGGGGCTGCCGGTGCAGTTCCACGTCGGCTACGGCGACGCCGACGTCGACCTGCACCGCTGCGACCCGCTGCTGCTGACCGACCTGCTGCGGGCGACCGAGCCGGCCGGGGTGCCGGTGATGCTGCTGCACAACTACCCGTTCCACCGCAACGCCGGCTTCCTCGCGCAGGTGTTCGGGCACGTCTTCGTCGACGTCGGGCTGGCCACCCACAACGTCGGGCACCGGTCCGGGGCGGTGCTGCGCGAGCTGCTGGAGCTGGCCCCGTTCGGCAAGGTGCTGTTTTCCTCCGACGCCTTCGGGCTGGGCGAGCTCTACCTGCTCGGCACGCTGCTGTTCCGCCGGGGACTGGGCCGGTACCTCGCCGAGGGGGTCGCCGAGGACGCCTGGACGACGGCCGACGCCGTCCGGGTCGCGGCGATGATCGGCGCCGGCAACGCCGAGCGCGCCTACCGGCTGAGCTGACCGCAGCCCGGGCAGCGGGACCCGCGGGGGGCGAGGGGCAGGTGCGACGTCGCCGCCTCGCCCGGCCGGGGATCGGCCGACCGGCCACCTAGCCTGTCCGGGTGCCGGACCACACCCACAGCCACGGACCCGACACCGGACCCGACGGCGAGCTGCGCCCCCCGGACCCGGCCGTGGTCGCCCGCCGGCGCACCGCCGTCCGGCTGATGCTCCTCGTGCTGGTGCCGGTCGGCGTCGCCACGCTGGTCGGCCTGCTGGTGCTGTGGCCCAGCAGCGCGCAGACCGCCGCGCAGCAGGCGGCGGAGTCGTTCCAGCCGCCGGGCACGACCTACCCCGAGGCGACCATCGTGTCGCTGGAGCCCTACGAGTGCGCCGCGGCGACCGGCAACGCGCCCGCCCAGATCTGCGCCCGGGCGGTCCTGGTCGTCGCCGAGGGCGACAGCTCCGGCGACTACGTGCAGGTCGAGCTCTCCTCGGAGGTGGTGGCCGAGGGCGTCGAGGTGGGCGACGAGCTGGTGCTCAACCGCGACCCCGGCATCGACACCGGCCAGGTCACCTACTCCTTCCAGGACTTCCCCCGCAGCACCCCGATCATCACGCTCGCGCTGGCCTTCACCCTGGTGGTGGGTGCGGTCGCCCGGCTGCGGGGGCTGCTCGCGCTGCTCGGCCTGGGGTTCGCGTTCTTCATCCTGCTGCAGTTCATGTTGCCCGGGCTGCTGGCCGGTTCCTCGCCGATCTGGGTCAGCCTGGTCGGTTCCTCGGCGATCATGTACGTCGTCCTGTACCTGGCCCACGGCTTCAACGCCCGGACGACGACGGCGCTGCTGGGCACCCTGTTCGGCCTCGCGCTCAGCGCGGTCCTGGGCACGATCGCCGTCGCCGCCGCGCACCTCACCGGCCTGGCGAACGAGGAGGCCGTGCAGCTGCTCCAGTTCGACCCGACCCTGGACTTCTCCGGCCTCGTGCTGGCCGCCCTCGTCGTGGCCGGGCTGGGCATCCTCAACGACGTCACCATCACCCAGGCGTCCGCGGTCTGGCAGCTGCACGAGGTCTCGCCGGAGATGGGCTGGGTGCAGCTGTTCCAGCGCGGCATGGCGATCGGGCGCGACCACATCGCCTCGACGATCTACACGATCGTCTTCGCCTACGCCGGCGCAGCGCTGCCGCTGCTGCTGCTCTTCGACATCTACGAACGTCCGTTCTGGACGACGCTGACCGGCTCGGTCGTGGGCGAGGAGGTGGTCCGCACCCTGGTCGGCGGGATCGCGCTGGTGCTCGCGGTCCCGGTGACCACGCTGATCGGCGCCCTGGTCGCGGCGGCGGCGACGTCGGCGACCCCGGCACCCGCCGAGCTGCCCGCCGACCGCACCGGAGGAGCCACCCGATGACCATCGACCTGCTGGCCGCCGCGGCCGCCGCACCCGGGTTCATGCCGCCGGACGAGGGCCGGGCGCTGTACGCCGCGGCGCGCGCGGTGCAGGTGCCCGGGCCGCTGCTGGAGATCGGCAGCTGGCTGGGCAAGTCGGCGCTGTACCTGGCGGCCGCCGCCCGGGAGACCGGCCGGCAGGTGGTCACCGTCGACCACCACCGCGGCTCGGAGGAGCACCAGCCCGGCTGGGAGTACCACGACCCGTCGCTGGTCGACCCGCTGGTCGGGCGGATCGACACGCTCCCCGGCTTCCGGCGCACCGTCGCCGCCGCCGGCGCGGAGGACGTCGTGGTCGCCGTCGTCGCCCGGTCGGAGGTGCTCGCGCCGCTGTGGTCCACGCCGCTGGCGCTGCTGTTCCTCGACGGCAGCCACACCGAGGAGTCCGCGCGGCGGGACCAGGACGCCTGGGTGGCGAAGCTGGCCGTCGGAGGGACGCTGGCCATCCACGACGTCTTCCCGGACCCGGCCGACGGCGGGCAGGCCCCGTTCGGGGTCTACCAGCGGGTGCTGCGGTCGGGGGAGTTCGCCGAGCTGCCCGGCACCGGCTCGCTGCGGCTGCTGCGGCGCACGTCGTCCTGACCGGGCGGGCGTACGGCGCCCCGGGGGAGCTGCGGTGCTGGACGATGACGGGATGACGGTGATCGACGACCTGACCCGCACCCGGGCCGAGACGCTGGCGCAGATAGACGCTCTCACCCGGGAGTTCGAGGAGGTCGTGGCGGCGTCCCGGTCGTCCAACGCCGACGACGAGCACGACCCCGAGGGCGCGACGATCGCCTTCGAGCGGCAGCAGGTGGCGGCGCTGCTGGACCAGGCCCGCCGCCGGCTGGCCGACGTCGACGCAGCGCTCGCCCGCGCCGCGGCCGGGGAGCACGGCCGGTGCGCCGACTGCGGGCAGCAGATCGCCCCGGAGCGACTGGCCGCCCGACCGCACGCGCGGACCTGCATCTCCTGCGCCCGCTGACCCGGGGCGCCGGTCAGGGCAGCGCGCCGACCTCCTCGAGCTCGTCGAGCACCTCGGGCAGCCCGGCGAAGGCCGCCTGGACGTCGTCCGGCGTGGCGACCTGCCAGGCGTTCGCGCGCAGGTACTCCTGCAGCGCGGCGTCGAACGCCTCGGGGCCCACCTGGGCCCGGGCATCGACCAGGGTCGTCCCGCCGACGATGTAGACGGTGTCGTAGTAGGCCGAGCTGGGCCGCCGGAACTGCTCCCAGTACTGGATCGGCTCGCCCACGCCGTGCCGGCGGGACCCGGGCAGCTCGGCCATGCTGGCCGAGCCCTCGCCGTGCACGACCATCTGCGCGAACGTCGCGAACGACTCGTCCAGCCAGGGGTGTACCCCCTGGTTGTTGCCGACCAGGCCGTAGAACCACATGTGCGCCAGCTCGTGGGTCACCAGCGCCCGGCGGAAGTCCGGGTCGACGTCGCCGAACTGGACGGCGCCGGGGAACTCGATGCCGCTGGTCTGGGCCGACAGCACCGACACCCAGAGGTCCTCGTAGGGGTGGGGGCCCAGCAGGTCGACCAGGGCCGTCATCGACGCCTCGAGCTGGGCCAGCCACTCGCCGGTGGTCGCCTCCTCCACGCCCTCGTCCAGGCCGACGTGGACCCGGACCCCGCCGATCTCGGCCGACTGGACGTCGAGCTCCCCGACCGTCACGGCGACGTCCCGGACCGAGGGGGCGGTGAACTCGTGGACCGTGGTGTCGCCGGGACCGGGGGAGGTGCCGACCGCCCGGCCGGTGCCCAGCACCTCGTACCGGGAGTCCGCGACCACCTCCAGCGAGGCCAGCTCGAAGTCCTCGCTCACCGCCATCTCGCCGGCGACGGCCACGGCGGGGTTGCGGTCCCATCCCCGCCCGCGCTCCCAGGACAGCAGGGGGAAGGCGGTGGCGAACCAGGCGGCGTCGACGTCGGTGGAGGTGCCGACCCGCTCGTTGACGTCCGGGCCGAGCTCGACGGTGAACTCGAGGTCGACGGTGATCTCGTCGCCGGGTTCCGCGCACTCGGCCAGCGGCACCTCCAGCAGCGTGCCGGCGGGCGCGCTGTCGGTCGCCCCGGCCGGCACGTCGCGGACCTCGGCCGGCTCGCCGTCGACCCGCACCTCGGACACGGTCAGCCCACTGCCCGCGCGCGCGGTGACCGGCTTGTTGGGCCAGGAGCGGAACACGAGCACACAGGTGTTGAGGTCGGGGGTGAAGACGACCCGCTCCTCGCCGGCGACCGTCTCCAGGTCCTCGGCGACGTCGAAGCGCAGGTCGACCACCGGCCGGTCCGCCCACGGCTCGGGCCAGCCCACGGCCTCGGCCGCCGTCGGCGGGGACGGCGACTCGGCGGGCTCGGCGGTGGTGCAACCGGCGAGCAGCACGGCCCCGGTGAGCGCGGCGGCCGCGGCCCGTCGACGACCCGCGCGCATCACTGCCCTCTCCAAGGTGGACGACGGGGAGTCCCGTTGCCCCTCCATCGTCCCGGTTGTGCGCAACGGGTGCCAACCCGCGGTGATCGGCGGCCGGCGTGACCTCGCGCACCGGCTCCCGGGGCGGGCGTTGCGCGTGGGACGAATGAGCCAACTGTGGACCGTGCGTGACCTTACGGATGCAGAAAGTGCGTGTAACGATCAGTTCCGTAATCACCGCACACCGTCCGCACCGCTGGTGACGGACGCTCGGAGGGGTCTCTTCTTGTCCAGACGTCACACCCGGAGCGGCCGTGGCCGCCGCTTCCTGTCCGCCCTCTCCACCCGGAGCGGCCGGCGTGCGCGGACGGGCGCGGCCGCCGCGTTCCTGTGCCTGACCGCCACGTTCGGCGCCACGAGCGTCGCGGACTCCCCGCCCGTCACGTCGCCGGTGAGCAACGTCCAGCCGCAGGCCGAGACGGCGGTCCAGCCGCAGGCCGGGACGGCGGTCCAGGTCGAGGCCACCCGGGCCGAGAAGGCCGCACGGCAGGCCGAGCGGGCCCGTCGGGGCACCCGGCAGCCGGCCCCCACGACGACGGCCCCGGCGCCCGCACCGGTCCCGGCCCCGGCTCCTTCCCCGGCACCCGCACCCGCACCGGCGCCGGCCCCTGCCCCGGTGGCTGCCCCCGCGCCGGCTCCGGTCCCGGCTCCGGCTCCGGTCGCCACCAGCCCGACGCCGTCGAAGCCCACGGCCCCGCTGACCAACCGGACGACGTCCTTCAGCGCCGCGGGCTACACCGCGGACTACCGGGTCTTCGCCGAGGGCATCGACCCGGCGAAGCCGATCGGCCTGCTCGTGTACGCCGACGGCACCGGTGAGTACGGCGTCGAGAACCCGACCCAGTCCTACGCCATCGGCGGGTCGAAGGGGCTGGCCGCGGTGGCCCGGGAGCGCAACATGGTGCTCGTGGCGCCGTTCAGCCCGAACCGCGACTGCGAGTGCTGGGAGCGCGGGGACGCCGCCGGCTACGCCTCGTACCTGGCGGCCCTGATCGCCGAGACGAAGGCCCAGTACGGCGCCGGTGAGCTGTGGTTCGCCGGCTACTCCTCGGGTGCTCAGGCCGCGACGCGCTTCGTCTTCCCGGCCCACCCGGCGCTCTGGTCCGGCGGCGGCGGCGTCATCGCCATCGGCGGCGGTGGCGCACCGGCGGGCCGGGCGAGCATCCCCGCCGACGTGAAGGGACAGGTCGCCCTGCGCTGGGACACCGGCGCCCTGGACACCGGCGCGAACGGCGGGTTCAACGCACTGTCGGGGCCCTACGGCGCGCAGGCCGGGGAGCGGTGGTACTCGGCTCAGGGCCTGGACACCCGGCTGGTCGCCCCGGCCGGGGTCGGGCACAACCGGTCCGGGCAGTTCGGCACCATCGTGGCCGGCTTCCTCGACGAGGGCTGAGCCACCGCGGGCGCCACGCCCGCACCACCACCCGCCACAGCACACGGGCCACCGCCGGAGTCGCGCTCCTGCGGTGGCCCGTGTGCCGTGTGCCGTGGTCAGCGCGTCGGGGTGACCTGACCGATCCGCATCACCCGGTCGACGAGGTCCTGGGTGAGGTCGGCCCGCAGGTCCGCCGGCACGGGCAGCCCGACGTCGGTGAACCAGTCCGGGGTCGCCTCCGGGTGCGGGCCGACGACGCCGACCGCGCCGGCTCCGTACGGGGCCACCACGGCCGCGGGCAGTCCGTTCTCGTAGGTGGCCAGCACCTCGGCCGGCCCCCGGCTGGGGTCGAGGTCGAACCAGGCGCCGTCCTGGAAGAACACCTCGCGACGGCGGCCGTCCCAGACGACCGTGGCCACCGCGTCGTCGGTGTGCGTCGGCCACGCCCCGGGGGAGGAGACGAACTGGTCGGTGTCCCCGGGCAGGAGCCCGAAGCCGGGGGTCTCCCCGGCGAGGTACCCGCCCAGGCAGAAGCCCAGGTAGCGGCCGCCACCCGCGACGTACTCCCGGATCGCCGGCGCCTGCTTGCGGACCTTGCGCCAGGCCTTCTCCAGCTCGCCGCCGCCGGGCTGGGCGTAGACGACCGCGGAGGCGAGCACCGCCGGCTCGAGGGCCAGGCGCTCCTTCGGGCCGACGAAGTGGACGTCGAGGTCCCACCGGCTCCGCGCCAGGGCACCGGCCACCGCCTCCGGGCACCCGGCGGTGGAGGCCGGGCCCCGGTAGACCAGCGCCAGCCGCCGGTCCCCGCCCCGTCCGGACGCGCGCCCGAACACGGTCAGCTGCCGGCGCCGGTGGCCGGTGCCCGGTGGGCTCCCGGTGAGCCCAGGACCTTCCGTCGCACGGCGTCGGTCGCCCGCCAGACCAGCTCCTCCAGCGGTCCGCGCAGGTGGCTGCGGTTCCAGACCATCGCGAAGGCCACCAGCACGACGACCTGCACGACCAGGTTCAGCTCGCCGCGGGGGATCGGTGCGGCGACCAGCAGGAGGTGGACGCTGTAGAGCGTCAACGTCATGCTCCCGGCGGCGGCCAGCGGGCGGAGCAGCGGCTGCAGACCCCGGCCGAGCAGCAGGCAGGCACCCAGCACGGACAGGGCCACGCCGACGGTGAAGGCGAGGTCCAGGGGGCTGCCGCTGTGCGGCGCCGTCGCCACCAGCCACCACGGGCTGTTGGTCGGCGTCGTCCCGGAGGGCCCCCAGGTCAGGGTGTCCTGGTAGAGCTCGAAGTCCATGGTCCGCAGTGCGTCCACGCGCAGCAGCTCCCCGCGGCCACCGACGGTCAGCAGCAGCATCGACAGCAGGCTGGAGGCCAGCGCGAGCGCGAGACCGATCAGCGTGATCTGGCCGACGACCCGCCGCGAGGCGAGCACGGCCCGGCCCACGGCCATGCCGGCCAGCAGGTAGGTGATCCACACGAGGGCGGGGAACACCCCCGTGAGGGTCAGCCGGAGCAGCAGCCCCACCGGGTCGGTGACCAGGTCGGTCAGCGTCGGGTTGACCTCGGCGACCGGTGTCATGCCCTCGCGCAGCCCGTAGCTGACCAGCGGCATGACGAGCGCCGCGAGGGCGGCCGCCACCACCAGGCCGCGGGTCGACAGCCGCAGGAACGGGATGGCCAGGGCGAACAGCACGCCGTAGTAGGCGAGGATCACCGCCGCGTCGTCCGTGCCGACGACGTACCCGAGCGCGAGGCCGATCGCCGCGATGATCACGGCGCGGGTGAGCAGGGACAGCGCGCCGGCCCGCCAGGCCAGGCCGCGGGGCGGACGGTGCCGGCCGGTGGAGAAGGCGATGCCGACGCCCGCGAGCAGGGCGAACAGCGCCGAGGCCTTGCCGTTGGACAGCAGCCAGGCCCACGACACGTCCCCGTCGTCGGTGGCCGCGGGGATCAGGTGGACCGACATCATGCCGATCAGGGCGACGCCGCGGGCGGCGTCGATCCCGATCAGGCGTGCCCGCGGGCGCGGGGGCGCTGGAGCAGTGCCCTCGGCCGGGGTGCCGGCGACGTCGCCGGCCGGTGCCGGGGCACAGCTGTGCGGCAGCGAGGCCACGGGAGCACCGGGCTCCGGGGGCAGCGGGGCCACGATGTTCTGGTGCTGGCTGGTCTGGGACACGGTCACCCCTCCCGGCCGTGCGACGCGGTGCTGAGCTGCCGGCTCTCGGTGGCCGGGTTGTCGACCGCCGGGGTGTCCAGTGCCGGGTCCTCCCGGACCGGCAGGGTGCTGGCCGGGGCGCGGCCGACCTTCTGGGCCGGGATGCCGCTCCACGCGGTGCCGGCGGGCAGCACCTCGCCCTTCATCACGAGGGAGAGGTCGGCGATCGTGGCGTCCTCCTCGACGGTGGAGCCGTAGAGGACCACCGACTTGTCCCCGACGCTGGCCCGGTCCCGGACGATGACGTGGTCCATCTTCATGACCCGGTCCTCGAACAGGTGGGTCTGCAGCGAGGCGTTGGTGCCGATGGAGACGTCGTCGCCCAGGGTCACGAGGTCGAACTCGGTCAGGTAGGTGGTGTCGATCAGCGTCCGCCGGCCGATCTTCGCCCCGTACAGCCGCAGCAGCGGGCCGAGCAGCGGGGTGCCGGTCAGCCAGGTCAGCAGCGCCGGGACGGCGGCCGCCTCGTAGATGCCGGTGACGAACTCGGTCCGGCGCACGAAGCCGCTCCACAGCGGCTCCACCCGCGGCCGGTACCGGCCGACGAGGACCCACTTGAGCAGTGCGACGCCCACCACGACGGCGAGGCTGGACAGCAGCGCGATCAGCGGCCCCACCAGCACGGTGACGAGCACGGTGGAGTTCGCCGCGAGCAGCGAGACCCCGTACAGCGTGCCGAACATCGCCAGCGCGAGGAGCGAGCTGGGCAGCACGATCCGCAGGAACTCGATGGCGTACCGGGCGCGCACCCGGCGGCGGCTGGGCGTGAAGGTCTCCGCCTCGGTGTACTCCTCGTACATCTCCCGGCGGGGCAGGTTGATCGGCGGGGAGCCCAGCCAGGAGCTGTCCGCCGGCACCCCGCCGGTCGGCGGCACGCTGCGCACGCCGATCAGCGAGCCGTCACCCAGGTGCGACCCGGACGGGATGAACGCGGCGTTGCCGACGAAGGCCCGGGCGCCGACCTCGGTGACCTGGAAGGCCACGTGCCCGTTGGCGTAGGTGGCGCTGCCGACGCTGGCCATGTCGGCGACGAAGCTGCCCTCGCCGAGGGTGAGCAGGTCGGGGTCGATGTTGGCGATGGTGGACACCTCGGCACCACGGCCGACCTTGGTGCCCAGGGCCCGCAGCCAGATCGAGGTGTACAGCGTGGCGTACATGCTGTTGTTGAGCATCAGGCTCATCTCGAGCAGCTTGTCACCCAGCCACTTCTCCAGGCCCAGCTTGGAGCGCAGGTGGTGCACCCCCGGCGGCGTCTCGGTGAGGGCCAGCCGGCGGCAGCCCAGGATGAGCGCGCAGGAGGCGGCCACGAACACCGGGCCCGAGAGCGCGGTGGCGAGGAGGGCGGCGCCCAGCCCGAAGGTCAGCAGCACCCACCAGACCAGCGCGACCACCGGGAGCAGCACGAAGAAGGGCAGCAGCTCCAGGAGCGCGATGCCCGCGGCGAAACCGGTCCGCAGCTGACGCGACCAGGCGGTCGGTGCCGCGGTGCAGCTGGTCATCAGCGCGAGCACCGGGTCGACCGGCTCGTCCGTGGCCTGCGCCGGCGACCCGGCCCAGGCCGCCCCGGCGGGGACGACCTGACCGGCGGGCAGCAGCGACTGCTCGCGCAGCACGCCGCCGTCCTCGACGGCCGAGCCGGCCTCCAGCAGCGACTGCGAGCCGAGGGTCGCACCCGCACCCACGGAGACGACCCCGAGGGAGAGGACGCCGTCGGCGATCCGGTGGCCGTGCAGCTGGGTGCCGTAGCCGAGGGTCGCGCCGGGGCCGACGTCCAGGAACGCCGGCAGGCTGATCTCGGAGGTGCCGATGTGGCAGTCGTCGTCGATCCGTGCCCCGGCCAGGCGCAGGTAGGTGGCCGCCCAGGGCGATCCGCTCAGGACCGTCATGGGGGAGATCACCATCAGCTTCTGGATCGTCCAGACCCGCAGGTGGGTCCAGCCCCACAGCGGGTGGTCACCGGGCTGCAGCCCACGGGACAGCAGCCGCGAGCCGACGACCGGGAGCAGCCAGCGGACGACGAGGAAGAACGCCGGCAGGGCGACGGCCAGCTGGAGGACCAGGGTGCCCGACGGCTCCCCGTCGTTCAGCGCGTAGACCACCGAGGCCGGGAGCAGGAAGAACAGCACGATGCCGAAGAAGGTGGCGAGCTGCGCCGCGCCGAAGGCGGCGACCCGGCGGCGGGAGGACTGCACGGGACGGCGCAGGTGCGGCTCGGCGGCCGCCTCGCCGGCCCGGGCGTCGTCCTCCAGGTGTGCGGCCAGCGCACGGACCGTCGGGTGCCGGTAGAGCTCGAGGATGGACAGCCCGGCGCCCAGGTCGCTGGAGCGCATCGTGGAGATGATCCGGGCGGCCAGCAGGGAGTGGCCGCCGAGCGCGTCGAAGAAGTCGGCCTCGACCGACACCGACCCACCGGGCAGACCGAAGGCCTCTTCCCAGATGCCGGCCACCCAGGCCTCGATGGGGGAGTCCGGGGGCACGTGCGCCCCGGTGTCGCGCATCAGGCGGGGGCCCTGCGGCTCCGGCAGCGCCTTCCGGTCGGCCTTGCCGCTGGGCAGCATCGGGATGGTCGCGACGACGTCGAGGAAGGCCGGGACCATGTAGGGCGGCAGCTGCTGGAGGACCAGGTCGTGCAGCTCGCTGACCAGGCCCTCGGTGTCGGCAGCCGACCGGGGGATCACGTAGCCGGCCAGCTCACCGCCGTACTCCTCCGGGAGCAGCGTGACGACCGCGGCGGTGACCCGGTCGTGCTGCAGGAGCATGCTCTCGATCTCGCCCAGGTCGACGCGGTGACCGCGGACCTTCACCTCGGCATCGGCGCGGCCGAGGTACTCCAGCTCGCCGTCGGGGAGGAAGCGCCCCAGGTCACCGGTGCGGTACAGCCGCTCGCCGGGGAAGCCGTGGGGGTCGGGGAGGAAGCGGTCGGCGGTCAGGTCGGGGCGGTTGACGTACCCGAGGGCCACCCCGGGGCCGCCGACGCAGATCTCGCCGACCTCACCGTTGCCCACCGGACGGCGTTCGTCGTCCAGCAGGGTGACCCGGTAGGTCGGCAGCGGCCGGCCGATCGTCACCGGCTTGCCCGGGTACAGCTCGGCCATCGTGCAGGTGACCGTGGCCTCCGTCGGGCCGTAGGTGTTCAGGATCCGGCGCCCCGGGCCCCACCGGTCGACGAGCTCCCGCGGGCAGGCCTCGCCGCCGACGTTCACCGTGCGGATCAGCGGGAGGGTGCGGTCGAGGGTGGCCAGCACGGTGGGGACGCAGTAGATCATCGTGATCTCCTGCTCGGCCAGGAAGTCGGCCAGCCCCGAGCCCACCCGGCGCCCGTCGGTGGGGCCGGCGACGAGGGTCGCGCCCACGGCCCAGGTCGGCCAGATCTCCTCGATGGAGAAGTCGAAGGCGATCGTCATGCCCTGGTACACCCGGTCGGTCGGCTCGACGCCGTACAGGGTCGGGACGATGCCGATGAAGTTGCAGATGCTCGACTGGGCGATCTCGACGCCCTTGGGCCGGCCGCTGGAGCCGGAGGTGTAGATGATGTAGGCGACCGGGTCGCCGCCGGTCTCCAGGTCCGGGCGCCAGCTCGGGGCGGCCGCGAGGTCGCCGCCCAGCTCGTCCAGGAACAGGGCCGGGCAGGGGAGGCCGCTGCAGGTCGCGGCGAACGAGGTGGTCGTGACCACCAGCGCGAGGTCGGAGTCCTCGGCCTGGTACTGCACGCGGTCGGCCGGCGCCGCGGGGTCGATCGGGACGAAGGTCGCCTCCGTCTTCGTCACCGCGAGCAGGGCGACGTAGGTGTTGACCGAGCGGTCCAGCATGATGCCGACCCGGACGCCGGACCTGATGCCGAGCCCGAGCAGGTGGTTGGCCAGCCGGTTGGCCCGCTGGTCCAGGTCGGCGTAGCTGAGTCGCTCGCCGTCGCACTCCAGCGCGGTCGCGGAGGGCCGCTCGTCGCAGGTCCGCTCGAAGAACTGGGACAGCCGGGTCGTGTCGTGGCGTGGTCGGGAGGGGGCTCCGGCGACGTTGTCGGAGAAGGAGACCCGTCGGGTCGCGTGGTCGACCGCCGGCTCTCTGGGGGTGGTGAAGCCGGGGATGAAGTCCCGGCTGTCGCTCTCCGTCGCCATCGACTCGCTCTCATGTTGACAATGGGGAATTGTGTCCGACGCTAGGGAGTAATACGCGGCCATGCCAGGTGATCTCGGTGAACGGCCAGAAAATCCGCAGACTGTGACTTCTCGTAATTGCTCGATTCCGGACAGTTGAACGTTCTGCAAACACAGACGGCTTGGAAATCCGCACTGTCACCAGTCGCCTCCGCACAGTTCACCCGCCGGTCTCGGAACGGATCCGTCCGTTCGATGCCGAGGGCCCGGACCGCGGCGGCCGGTGGGGTGCGCCGGTCCGACCACGGAGTGAGGGGAGGTGTCGCGGTGCTGGACCGTCTGCGTCGGGAACGCGGTCCGCTGGTCGCCGTGGCCGGCCCCGCCGAGGTGCTCGACGGCGTCGACGACCGCGTGCTCGGTGTCGCGGAACGGGCGCGCAGCGACTCCCTGCAGGACCCGGCCGACCGGGCCGCCTACGTCGCCGCGCACCTGCTCGTCCGCCGGTGCGCCGCCGCCCTCACCGGACGCCCCGTGACCGACCTGGCGGTGCACCAGTGGTGCGCCGACTGCGGGACCGCGGGGCACGGGCGCCCCTCGATCGCCGGCCTCCCCGGCGTCCACGTCAGCTGGGCGCACGGTCGTGGGGTCGTCGTCGCGGCGGCAGCCTGGCACCCGGTCGGGGTGGACGTCGAGACGCTGCCGCCGGCCGGGTCCGGTGCCGGCCGGTTCCCCGGCCTCGCCCTGGCCGAGCAGCGGCAGCTGCGGGCGGCGCCGGACCCGGCCCTGCTCGCCCTCCGCCACTGGGTCCGCAAGGAGTGTCTGGTGAAGGCCGGGTTGGCGACCCTGGCCAGGGTGGACCGGGTCGACCTGTCCCGGGTGGTCGAGCGTCAGGACCCGTCCGGGCGGGCGGTGGCCCGGTACCGCGGCCTGCACCTGGTCGACTGGCGCGACCCGGCGCGGCGGGCGCTGGTGGCCGTCGCGGGCAGGGGGGCGCCGACGGTCCGTCCACCCGCCGACCTGCCCGCATTGCGCCCGATGTCCGCGGCCCGACACTGAGTGAGCCAGCGCACATTCATCGAGCCATTCCGCTCACTGTTCGTCATCGGGTGCTGACGCAATTGCGCGCCTGCTCCGCGTGTTCGCTGAATGGTCCACAATTGGCTGCAGTGGACCCGGCAGCGGATCATGCTCGCCGACAGGGAAGCGAGTCCGCCGGCCGTACGGCCAGGCGACGCTCCCGACCGGCCGGGAGCCCGCGTCCGCCCCGACAGCCCGGTCATCGATCCAGAGGAGTGTGTGTGCGCAGGCGAATCGCGTTGCTCGTCGTCCTGATCACCGGGGCGATGCCCGCGGGGATCGCGATGGCCGAGCAGCCGGTCGCGCTCGAGGCACCGGTCACGGACCGGGCCGGCGTGCTCGGCGCGGACGCCGACGAGGTCGAGGACGCCGTGGCCGAGCTCCGCGCGGAGACCGGCATCGCGCTGTCCGCGGTCCTCGTGCCCTCCTTCGACGGCGAGACCGACGACGCCGACTGGGCCGAGCTGACCGCGATGGAGTCCGGGCTCGGCGCCGAGGAGGTGCTGCTGGCCGTCGCGACCGACGAGGCCGCGTACGAGTGGTGGATCGGGGACGAGTCGACCCTGCAGCCCGACGCCGTCCGGGCCCTGGCCGACGAGCAGGTCGAGCCCGCCGTCGTCGACGGGGACTGGTCCGGCGCGGTGGTGGCGATGGCCGACGGGCTGCAGTCCACCGACGTCGTCGACCCGGCCATGCCGTCGTGGTCGGCGGCGCGGACGGCGGTGGTGGTGCTCGTCCTGGGCGGTGTGCTGACCGCCCTCTACCTCGTGACCCGCCGCAGCCCCCCGGCCCACCGGGCCGGAGCGCGATCGAGCTGAACCCGGCCGAGCCGAGCCCCGCCGGGGCTCAGCTCACGTAGCGGCGTGCGGTGGAACTCCGCTGGGCGTTCTCCAGCGCGGCGAACCGGGCCTCCGCGTGCGGGGGCAGCACCCGCCGTTCCCGCACCACCCACGGCAGCCCACGGGCCGCGGCGAGCAGCCCCCGGGCGGTGACCCGGTCGCGCGGGACGGTGCGTAGCAGGTGCACGGTGCGGCGCAGCGCCGGCCGGAACGGGCGGCGCAGCCACGTCGTCCACAGGGTGTTGCGGATGCCGTCCTGCCGCCGCTTGTGCGGATCGCGGGCGGTGCTCGCCTGGTGGTGGATCGCGATCGTGGACAGGTAGCAGAGCTCCCAGCCGGCCGCGGCCAGGTCCCCGGCCATCAGCTCCTCCTCCCCGCCCAGCCACAGGCGCTCGGAGAAGCCACCGACCTCGGTGAACGCCTCCCGGCGGAGCACGCTCGCCCCGGCCAGGAAGCTGCCCAGCGCCGGCCCGGGGAGCCAGTCGGCGCCGACCACGGGGGAGTCGCGCAGCTCGGCGACGATCGGGTCCTCGACCCCGCCGGGCTCGACCAGGATCCGGGCGGTCACGACCGCCAGCCGCGGATGGGCGTCCAGCGCGTCGGCCGCGGTGCGCAGCGAGCCCGGGTCCCACCAGGTGTCGTCGTCGCAGAAGGCGACGTAGGGCGTGTCCAGTCGGGCCACGCCGAGGTTGCGGCCGACCGCGCCCAGGTTCTCCGGGCTGGCGATCAGCTCGACCCAGGGGTGCTGGGTGCGCACGGCGTCGGCGGTGCCGTCGGTCGAGCCGTTGTCCACGACCACGACGTGCGGCTGCTCGGGCAGCTCCCGCAGCCGGGACAGCGCCAGCAGCAGCTCGTCCCGGCGGTCGTGGGTGATGACGACGACGGCGACGCGGAGGTCGGGGCCACCGGCCCCGGTGGTGGGTGCGCCGGTCACGCCGCCAGCTCCCGGACCCCGGCCATCACGTGCTCCGGCAGCACCCGCCGGCTGCGCAGGGCGGCGGGGACCCGGGGGAGCGCCCCGGCGAGCCCCCGCCAGCCCGGGCGGCCGGCACGCACGACCCGGACCAGCTGCCCGGCGACGTCGCGCAGCGGGTAGCGCATGAGCGCGGTCAGCACCCGGCTGCGCCAGATGCCGGCCTGCCGGGCGGTGCTGGGTTCGCGGTGCGGTGAGGGGTGGTGGTGCACGGTGACCTCGTCGACGTAGGCCAGCCCCCAGCCGGCCGCCGCGAGGTCCAGGGCCAGCCGCTCCTCCTCGCCGGGGAAGCGCACCACCGGGTCGAACCCGCCGACGGCGGTGAACGCCTCCGTCCGCACCAGCGCGGCGCAGGCGACGAAGCCGAGCAGCGAGGGGCCGGGGAGGTCGGGCTCGGTGCCCAGCGGACTGCCGGCCATCTCGGTGCAGACCGGGTCGAGCTCCTCGGCGGCGCCGACCAGGATCCGGGCCGCCAGCAGCCCCAGCCGCGGGTGCGCGCGCATGATCTCCACCCCGCGCGCCAGGTCGCCCGGTGCCCACCAGGAGTCGTCGTCGGTGAAGGCCACGAACGGCGTCCCGGCGCGCGCGACGCCGAGGGTGCGGGCGACGGCGCCGGCGTTGCGGTCCAGCGGGACGACGGTGACCTCGGGGTGCGCGGCCCGGACGGCGGCCACCGTGTCGTCGGTGGAGGCGTTGTCGACCAGCACCACCGGGGCCTCGTGGCGGGGCAGGCTGGCCAGCAGGTCGTCGCGGCGGTTGCGGCTGGCCACCACGCAGGTCACCGCCGAGGTCCCGGGGCTGAGATCGGTGTGCACCGGGTGATCGTGCCCGACGGCCCGAGGCGTCAACCCAGGAGCTCCGTCACCGCCGAGCGGTCCAGGGCAGCCGGGTCGGCGAACAGTGCGGCGGCCGGCCCGGTGCCGGCGACGGCGTCGGCGGCCAGCACCACGGCGGCCGCCGTCCAGGTGGTGCGCTCGACCGGCCAGCGGGCGTCGTCGGCGTAGACCAGGCCGGTCCAGTAGGAGCCGTCCTCGGCCCGCAGGTGCTGCATGGCGGCCAGCTGCTCCGTCGCGTCGTCCGGCCGGCCGGCGGCGGCGAGCGCCAGCGCGAGCTCGCAGGTCTCCGCGCCGGTCACCCACGGCCGGTCGGCGACGCACCGCACCCCCAGGCCCGGGACGACGAAGGTGTCCCAGCCGGCGGACAGCTGCTCCTCGGCCGCCGCGCCGGTGAGCGCCCCGGCCAGCACCGGGTAGTACCAGTCCATCGAGTACCGCGACCGGTCGGCGAACGCACCGGGCCGGGTGCGCAGTGCCCGGCCGAGCCCGGTGGCGGCCAGCTCCCAGTCCGGGACGGCGGCACCGACGAGGTCGGCCAGGGCGATGCCCGTGCGGAGCGCCTGGAACAGGCTGGCGTTCCCGGTCAGCAGGGCCGTGTCGTCCGGCGTCCCGTCCGGTCGCAGCGCCCAGCTGATCGCCCCGGTGGCCAGCTGCATCCTCGTCACCAGGTCCAGGGCCCGGCGCACCGTGGGCCACAGCCGGTCGACCATCCCGGCGTCCCCGGTGCACAGCCAGGAGTGCCACACGCCCACGGCGAGGTAGCCCGCGTGGTTGCTCTCCACCGCCGGGGAGACGACGGCGCCGTCCCGGTACTCGGCGGCCCAGGAGCCGTCGGCGCGCTGCTGCCCGGCCAGCCAGTCGTAGGCGGCCAGGGCCCGGCCGTGCTCCCCGCCGACGTCGAGCGCCATCGCCGCCTCGACGGAGTCCCAGGCGTCCAGCTGCCCGCCGCGGGACCACGGCAGGGCGCCGTCGGCGGACTGCTCGGCGGCGATCGCCGCCACCGTCCGGCGCAGCTGGTCCCCGGTGAGCACGCCGGGGACCTCGGGCAGCGGCGGTGGGCGCTCAGGCACTCGCCAGTGCCCCGCCGGCGACGGCCTCTGCCGCGCCCGGCGCGGTGGTCGCCGGCTTGTCGGCGTAGAGCACGAGGCTCTTGCCCAGCAGCGGGTCCAGCAGCCGTTCGGCGGTCCGGGTCAGCCAGGGTCGGCGCACCAGGTCCCAGACCAGCAGCCGGTGGTAGGCGCGGACGAGCGCGGTGTCCCGCTCGACGCCGACCGCGCACTTGAGCCACCAGTAGGGGGCGTGCAGGGCATGGGCGTGGTGGGTGTCGGTCGGCCGCAGCCCGGCGCCGGCGAGCCGTTCCCACAGCTGGTCGCCCCGGTAGATGCGGATGTGCCCGCCCTCGTTGGCGTGGTAGCTGTCCGACAGCGCCCAGCAGATCCGCTCGGGGCCGTACCGGGGCACGCTCACCGCCACCCGGCCACCGGGCTTGAGCACCCGGGCGATCTCGGCCAGGGCCGTGCGGTCGTCGACGATGTGCTCGAGCACCTCGGAGGCGATCACCCGGTCGACGCTCGCGTCGGGGACCGGCAGGCAGCGGAGGTCACCGCGGGCCACCCCGGCCGACGCGCCCGCCGGGGCCTCGCCGGCGGCGGCGATCGCCCCCAGCCACTCGGCGGTGGTGGCCACCTCCTGCTGCCCCCAGTCGACCGCGAGCACCGTCGCCCCACGCCGGTAGGCCTCGAAGGCGTGCCGGCCCTCACCGCAGCCCAGGTCCAGCACCCGCATCCCCGGCCGGACGTCGAGCAGGTCGTAGTCGACGGTCAGCACGGCCGGCCTCCCGGGGTGGTCTCGGCCGACCGGCGGTCGAGCACCTCGCCGTACCACTCGGCGGTGCGCTCGGCGGTGCGCCGCCAGGTGTAGGACGCCAGCACCCGGGCCCGCCCCGCGCGGCCCAGCTGGTCGCGCAGCGACGGGTGGTCCAGCACCAGCCGCAACGCCTCGGCCAGGCGGTCGACGTCGCCCGCCGGCACCTGCACCCCCGCGTGCGACCCGACGACCTCCGGCAGCGCGCCCGCGTCGGTCGTGACCAGCGGCGTGCCGCAGGCCATCGCCTCGACCGCGGGGAGGGAGAACCCCTCGTACAGCGACGGGATGGCGACCACGGTGGCGGTCTGCAGCAGCCGGACCAGCTCCTCGGTCGGGATCGACCCGGTGAAGTGCACCGCGTCGGTCAGGCACAGCCGGTCCAGCGCGGCGGCCGCGGGCCCGCCGGGCCGGGCCGTGCCGACCACGGTGAGCCGCACGTCCTGCTCGGTGCGCAGCTTGGCCAGTGCCTCCAGCAGGTGGACCAGGCCCTTGAGCGGGACGTCGGCGCTCGTCGTCACCACGATCCGGGCGGCCTCCCGCAGAGCGGGCTCGGCCGGCGGCCGGAACACGGCCGGGTCGATGCCGACCGGGATGACCTCGACATCGGCGGCCGGGACGCCCATGTGCCGGGTGATGTCCCGGCGGGAGCTCTCCGAGACGGTGGTGAGGCCGTCCAGCCGCTGGGCCACCCGGCCCTGCATGGTGGTGAAGCCGTACCAGCGGTGCAGCGTCAGCCGCCGGCGCAGGCCGGGCGCCGCGGCCAGGTCCAGGTCGCGGTCGATGGCGACCGGGTGGTGCACCGTGGCCACGGTCGGCAGCCCGCGGCGACGCAGCTGCAGCAACCCGTAGCCCAGCGACTGGTTGTCGTGCACCAGGTCGAAGTCCGCGGTGCGCCGGCCCAGGAGCCGGGCGGCGCGCAGGCTGAAGGTCAGCGGCTCGGGGAAGCCCGCGGTGCACATGGCCAGCCACTCGGCCACGTCGATCGGGCTCCGGAACTCACTGGGCCGGGGCGTCCGGAACGGGTCGGGTTCGCGGTAGAGGTCCAGGCTGGGCACCCGGGTGAGCGGCACGCCGTCGGTCAGCTCCGGGTAGGGCTGGCCGCTGAGCACCTCGACCCGGTGCCCGAGCTCGCGCAGCTCCCGGGACAGTGCCCGGACGTAGACGCCCTGCCCGCCGCTGTGCGGCTTGCTGCGGTAGGACAGCAGTGCGACCCGCAACGACCGTCCCATGACCGGACTGTAACCAGGGCGCTCCGGTTGGCCGGTGCCCGGACCGGCCTGGCAGGGTGCGGTCATGCTGCGCCACGTCGTGCTGTTCACCTGGACCGAGGGCACCTCCCCGCAGACCCGTGCGGCCACGGTCGCCGCGCTCGCCCGGTTGCCCGAGGAGGTCGGCGGGATGACCTCCTTCGCGGTCGGCCCGGACGCCGGGCTGGTGGACGGGAACGCGCACACCGCGCTGGTGGCCGACTTCCCCGATGTCGAGGCGTTCCGCGCCTACGCCGCCGACCCCCGGCACCTGGCGGTGATCGCGGAGCACGTGAAGCCGCACCTGGCGAGCCGGTCGGCGGTCCAGTACGAGGTCTGAGGCCCGCGGCCCGGGCGCCGTGCCCGGGCCGGCACCCGGGCGGCGCCCGTCCTGCCGGCCGCCGTCCACATCCGGCGGCAGCGTCCACAACCTCGCTCGGGCTGGCCCGGAGCGGCACCGGCCGCGCCAGGGTCGGCGGCATGGCCGATCCGCAGGGACCCCCGCCCGTCCGCCTCTCCGAGCCGGGGGAGCTGGTCGCGGCGCTGCCGTACCTGCTCGGCTTCCCGCCGCACGAGTCGCTGGTGCTCGTCGGCCTGCGTGGGTCGGCGGGCCGGGGTGTCGGGCTCACCGCCCGGGTCGACCTGCCGGCGCCCGCACACCGTGGCCCCGTCGTCGCCGGACTGGTGCGCGCACTGCTCACCGACGGGGCGACGGCCGCCGTCCTGGTGGTCGTCTCCGAGGCCGACGACGAGCTCGCACCAGCCGTCATCCGGCACCGGGGCCCCACGCCGGACGGCAGCCGGGACCTCGCCCACCGCGACCTGGTCCACGACGTCGTCCTGGCGCTGCACGCCGTCGACGTGCGCGTCGGTCAGGCCCTGCTGGTGCGCCGGGGGCGCTGGTGGTCCTACGACTGCGCCGAGCCGTGCTGCGCGCCCGAGGCGGGCACCCCCCTGCCCACCGGCACCAGCGAACTGGCCGCCGCGAGCGTGGTGGCCGGGCAGGTGGTGGAGGCCGAGCGTGCCGCGCTGGCCCGGCGGATCGCACCCGTCGGCTCCCCGGCGGCGGAGGCGATGGCCCGGGCCTGCGACGAGGTGGGGGACGCGCTGGCGCGCCGGACGGCCGAGCTGGGCTGGGACGTCCTCGTGGAGGAGGGCTGGACGGCCCTGCTGGCGGTCGTCCGGGCCACCGGCCCCGGCGAGGGAGGTGGCGGCGGGCGGCTGTCGGACCACGAGGTGGCCCGGCTGGCCTGGGGTCTGCGCGACCACGACCTGCGGGACCGGGCGCTCACCCTCGCGCTGGGGGGCTCCGCGGCCGCCGCCGAGGGGCTGTGGACCGAGCTGACCCGTCGGTCGCCGGCGCCGCTGGACGCGGCGCCGGCGACCCTGCTGGCGGTCAGTGCCTGGGTGCGCGGCGACGGGGCGCTGGCCAACGTCGCGCTGGACCGGGCCCTGCGCAGCGAGCCCAGCTACACCTTCGCCGGCCTGCTGCGTTCGGCACTGGACGCCTGCCTCCCCCCGGAGGAGATGCGCCGGCTCATCCGGCAGGCCAGCGGGCCGCTGGACGCCCGGTGGTGAGCCGGTGACCGCCCCGTGGCCCTCAGAGCAGCTCGGGGCGCCGCCACTCCTCGCCGAGCACGTGCTCGGCCAGGAACGCCAGCACGGTCTCGTACCAGACCGCCGCGTTCCCCGGCGTGAGCACCCAGTGGTTCTCGTCGGGGAAGTAGAGGAACTTCGACGGGATCCCGCGCTTCTGCAGGTCGTACCAGAGCCGCAGGCCCTCACCGATCGGCACGCGGTAGTCCTTGTCGCCGTGGATGACCAGCATCGGCGTCCGGATCGCGTCGGCGTAGCGGTGCGGGGAGTTCTGCTCGTACCGCTTCGGCTCGGTGAGCGGGTCGCCGAACTCCTTCTCCCAGTAGTACGCGGCGTCGGTCGCGCCGATGAACCCGTCGAGGTGCCACAGGCTGGCGTGGGTGACGATCGCCCGGAAGCGGTCGGTCTGTGTGGCGATCCAGTTGGCCATGTACCCGCCGAAGGAGCCGCCCATGGCCGCCGTCCGGGTCTGGTCGATCTCCGGGAGCGCCTCCGCGGCGTCCACCGCGGCCATCAGGTCGGTGTAGGGCGTGTCGCCCCACTCGCCCCAGCCGCGACGGACGAAGTCCTGTCCGAACCCCTGGGACAGCGCGGGGTTGGGCAGCAGCACGGCGTACCCGCGGGCGGCGAGCACCCACGGGACCCAGCGCCAGGACCAGGAGTTCCAGCTCATCAGCGGGCCGCCGTGCACCCACAGCACCAGCGGCGCCGGGTTCGCCGCGTCGGCGCCCTCGGGGAGCACCAGCCACGACTGGACCCGGGTGCCGTCGGCCGCGGTGGCGTCCAGCTCGCGCAGGGTCCCGGGGAGGTGGCTGATCGTGCCGGGGTTCGGCAGCGCGGCCGGGTCCTGCCCGGGAGCGTGCGGGTCGAGCCGGACCGGCACCGGTGGGGTGTCGTACCCGGAGCGCAGGGCGTACAGCGCGCTGCCGTCCCGGGCGACCTGCAGGTCGCTGTAGGCGCCCTGGTCGGTCAACCGCACCGGGGCCCCGCCGTCCTGGGTGGTGCCGTCCAGTGCGACCCGGAAGACCGCGTGCCGGCCGTCGTCGTCGGCCAGGAAGTAGACGGCCGTGCCGTCGGCGGAGAACTGCGGTGCGCTGGGCCAGCGGTCGAACCCGGGGGTCAGCTCACGGGTCTCGGCGGTGGCGACGTCGACCAGCAGCAGCGTGTGGTCCGGCGGCTCCGCGTAGGTGGTGGCCGACTCGCGGGTGCAGACCACCCGCCCGGAGTCGGGGGAGAACCGGGCGCTGGAGACGTCGGCCTGCGGGTCGTCGACGAGGACCCGGGTCTCCCCGGTCGCCACCTCGACGAGCAGGAGCCGGGACCGCCGTCCGGCCGGGCCGTCGGGCACGTCCTCGCTGCGGGCCACCCACCGCCCGTCGGGCGAGACCGCCACGTCGCTGCCCGAGCCCAGCGGCGGGCCCGCGTCCGGGGTGAGGTCCCGCCACTGCGGGGTGGACGACGACGTGCCCGGGCCGGCCTCCGCGGGCAGCTGGCCGATCCAGTACACGTGCGGCACCGCCGGGCCCAGGTCGTGATCCCAGTAGCGCACCGGGTAGCTCTCGTGCAGCAGAGCGCTGACGCCGGCGTCCTTGCGCCGGGTCCGGAGCTCCTCGTCGGCCTCGGCGTCCGGGGCCCCGGGCATCGTGCTGGCGACGACGACCACGTCCCCGGAGTCGGCGGCGACCGCGACCCCGGCCACGCCGGCGCTCCGCTGCACCACCAGCCGGGCCTCACCGCCGTCGGCCGGCAGCGCCCACAGGGCCGGCTTCGGGTCGCCGCCGTCCTTGGCCGCGCCCGGGTCGGGGCGGGTCGAGGTGAACAGCAGGTCGCCGCCGGGGGTGAACACCGGCGCGGACTCACCGCTCGCGCCCCGGGTCAGCCGCCGGGCGTCCCGCTGCCCGGCCGGGTCGACCTCCCAGAGCGCGGACTGCCACTTCTTGCCCTCGGCGTCCAGCGTGGCCACCGAGGTGACCAGCCGGCTGCCGTCGGGGGAGAGGGCCAGGCCGCCGAGGCGGGGGAGGGCGATGAAGTCCGCGATCCGGTGGAACGGGCTGGGCGGGGTGTCGTCGCTCTGCTCGACGGAGGCTTCGCTCTGCTCGACGAGAGCTTCGGTGTCGCTCACCGGGGCCTTCTCTCTGCGCGTCCGGACAGGTCGCACCGGAGCCTAGTGAGCCCGTTCACCGGAGGTCGTGAGCACGGCGAACGACTCGGCCCGAGCTCGGGAGCCGGCCGCGACCTGGTCCGCGGCCCGGCTGGTGTGTCCCGCCGCGAGCGTGCGCGGTGGCAGCAGCCGGGCCCGCCGTCAGCGGACGCCGGCGGTCGCCTCGGCGGCCTCGACCGGGGACAGCTCCTCGTCGACCGCGCTCACGAAGACGTGCTGGGCCACCCCGGGCTGCAGGGCGACGCCGTCGACCAGCACGGCGCCGTCGCTCAGCGTGGCGGTCACCGTCGAGCCCGGCCGCACGCCCCGGTCGGCCAGCGAGCGCAGCAGCGGCGCATCCTCCTGCAGCTGCTCGCTGATCCGCCGGACGACGACCTGCCGGCCCTCCGGGGTTGCGGTCGCCGACAGCAGGGTCAGCGCGTCGAGCACCGCCGACGTGTCGCCGCCCAGGGCGTCCAGGCCGGGGATCGGGTTGCCGAACGGGGAGACGGTGGGGTTGCCGAGCAGGCTGAGCAGCTTGCGCTCCACCGCCTCGCTCATCACGTGCTCCCAGCGGCAGGCCTCTTCGTGCACGTCGGCGTAGTCCAGCCCGATGACGTCCACCAGCAGGCACTCGGCCAGCCGGTGCTTGCGCATCACGGCGGTGGCGAGCTCGCGGCCCTCGTCGGACAGCTGCAGGTGCCGGTCGCCCTGCACCGAGAGCAGGCCGTCCCGCTCCATCCGGGCCACCGTCTGGCTCACGGTCGGGCCGCTCTGGTGCAGGCGCTCGGCGATCCGGGCGCGCAGCGGGACGATCCCCTCTTCCTCGAGCTCGAAGATGGTCCGGAGGTACATCTCCGTGGTGTCGATGAGGTCGTTCACGTCCACTCCTCCGTCAGGTTCGACCGATCTTACGAGGCCGGGGCCACTCCACGGGTGGACTCCACGCGGACGGGTACGGCGGCGCGCTGCCCGCGCGGCAGCGGTAGCGTCGGGCCGGTGATGGAGCTCGCCCGCTCGACGAGGAGCACCGCAGCGCAGCGCCCCGGCCCGACCCGGCGGGGGGCACGCCGATGAGCGACGCCGTGACCGTGGTCTGGGACGACGCCCTGCTGGGCTACACCATGGGCGGTGACCACCCCATGCACCCGGTCCGGCTGGACCTGACCATGCGGCTGGCCGAGTCCCTCGGCGTCCTGGAGCCCGCGCGGATCCAGGTGGTGCAGCCCGAGCCGGCCGGCCCGGACCTGCTCACGCTGGTCCACGACCCGGCCTACCTGGAGGCCGTCCGGCGCGCCCCGGACGACCCGTACGGCGCCGGCCACGGCCTGGGCACCCCGGACAACCCGGTGTTCCCGGGCATGTACGAGGCGGCGGCGCTGATCACCGGGGGCAGCGTGCTCGCCGCCGAGCAGGTGTCCAGCGGTCGCGCCCAGCACGCGGTCAACATCGCCGGGGGGCTCCACCACGCGATGCGGGACCAGGCCTCGGGCTTCTGCGTCTTCAACGACGCCGCGGTGGCCATCGCCTGGCTGCTGGGCCAGGGCTGGGAGCGCATCGCCTACGTCGACCTGGACGTGCACCACGGCGACGGCGTCCAGGCCGCCTTCTACGACGACCCCCGAGTGCTCACCGTCAGCATCCACCAGACCCCGCTCACGATCTTCCCCGGTACCGGCTTCCCCGAGGAGACCGGCGACCCGGAGAAGGCGCTGGGCAGTGCGGTGAACCTGGCGCTGCCCAACGGCACCGACGACTCCGGCTGGCTGCGGGCGTTCACCGCCGTGGTGCCCAGCGTGATCCGGGCGTTCCAGCCGCAGATCCTCATCACCCAGTGCGGCTGCGACGCCCACCACGAGGACCCGCTGGCCGACCTCGGGCTCACCGTCGACGGGCAGCGGGCCTCCTACCGCGCCGTGCACGACCTGGCGCACGAGGTGTGCGAGGGCCGGTGGATCGCCCTGGGCGGCGGGGGCTACGGCCTGGTCCGCTGCGTGCCCCGGGCCTGGACCCACCTGCTCGCCGAGGCCGGCGGTGACCGCGTCGCCCCGGACACCGAGATCCCGCAGAGCTGGCAGGACGACGTCCGGCGGCGGGGCCTGCGCACGCCGCCGCCGGGCTCCATGACCGAGGGCGGGTACGTCGGCTTCCACCGCTGGGACCCCTTCACCGAGAACCGGGTCGACCGCGCCGTCCTGCGCACCCGCACCGCCTCCTTCCCCCTGTTCGGACTCGACCCGGACGACCCCCGTGATTGAGGACCATCCAGCCCCCCGCCACTCGCGAGCTCGCGGCGGGCCCCTGCTGGATGGCCGGGAGAGCTTGTGACCCAGAACGAGGAACCGACTGCGCCCGTGCCGCCGCCGCACTGGGAGGCCGACGTGGTGGCCGCCGACGGCGGCACCGTGCACCTGCGCCCGATCACCCCCGAGGACGCCGACGGGATCGTCGGGCTGATGGACCGGAGCTCCGACCAGACCCGCTACTACCGGTTCTTCGGGCCGATGCGGCGGCTGTCGGACAAGGACCTGCACCGCTTCACCCACGTCGACCACGACGCCCGGGTGGCGTTCGTGGTGCTGCTGGGCGACCGGCTGATCGGCGTCGGCCGGTACGACCGCTACCCGGGCACCGACGACGCCGAGGTCGCCTTCCTGATCGAGGACGCCCACCAGCGGCGGGGGCTGGGGTCGGTGCTGCTGGAGCACCTGGCCGCCGCCGCCCGGGAGCGGGGCATCAGCCGGTTCGTCGCCGAGGTGCTCAGCCAGAACAGCGCGATGGTGCGGGTCTTCCTCGACGCCGGGTACTCGGCCAAGCGGTCCTACGAGGACGGCGTGGTGCACCTGACCTTCCCGATCGCGCCCACCGAGCAGTCCCTCGCGGTGGCGCACGAGCGGGAGCAGCGCAGCGAGTCCCGCTCCATCGGCCGGCTGCTCAACCCCGGCTCGGTGGCCGTCGTGGGCGCCAGCAACGACCCGGCCAAGGTCGGTCACGCGGTGCTGCACAACCTGCTCGAGTACGGGTTCGCCGGGCCGATCTACCCGGTGAACCCGGCGGTGCGGCACGTCCGCGGGGTGCCGGCGCACGCCTCCATCGAGGCCATCCCCGACGACGTCGACCTCGCCGTCCTGGCCGTGCCCGCCGACGAGGTGGCCGCGGTGGTCGAGGCCTGCCGGCGCAAGAACGTGCGCGGGCTGGTCGTCATCTCCGGCGGGTTCGGGGAAACCGGGCCGGAGGGCCGGGCCGCCGAACGCGCGCTGGTCGCTTCCGCCCGCGCCTCGGGGATGCGGGTGGTCGGCCCCAACTGCCTGGGCATCGTGAACACCGACCCGGACGTGCGGCTGAACGCCAGCCTGGCCCCCGACGTGCCCGGCCGGGGCCGGGTGGGCTTCTTCGCCCAGTCCGGCGCGCTGGGCGTCGCGCTGCTGGAGCGCGCCCGGGCCCGGGGGATCGGGCTGTCCAGCTTCGTCTCCGCGGGCAACCGGGCCGACGTCAGCGGCAACGACATGCTCCAGTACTGGGCCAGCGACCCCGGCACCGAGGTCGTGCTGCTGCACCTGGAGAGCTTTGGCAACCCCCGCAAGTTCGCCCGGCTGGCGCGCGGGGTCGGCCGCACCAAGCCGGTGGTGGCGGTGAAGAGCGGCCGGCACGTGGGCATGACCGCCGGGCTGGCCGGCACCAGCGTCGCCGTCCCCGAGCAGTCGGTGGCCGCGCTGTTCGCCTCGGCCGGCGTCATCCGGGTCGAGACGCTCGCCCAGCTCTTCGACGTCGGCACCCTGCTGGCGCACCAGCCGCTGCCGGCCGGCGACCGGGTGGCGATCGTCGGCAACTCCACCGCCATGGGGGTGCTCGTCGCCGACGCCGTCCTGGAGCAGGGGCTGGAACTGGCCCACGAGCGGCCCGTCGACATCGGCACCCAGGCCGCGCCGGAGGACTTCCGGGCCGCGCTGCAGACCGCGCTGGACGACGACGGCGTCGACTCGGTGGTCGCGGTCTTCCTGCCGCCGCTGCTGCAGGGCGAGCAGCCCTTCGGCCGGGTGCTCCGGGAGGTCTCCCGCACCGCGGAGAAGCCGCTGGTGGCGAACTTCCTGTCCACCGAGGGGATCCCCGCCGAACTGGTCGTCCGGGACGAGCACGGCATGCCGGGCCGCGGTTCGGTGCCGTCGTTCTCCACCCCCGAGCGCGCTGTCATGGCACTGGCGAAGATCAGCGAGTACGCGCGCTGGCGCCGGCGGCCCCTCGGCGTCGTCCCCGAGCTCGACGGCATCGACGAGCCCGCCGCCCGGGCCGTGGTCGAGGCCGCACTCCGTGCCGCACCGGAGGGCCGGGCCCTCTCCGACGAGGAGACGATGGCGCTGCTGGACGCCTACGGCGTGCCGATGCTGGGCACCCGCCGGGTCGAGGACGCCGAGGCCGCCGTCGCCGCGGCCGAGGAGATCGGCTACCCGGTGGTGCTGAAGTCGACGGCGCCGTGGCTGCGGGACCGCCGGGACCTCGGTGGCATGCGGTTCGACCTGGCCGACGCCGAGGACGTGCGCAGCGCGTTCGCCGCCATCCCGGCCGGTGACCCGGTCATCGTGCAGGAGCAGGCCGCCCCGGGGGTGGCCACCGTGGTCGACATCGTCGACGACCCGTCCTTCGGTGCGCTGGTGAGCTTCGGCGTGGGTGGGGTGGCCACCGACCTGCTCGGCGACCGGGCCTACCGGACCCTGCCGCTGACCGACCTGGACGCCGCCGAGCTGGTCCGCGAGCCCCGGGCCTGGCCGCTGCTGAACGGCTACCGGGGGAGCGCCCCGGTCGACACCGCCGCGCTGGAGGAGCTGCTGTTGCGGGTCGCCCGGCTCGGCGACGACCTGCCCGAGGTCCTCTCGCTGACCCTCGAGCCGGTGATCGTCGGCCCCGCGGACGCCTGGCACGGTGGCCGGTCGCTCGTCGTCGCCGGCGCCACCGTCCGGATCGGCCAGCCGGCGGCCCGGGTGGACTCCGGACCCCGCCGGATGTTCCGCCCCGCCACCCCCTGACCGTCCGGGCGATGCGAACCGTCGGGTGACGCAGGAGCCACCCGACCGCCGAGATGCGAAGAGCCGGGCCACCGTGAGGTGACCCGGCTCTTCGCGGCGTCCACACGTCGTGCGGACGGTGCGCTGCTCAGCCCAGGTAGTCCCGGAGGGCGTCGGCGCGCTGCGGGGCACGCAGCTTGGTCATCGTCTCGCGCTCGATCTGGCGCACCCGCTCACGGGAGAGCCCGAACCGCTTGCCGATCTGCTCGAGGGTCCGCGGCTGCTCGCCGTCCAGGCCGAACCGCATGATGACGACGTCCCGCTCGCGGTCCTCCAGGGTCTTCAGGACGTTGCGCACGTCGCCCTTCATCATCTGGAACGCGACGGCGTCCTCGGCGACCGCGGCGTCGGCGTCCTCGATGAAGTCACCCAGCCGGGACTCCTCGTCGGCACCGACGGTCTGGTCGAGGGAGACCAGGTCGCGGGAGTACTCCAGCAGCTCGGTGATCCGCTCGGGCGTCAGGTCAAGCTCGAGACCGAGCTCCTCGGCGGTGGGCTCCCGCTCCAGCTCCTGGTGGATCCGGCGGCGGGTGCGGACCACCTTGTTGACCTGCTCGGCCAGGTGGACGGGCAGCCGGATCGTCCGGCCCGAGTCGGCCATGGCGCGGGTGATGGCCTGGCGGATCCACCACGTCGCGTAGGTGGAGAACTTGAAGCCCTTGGTGTAGTCGAACTTCTCGACCGCCCGGATGAGGCCGACGTTGCCCTCCTGGATCAGGTCCAGGAACGTCATGCCGTGGCCGGTGTAGCGCTTGGCCACCGAGACGACCAGGCGCAGGTTGGCCTCCAGCAGGTGGGCCTTGGCCGCCTTGCCGTCCGCGGCGAGCAGCTTGTAGTCGCGCTTGACGGCGGGGGTCAGCTGCCGCTCGCCCAGCAGGCGCTCGGCGTACAGACCGGCCTCGATCCGCTTGGCCAGCTCGACCTCCTGCTCGGCGGTCAGCAGCGCGGTCTTGCCGATGGTGTTGAGGTAGACGCGCACCAGGTCCGTCGACACCAGGCCGCTGGTGTCCGGGGCACGGCGCGGGGAGCGCACCTCGAGGGTGTCGGTGGGGGAGGACTGCAGCACGGTCACGATGAGTCTTCGTCCTTGCTTCGGGGTCCGGATGCACCGCGTCGTCGTCGTGCGGTGCACCCCGGCGGGGGCCGGAGTGTCGGCCCGGCGTCACCGGGTGGCTCTCCAGCCGCTTCTGTCCGTGTGGTACATCGTGTGCAACGGACCCGGGTGGGTCGGTGTTCCGAGGCGGGTCAACTCACAGGGAACGTCCAGCTGGGCGCGCTGCGAGCGGGACGACCACGCGGGGCCGACGGAGTGGTACCCGGCAGGGCCCGGGCTAGACGTCCAACTGCAAGGTCATCGGGCCCTCGTTCACCGAGGCGACCGCCATCCGCGCCCCGAACCGCCCGGTGGCGACCCGTGTGCCCCGCCGGCGGAGGTCGGCCACCACCTCCTCGACCAGCGGCTCGGCCAGCTCGCCGGGGGCGGCGTCCGCCCAGGACGGGCGGCGGCCCTTGCGGGTGTCGGCGTAGAGGGTGAACTGGCTGACCACCAGCACCGGGAGGCCGAGGTCGCCGACCGAGCGGGCGCCGTCATCGGTGGGGAACACCCGCAGCTCGTGCAGCTTCCGGGCCATCGCCCGCGCCCGGTCGGCGTCGTCGTCCCGGCCGACCCCCACCAGGGCGAGCAGCCCCGGCCCGATGGCCCCGACCACCTCGTCGTCCACCGTCACCGACGCCTGGCTCACCCGGGTCACCACCGCACGCACGGCATGATCCTGACCGGTGGCCCGGGCTGCCCGCCGCGCGGGCGGGCCGACGCCGGCCGGGGTGGTGTTCCACACTCTCCCGGGTCGGGGACGCCCGTGCGCCGTGCGAGGTGCGGCCCGACCAGCGACCATGACGACCCAGACGGCACACGTGTGCCGACCGACCGGAAGGACCTCCCGTGGCGGGTGGACTCGTAGCTCTCCTCGACGACGTGGCCGTGCTGGCACGCGCCGCCGCGGCCTCGATCGACGACATCGGGGCCGCGGCCGGGCGGGCGAGCATGAAGGCCGCCGGTGTCGTCGTCGACGACACCGCGGTGACGCCGCAGTACGTGCACGGGCTGAACGCCGAGCGCGAGCTGCCGATCATCCGGAAGATCGCGCTCGGGTCGCTGCGCAACAAGCTGCTGATCATCCTGCCCGCGGTGCTGCTGTTCAGCGAGTTCCTGCCGTTCCTCCTCACCCCGATCCTCATGGTCGGCGGCGCCTACCTCTGCTACGAGGGGGCGGAGAAGATCTGGCACCGGCTGCGGCCGCACGAGGAGACCCACGCCACGGTGGAGGACGCGCTGCCGGACGAGAAGACCATCGTGTCCGGGGCCGTGCGGACCGACTTCATCCTCTCGGCCGAGATCATGGTCATCTCGCTGAACGAGGTGGTCGACCAGGGCTTCTGGTCGCGCGCGGTCATCCTCGCCGTCGTCGCGCTGGGCATCACCGTGCTGGTCTACGGCGTCGTCGGCCTCATCGTGAAGATGGACGACGTCGGCCTGCACCTCTCCCAGCGCCCCAGCAAGGGCGTCGCCCGGTTCGGTCGCGGTCTGGTCAAGGGGATGCCGAAGCTGCTGAGCGCGCTCACCGTGGTCGGCACCGCCGCGATGCTGTGGGTCGGTGGGCACATCCTGCTGGTCGGCACCGACGAGCTGGGTCTGACGTTCCTCTACGACGTCGTGCACCACCTGGAGGAGGCGGCCGCGGAGGCGACCGGAGCCCTCGGGTCCGTCGTCGGCTGGCTGGTCAACACGCTCGGCAGTGCGGTCCTCGGGCTCGTGGTCGGTGCCGTCATCGTGGCCGTGCTGACCCTCACGCTGCACCGCCGCAAGCAGCCCGCGAGCGGCGCGCACTGAGGCGCCCGCCGGCGCGGGAGAGCCGCCGGCGTCCTGACGCCCGGCTCGATGACGGTCTCGTGACGATGCTCCCGGTGTCGAGGCGGTGCCCTTGACCCATGGGACGTCCTCCGAAGACTGGGGCGGGACGTCGATCACAGAGGAGGGCGACGACGTGGACGCCATCGGGGCGAGGAGGACGCACGGACGACGACGGGGAGGCCGGCTGGCGACGGTGGGCGCCGCTGCGGTGCTGCTCTGCTCGGGGCAGCTGCTCGGTGGCCACGCTGCGCAGGCGGCCGACTGCCCGGCCCCGATCCGCACCGTCCTGGACACCACGCCGGCAACGGCCGACCGCACCGTCGCGCTGACGTTCGACGACGGTCCGCTGCCGCAGAACACCCCCGACGTGCTGGACGTGTTGCGGTCCCACGGCGTCAACGCCACGTTCTTCGTCCGCGGGGACCAGGCGGCCGCCCACCCGGACCTGGTGCGCCGGATCGTCGCCGAGGGGCACGCCGTCGGGAACCACACCTGGTCGCACCCCGACCTGAGCCAGGTCGCCCCGGCGGCCCGGGTGGACCAGATCGAACGCGCCACGCAGACGATCGAACGCGCCACGCAGACGGTCGTGGACGCCACCGGCTCGCAGCCGTGCTTCTTCCGCGGGCCGTTCGGCATCCACCGCGACCCCGCGATCGCCGGGCTGGCGTGGGACCGGGGGATGACCGTCGTCGACTGGTCGCTGGACACCCGGGACTGGTCGAGCCCGCCGAACCCGAGCCCGGCGTTCCAGCAGGAGATCATCGACCGCGCCACGTCGCCCCGTACCGCGCACCCCATCGTGCTCATGCACGACGGTGGTGGGTACCGGCAGAACACCGTGGCCGCACTGGACGACGTCATCTCCTACTACGCCTCCCGCGGGTACACCTTCACCGACCCGCTGGGCCGCGCGTTCCCCGGGTCGCCGGGCCGGGGTGGCACCCACGTGGTGCAGCCGGGGGACACGCTGAGTGCGATCGCGTCGGGGTACAGCGCGACGTGGCGGGAGATCTACCAGGCCAACCGCGCGACCATCGGCCCGGACCCGAACGTGTTGCAGGTCGGCCAGCGGCTGACCATCCCCGGTGCCGGCTCCGGAGGCGGCGGCGCCTCGCCGCCGCCTGCCAGTGGGTCGACGACCCATGTGGTGCAGCCGGGGGACACGCTGAGTGCGATCGCGTCGGGGTACAGGGCGACGTGGCGGGAGATCTACCAGGCCAACCGCGCGACCATCGGCCCGGACCCGAACGTGTTGCAGGTCGGCCAGCGGCTGACCATCCCCGGGAGCTGAGCCGGGCCGGGGACGTGCCGGCGGCCGGTCGCCGCCGGACTGGTCGATCCGCGCGCGTCCCCGTGCGGGAGACTCCCCGGGTGCCAGGGCCCTGCGACGTCCCGAGCGAGCCCCGACCGACCGTGTCCGGCTCCGCCGTGCCCGGACCGGGCGGGGCCCGTCCCGACGGGGGAGCGGGCCGCGCCCGATGCTGAGTGCCGCCCAGGCGACCGGGAGCGGGGTCCCGGTCGCCGCCCTCGCGGCCGCCGGCGCGCTGGTGGTCGTGCAGCTGCTCGTGCCCCGGGTCCGACGGCGCGTGTCGCCCCGGTCGGCCGTGTTCCAGTCCCTCGCCGGCGGCCTGGCGATCGCCTACGTCTTCGCCCGCCTGCTGCCCGACCTGGCGCAGCCCGCCGCCGCGGCCTCCGCCGGCCCGGGGCAGGGGCTGCTCGGGCTGCTGGCCGAACGCCCGTTCCTCGTCGCGCTGGGCGGCCTGCTGCTGTACTACGCGGTGCTCGACGCGGCCCAGGACGCGGACCGCCGGGAGCAGCAGCGCGAGGGGAGCACGCCGACCCCGTGGCCGTTCTGGGCGAGCGGCGCGCTGTACCTGGTGTTCAACCTGTTCGTCGGGTACCTGCTCGTGCACCAGGTCCGCCCCGGTCCGACCGAGCTGGTCCTCTACACCATCGCGCTCTCCGCCCGGTACCTCGTCGGGGAGATCGCGCTGCGCGACCAGGACCCGCGCGCCTACGACCGGCTGGGGCGGTGGGTCCTGGCCGCGGCGGTCCTGGTCGGCTGGGGGCTCGGCATCGCGGTGGACCTGGGCGACGCGGCGGTGCGGGTCTTCTCCGCGCTGCTCGCCGGCTCGATCGTCCTCACCAGCCTCAAGCAGCAGCTGCCGGGGTCCGGGCAGGCGCACTTCCCCGTGCTCGCGGGCGCCTGCATCGCCTTCACGGCGTTGCTGCTCGCCCTCTGACCCGCCCGGGCCCGGTCAGGGCTGCGCGGAGGACTGCTCGGTCAGATCGGCACAGTCCCGGAGCGCGGAGCCGTCGAACTCGGGGACCGGCCGGGCCTGCGCCTCCGCCGCCGTCTCGGCCTCGCCGTTCTCCTCGATGTCCTCGATCAGCCACTCCATCTCGGCGATCTCCTTCTCCTGGGCCACGATGATGTCGACGGCCAGCTGGCACACGCGGACGTCGTCGATGTCGGCGCGCTCGGAGCGGGTGATGGCGAGCGAGTGGTGCGGGATCATCGCGCTCATCCAGTTGCGGTCGTCCACGGTGGCCTGGGTGCGGTCCAGGACGATGCCGCCGACCAGCAGCAGGAGGCTCGCCAGCACGATGGCGATGTTGCCCTTCAGGTCCTTGTACATGTTGAGCATCCAGGCCAGCATGACCAGCCCCATCGTGCCGCCCATGGTGAGCGCCATGAGCACCCGGCTCTCGCTGAACTGGACGTGGCTCCACTCCCACGTGGAGGCGAACATCGTCCAGTACATGACGACCATGGCCGTCAGGATCATGGCGGCGAAGCGCAGGTACATCTTCGTCTGGTGCGACATCCCGCCGCCGTTCTCCTCCGTGCCCTTCTCGGTGCCCTGGGCGTCCTTCTCCGTGGCCATGTCCGGGTCTCCGTCCTGTCGTCGTGGGGAGGCGCCGCGCACCGCCGGTGCCGGCGGCAGGCAGGCCTGAGGCGAGCCGGCCTCCCCGGCCGCATGCCCGTACGGTCGTACGGGCAAACGACGCGTCGGCGTGCCCCGTCGTGCCCGGACGCGCGGACGCCCCGGTCCGCACGAGGCGGGCCGGGGCGTCCGGGTGAGGGCCTTACCGCAGGTCGAAGCGGTCGAGCTCCATGACCTTGACCCAGGCGGTGACGAAGTCCCGCACGAACAGCTCCTGGGCGTCATCGGCCGCGTAGACCTCGACGATGCCGCGCAGGATCGAGTTCGAGTTGAACACCAGGTCGGCGGCGGTCGCCGTCCGCACGACGGTCCCGTCGGCGTCCAGGCCCTCGTAGACGCCCTCCGCGTCGGTGGAGGTCCGCCACGAGATGCCCAGGTCCAGCAGGTTGCGGAAGAAGTCCTGGGACAGCACGCCCGGCCGGTCGGTGAACACGCCGTGCGGCACGCCACCGGTGGTGGCGCCCAGCACGCGGAGCCCGGCGACCAGCACCGTCATCTCCTTGGGCGTGAGCTCCAGCATGTAGGCCCGGTCGACCAGCAGCGTCTCCGGGGCCAGCTTGCTGCCCGGCTCGATCCAGTTCCGGAAGCCGTCGGCCCGCGGCTCGAGCCAGCGGAAGCCCTCCACGTCGGTCTGCTCCTGCGAGGCGTCGGTGCGACCGGGGGAGAAGGGCACGGTCACCGTGACGCCGGCGTCGGCGGCGGCCTGCTCCACCGCCGCGGTGCCGCCGAGCACGATGAGGTCGGCGAGGGAGACCTGCTTGCCCGACTGTGCCTGGAACTCTCCCTGCACCCGATCGAGCACCGGCAGCACGTCCCGGACGCCCTCGTTGGCCGCCCAGCCGATCTGCGGCTCGAGCCGCAGCCGGCCGCCGTTGGCCCCACCGCGCTTGTCCGTGCCGCGGTAGGACGCGGCCGCGGACCAGGCCGTGTGCACCAGCTGCGCGACGGTGAGGCCGGAGGAGAGCAGCCGCTGCTTGAGGTCGGCGACCTCGGCCTCGCCCACGAGCTCGTGGTCGACGGCCGGGACCGGGTCCTGCCAGATGAGCACCTCGTCCGGCACGTCCGGGCCGAGGTAGCGGCTGCGCGGCCCCATGTCGCGGTGCAGCAGCTTGAACCAGGCGCGGGCGTAGGCGTCGGCGAAGTGGTCCGGGTCGTTGTAGAACCGCTCGGAGATCTCGCGGAACCCGGGGTCGGCCATCAGGGCCAGGTCGGTCGTGGCCATCATCGGCGCGTTCTTCTTGCCCTCGATGTGCGCGTCGGGGACGAGTTCCTGCGCCTCGGGGTTCTTCGGCCGCCACTGCTTGGCGCCGGCCGGGCTCTCGGTGAGCTCCCAGTCGTAGCTGAACAGCATCTGGAAGTAGGTGTTGTCCCACGTCGTCGGCGTCGGGGTCCAGGCGCCCTCGAGGCCGCTGGTGATGGTGTCGGCGCCCTTGCCGGTGCCGTGCTGGTTCCGCCATCCCAGGCCGTTGCCGTGCACCGGGCAGCCCTCGGGCTCCGGGCCGATCAGCTCCGGGTTGCCGGCGCCGTGGGTCTTGCCGAAGGTGTGGCCGCCGGCGATGAGGGCGACGGTCTCCTCGTCGTTCATCCCCATCCGGCTGAACGTCACGCGGATGTCGTGCGCGGACGCGAGCGGGTCGGGCTGGCCCTTCGGGCCCTCGGGGTTGACGTAGATCAGCCCCATGGTCACGTTGGCCAGGGCGCCCTCGGAGAGGTCGAGCGCGGCGTCGTCGGCGTACCGCTCGTCACCGAGCCAGGTGTCCTCCGGGCCCCAGAAGACCTCCTCGGGCTGCCAGACGTC
Organism: Modestobacter marinus; assembly: GCF_011758655.1. Lineage (NCBI taxonomy): Bacteria > Bacillati > Actinomycetota > Actinomycetes > Geodermatophilales > Geodermatophilaceae > Modestobacter > Modestobacter marinus. The sequence continues at coordinate 3,049,638 of NZ_JAAMPA010000001.1, forward strand.
CTCCCGGCCGAAACCGAACCCGAAGGTCTTCAGGCCCATGTCGTCGTGCGCGACGTTGCCGGCGAGGACGAGCAGGTCGGCCCAGGAGATCTTGCGGCCGTACTTCTGCTTGATCGGCATCAGCAGGCGGCGGGCCTTGTCCAGGTTGGCGTTGTCCGGCCAGCTGTTCAGCGGGGCGAAGCGCTGCTCGCCGCTGCCACCGCCGCCGCGGCCGTCAGCGCTGCGGTAGGTGCCGGCGGCGTGCCAGGACATCCGGATGAACAGCGGGCCGTAGTGGCCCCAGTCCGCGGGCCACCAGTCCTTCGAGGTGCGCATCAGCTCGGCCAGGTCGCGCTTGAGCGCGTCGACGTCGAGCGTGGCGAACGCGGCCTTGTAGTCGAAGTCCGCCCCGAGCGGGTCGGAGTCCCGCGAAGGCTTGTTCAGCACCGACAGGTCGACCTGGTTCGGCCACCAGTCCCGGTTGGTCCGCGGCCGCTGGTCGGTGTGCGCCGTCGGCGAGGGGATCGCCGGGTTCTCGCTCTCGCTGGTGCTCTCGGTGGAGATCTTGTCGGTCTCGTTCGTCATGGTCGACCTTCCTGGGAGGGGGGCGGGGCGGTGGGGAGGGTGTGTGGTGGGGCTGCCGCGCAGTCCGGGCAGCGGCCCCAGAAGACGACCTCGGCCTCGTCGACGGTGAAGCCGGCGTCCTCGGAGGGGGTCAGGCAGGGGGCCGCGCCGACGGCGCAGTCGACGTCGACGATCACGCCGCAGTCCCGGCAGACCAGGTGGTGGTGGTTGTCGCCGATGCGCGCCTCGTAGCGGGCGACCGAGCCCTGTGGCTGGATCCGCCGGATGAGACCCGAGTCGGTCAGCACCCGCAGGACGTCGTAGACCGCCTGGTGGGACACGGCGTCCAGGCGCGTGCGTGCGGCGTCGATGAGGGTGTCGGTGTCCTGGTGCGGGTGGGCGTGCACGGCGTCCAGCACCGCCAGCCGCGGGCGGGTGACCCGCAGGCCGGCGGCGCGCAGGTCTCGCGCGAGCGAGGCGGCGTCGGGCATGCGGTGATCCTGGCGCGCTCTCTTGAGTGAGTCAAGAAACGCCGCGCCGGGTGATGGGCGCTGGGTCGACCTGGGTCGACGGGGCAGTCGGGTTGCCGGCGACCGTGCTCAGGAACCCCCCGGGGCGGCCGCCCGGGCAGCGATGCCGTCCAGCACCCGGTGCAGTCCCCAGAGGTACTGCTCGGTGGAGACGTAGCCGGCCATCGTGGGTGCTGCTGCGGCGGTGAGCGGGAAGGTGTCGTCCGGCGTCCGGGCGAAGCGCTCACGCCGTTCGGCCGTCCGCGCGTCCTCGGTCGGCAGGGGGCCGGGCCGGTGCTGATCAGCGACCTCCAGGGCGATCGAGCCGAAGATGTAGACGATCAGGAGGTACGAGGCGCGTGCGGCCTCGTCCGGGTCCAGGCCCGCGCCGGCGAGCAGGCGGAGGAGGTGCTCGTTGAGGGACAGCGCATGGGGGCCGTCCATCGGCCCGCCGATCATCAGCCCGACCGCGGCCGGGTGCTCCGACAGGCGGTTCCGCAGCTCCACGGCGACGGCCTCGACCCGGTCTTCCCAGGGCCTCGCGCCATCGGTGAACATGCCGTGGTCGACCTGGCCGAGCAGGCGTTCGACCAGGGCCCGCACGATCGCCGCCTTGTCCGGGAAGTACGTGTAGACGGCGTTGGGTGCCACTCCCACGCGGGCCGCGACGGCCCGGATCGACATCGCCTCCACGCCACCCCCGTCCAGCAGGGACAGTGCGGCATCGACGATCTCGTCCTCGGTCAGTGCGCGGCGTCGCCCTCGTCGCTTCCCCTCGGAGGCAACCGACACGGGCACTCCTCCCTCTTGACTGATTGCTGTACACCGTACAACATCTGTACGGCGTACAGAAACGGAGCGGAGGTGGTCGGTCATGACGGACCCCACGTCGCACCGGCAGCGACGGTCCACCGGGGCGGTGCTGGTCACGGCCCCGGAACTCTCGGCAGCCGGGCGGTGGGGGCGATGACCTCCCGCTCCCCGGTGCGCGCCTGGGCGTGGTGGACCCTGGGCTTCCTGGCCTTCCCGCCCGCCGGTCTGATCGGGCGCGCACTCGCCGGCCCGGTCGACGACCCCGGCGCGGCGCTCCTCGGTGGCGCCGTCACCGGGCTGGTCATCGGTGTGGGGCAGGTGATCGCCGGCCGCGGCCGTTTGCCGGCGCTCCGGTGGCCCGTCACGACGGCGATCGGCACCGGCTGCGGCCTGCTGCTCGGTGCCGTCGTCGTCGGTTACGGCACCACCCTGGCCGATCTCGCGGTGATGGGCGCCCTCACCGGCGCGGTCCTCGGCCCCGCGCAGGCGCTGACCCTGCCGCGCACCGTGCCGCACCGCTGGGCCTGGGCGGTGACGGTGCCGCCGCTGTGGGCACTCGGGTGGACCGTCACCACGCTCGCCGGCGTGGACGTCGACGCCGCGTACACCGTCTTCGGCGCGACCGGTGCGCTCGCGTTCTCGGCCCTTTCCGGGCTGCTGTTCCTGCGCCTCACCGGACGGACGTCCGCCGTCGGCGCGTCGGCGGTCTCCCGCCGAGGGGCACGGCGATGACCCGAGCCCAGCACGTCGTCTCCGGCGCCGGCGCGGCGGTCAGGGTGGGGACGGCTGCAGCCGCAGGCAGATGAGCACCACGTCGTCGAGCAGCCGATGACCGGCGGTCATCTCCTGCATCACGGTGTCGCGCCAGGCCTGGGGGTCGTCGCCGTCCAGCCGGGACGTGACCGACAGCAGCCGCTCGAGACCGGCGTCGAGGTCCTCGTCGCGCCGCTCGAGCAGTCCGTCCGAGTACCAGACCAGCATGGAGCCGGCCGGGATGTCGACGCTCGCCTCGGGGCGCGGCCGGGACTCGGTGGCGACCGGGCGGGACCGGCCGCCGGCGAGGTAGTCGGCGTGGTGACCGGTGACCAGCAGCGGCGGCGGGTGCCCGGCGCAGGCGTAGCACAGCCGGCCGGTGGCCGGGTCGAACTCCCCGTAGCCGATGGTGGCCATCGCCGCGCCGGGGATGTCCAGGGACGCCCGGTCGAGCGCCTCGAGCACCGCGGCCGGTCCCTCGTCCAGCTCGAAGGCCAGGACACGGAGCGCGGTGTGCAGCCGGCCCATCGCGGCGGCGGCCCGCAGGTCGTGGCCGACGACGTCCCCGACGGCGAAGCCGACCCGCTCGCCCCGCAGGGGGAAGGCGTCGTACCAGTCACCGCCGATGTCGTGGTCCTCGTCGGCCGGCCGGTAGCACCCGGAGAACCGGGCTCCGGGGAGGTCGTCGGGCACGACCGGCAGGAAGGCCTGCTGCAACTGGTGGGCCGCGTCCCGCTCGTCCTCGTACAGCCGGGCCCGGTACAGCGCGGAGGCCATGAGCTCGGCGAGTGTGCGGGCCACTGCGGTCATGTCCTCGTCGACCGGCTGGGCGTCGGCGAAGCGGAACTCCAGTGCACCGAAGGTCTGACCGGCGGTGCGGGCCGGCACCGCCAGGGCGCTGGGTGACCAGGCGTGGACGGGGGCATGGCGCCGGGCCGCGCCGGCCAGGGCCGACGGGTCGTCGATCGGCATGTCGTACACCTGCCCGGACGTCGCCCGGACCCGCAGCCGCGCGCCGTCCTGCGTGAGCACCCCGACGGCGCCCGACTCGGCGAGCAGGCAGATCCCCGAACGGGCCAGCACCTCGGCGATGGCGTCGCTGGTCGGGGCGGTCGCCAGCCCGGCGGTCACGTCCTGCAGTGCCTCCACCCGGCGCCGCGCCTCGGTCTCCCGCAGGGAGACCGAGCGGGCCCGTTCCCGCTCGGTGATCTCCACGGCCAGCAGCCAGGCGGTGAGCACGGCCACGGCGAGGAACAGCTGCAGGACGGCGGCCTCCAACCGGGGCGTGTCGGCGAGCGGGGCCCACGGACCGCGCCCGGCAACGGTCAGCACGTTGGCGACGACCGCGACGACCACCCCTGCCTCGGTGACGACGGCGACGCCGTACCGGACGGCGAGCCAGACCAGCAAGGGCAGCGTCAGGTAGGCCGTCGCGATGCCGACCGGCCAGAAGGCGGTGGCCGTCACCCCGGCGGTCAGCAGCAGGAGCGCTGCCCGCCCGGCGGGGCCAGGCGCGCCGGGCCGACCCCGATCGAGCCGCCAGGTCAGCACGGCGCCGCCCACGGTCAGCACACCGAGCCCGTCCCCCGCCCAGAACGGGAGGAGGACGTCCGACACGGCGGGGCCCTGTGCGAGCCGGATGGTCAGCGACCCGATCGTGGCACCCACCAGTGGTCCGGCCACCACGCCGCAGAGCAGGAAGGCGCCGAGATCCCGGCGGCGGCTCAGGTCGGGGTGCGGGGCGAACCGGCGCAGCAGGCCGGCTCCCACGAGCGGCTCGGCTGTGTTGGCCAGGGCGAACCCCCACGCCGCCACGGGACCGATGCCCTGGCTCCGGTCGATGACCACCTCCACGAGCGCCGCCGTGGCCAGCACCCACGGCCATCGCCGCGGTTCGCTGAGGACCAGCGCGGCGAAGGTGACCCCGGCCGGCAGGAACAGCACCGGTCCCGGCGCAGGCGACGCGAAGAGCGCGAAGGAGACGAGCGACCCGGCGGCGTAGCCGGCCGCGACGGCCAGGACCAGCCGCCAGGGCACCGGCAGGCGTCTCATCGGGGCCTCCGCCATGACGAGGACCCCGCCTGATCAACGGGACCCCTCCGCACGACCCTGTCAGATCCCGCCCGGATGGCACAGGGCCGGACGTCCGTCGATCGCGGCAGCGAGCCCCAGGAGGCGCAGGCTCGCCGCTGGGGATCACGGACTCGACCTGGTCCGGACTCCTGGAGACGCCGTTCGCCTCGTGCCGTGTCCGGCATGACCGGTCACGGCTCGTGGGCGCGCTGCGGTCGGGCGGGCCCGGAGGCAGCTGCCGCATCCGTCGTCGACGTGGACCCGCAGCGGCGTCGGCGCCCCCTTGCGGGGGGCGCCGACGCCCCGGCCGGTCCCTGGTCGCATCGGCCGGCCGGGGCGTCGCCTACGGCCGCGCGGCGCGGGAGCGGAGCAGCGCGGCCGACACCACGCCGAGGAGGAGGCCGAACACCAGGTGACCGACCAGGCTCTGCAGCGTCATGTCGTCGATCGTGAACAGCGGCATGCCCAGCCGGGCGGGCATCAGCACGAGGGGGCCGATGACCCAGAGCACGGCGCCGTAGCCGACGCCCAGCAGCGTGCCGGGGAGCAGCCCTCGCACCACGTGCCCCAGGGCAACGGCCAGAACCGCGCCGAAGAAGGCCGAGATCAGCAGGTGCACCACCCAGCCCACGGTCGTCGAGCTGCTCTCCACCAGCTGGGCGACCATCGGGATCATGCCCCAGGCCTGCATCATGAGACCGAACACGACCCCGCCGACCAGCCCGCCGGTCACCCCGACGGCAGCCCGGCGGACGAGCACCTGACCGGTCCACGCCGGGGTCGCTGCCACTCCCGTTCCGCTCGTCATCGTCGGCCTCCTTCCGTCGCGGGCCCCTGCGGCCCGCTCCTCCCTCCGGGACGGTAGGGAGCCGGGGGGTTGCCTTCTGTGTCCCAGGACACACAGCGGGGTGCTCTCTCCTGCCAGAGTGGGTGGTGCAGGGGGTCGAGGACGTCGGCCGGACGTCCGTCGAGCTCGCCCGGCCCGCGGAGGGAGCGCCATGACCGCAGGAGCGGCGGACCGGGCCCGGGTGCCGTCGGCTCCGGTGTTCTGCCTCTCCGAGACCGAGGTCCTGCGGGACCTGTCCGAGCAGGAGATGGCAGACCTGGCCGCCGCTGCACCCATGCGCACCGTGCCCGCCGGGACCCTGCTGTGGTCGCCGCACGAGTCGCAGCCGGTGCTCTTCATCGTCAAGGCGGGGAGCGTGTGCATCTACCGGCTGTCGCGGGAGGGGCGCCGGCTGACCCTCGCCGTCCTCGGACAGGGCGCGCTGTTCGGGGAGATGGAGCTCGTGGGCCAGCGCATGGGTGACGGGTTCGCCGAAGCGCTGGAGCCGAGCGTGCTGTGCCTGATGAGCGAGCACGACGTGCGCTCGTTGCTGCTGGCCGACGGGCGCATCGCCGGGCGCGTCATCTGCGGTCTCGGTCGGCGGCTGGCCGAGGTCGAGCAGCGACTGGCCGATGCCGTGCTCAAGCCGGTGCCGCAGCGGATCGCGGCCGTCCTGTGCCACCTCGTCGAGTCCGCCCCGGAGACCGGCCTGCTGTCGAGCCGCGGTGCGGAGATCCGGCTGACCCACGAGCAGCTCGCCGACCTCGTCGGCACGACCCGGGTCACGACCACGAAGCTGCTGGGCGATCTCCGGGACGCCGGTGTGGTGCGGCTGCGCCGTGGCGCGGTGGTCGTCCTCGACCGCCACCGGTTGCGGATGGCTGCCGACCAGGGCGGATGGTGAGGCGGGAGCCGGTCCTGCATCGGGAGCGAGGGGGCATGCTCGTGCCGTGGACGTCGACGTGGCGGTGGAGGCGCTGATCCCGTACCCGCGGGAGGTGGTGGCGTCCTACGCCGGTGGTCCGGGGAACGCGCCGCAGTGGTACGCCGACATCGTGTCGGTGCACTGGCAGACCCCGCCTCCGGTCGCCGTGGGTTCCCGCATGGAGTTCGAGGCGCGCTTCCTCGGGCGGCGCCGGTGATGGCGAGGGCGATGAAGGGCGCGATGACCAAGGACCTGGCTCGGCTCACCGAGCAGCTCCGGGCGCGCTGAGCCACGGGGCGGCCTGCAGCCGAGCGACGTCCACCGCCGCCGCGGGGACCTGCTGCCACAGGTCCCGCCCGACGGTGGGGACGGCGACCCACTCGCGGGACACCCGGCGAGGCACCTCCGGGTCGGAGGGCGATCGCGCCCGGCTCGTGCTGCGGCACGATGTCCCGTGTGCCGACCCTCCGCATCGCCCAGGACGACGCTGCCGACGAGCTGCTCAGCCGCGATCCGCTCGCCCTGCTGATCGGCATGCTGCTGGACCAGCAGTTCCCGATGGAGCGCGCCTTCGCCGGGCCACGGCTGCTGGCCGACCGGCTGGGCGTGGAGACGCTGTCGGCGGTGCAGCTGGCCGAGTGCGACCCCGAGGTGCTGCAGCGGCACTTCGCCGGCCCGCCGGCGGTGCACCGCTACCCCGGGTCGATGGCCGGCCGCACCCAGGAGCTCGCCCGCGCGCTGGTCGAGCGCTACGACGGCCGGGCCGACGCCGTCTGGGCCGACGTCCCCGACGGCGCCACCCTGCTCCGCCGGCTCCGGGAGCTGCCCGGGTTCGGCGCCCAGAAGGCGGCGATCTTCCTGGCCCTGCTCGGCAAGCAGTGCGGCGTGACCCCGCCCGGCTGGCGCGAGGCGGCCGGCGACTACGGCCAGGAGGGGTCCCGCCGGTCGGTCGCCGACATCACCGACCCGGCGTCCCTGGCCGAGGTGCGCAGCACCAAGCAGGCCGCCAAGCAGGCCGCCAAGGAGGCCCGCGCCGCGCGGGCCGGCACCGACTGACGCACCGCAGGAAAGCCCGCCGGATCGCTGCATCGCGCACGATCGAGTGGCACCATGGAGGCCAGGAGCCGGGGGCTCCGGGGGCCGGTCGCAAGACCCAGCAGCGCGCGATCCAGCCGACCACCGCCGCCCTTCCCCCGGCCGGTCCAGGGAAGGGCGTCCGTGGCCTCCAGCCAGTCCAGCAGCCGCACCGAGCCGGTCCTCATCACCGAGGCCGAGCCCAGCCAGGTCGACCAGCACGCCGCACGCAAGAAGCGCTACGCGATCACCATGGCGATCCGTGGTGTCAGCCTCGTCCTGGCCGCGATGACCTACACCTACTCCATCTGGTTGATGGCGGTCTTCGCCGTCCTCGGCACCGTGCTCCCGTGGGTCGCCGTCGTCATGGCCAACGACCGGCCGCCGCGGAAGAAGATCGACATGAACCGGTACCGCCCGCCGGCACCGGACCGGATCCTGGAGTCCGGCAGCAGCAAGGCCCGCGTCATCGACATGTGAGTCAGCGGGCGCCGGGCCGTCCCACCACGGTGGCGGCCCGCGCCAGGCCGGACTCCAGGGCGATCCCCGGGTCGGGGTGTCCGTCCGCCGCCGTCCAGGCCGCCAGCACCCCCGCGGTGAAGGCGTCGCCCGCGCCGGTGGTGTCCACCACCGTGGCCGGGTGCGCCGGCCGGTGCACCAGGAGGTCCCCGGCGGCCCACAGCGCGCCGTCGGCGCCGAGACTGACCACGGCGACCGGGTACCGGGCGGCCAGCTCCCGCGCGGCTGCCTCGACGTCGGTGCACCCGGTGAGCAGGCGGGCCTCGTCGGCGTTCGGCAGCAGCAGCGTCGACGCCGCGGTGTCGGCTGACCACCGGTCGACCCCGTGGGCGGCCAGCGGGCCGGTCGAGGCCGGGTCGACCGAGACGGTGCAGCCGGCCCGGTGTGCCGCCGCCAGGGCGGCCAGCCCGGCGGCGCGCGAGCCGGGGTCCAGCAGCGTGTAGCCGGACAGGTGGAGGTGCCCGCCGGCCGGCGGCGCCGGTACGTCGGCGGGCCGCAGCGCCAGGTTGGCGCCGCGGTCGGCCAGCATGCTGCGCTCCCCGCCGGGCTCGACCAGGCTGACGATCGTCCCGGTCGGCGCCGTGTCCACCGTGCGCAGCGCCAGGGTCACGCCCGCGGCCGCCAGCTCCCGGCGCAGCGCCTCACCGGCGACGTCCGCGCCCACGCAGCCGACGAGCTGGACCGGGGTCCCCAGCGCCGCCAGGTGCGCGGCCACGTTGGCCCCGGCGCCACCGCCCCGGGTGGTGATCGACGCCGGCCGGTCCGACCCCGGTGCCGGCGCACCCGCCAGCAGGACGACGACGTCGGTGCAGGCGTCGCCGACGACCACGACCCGGGGCGCCGGCACGGCCGCGCTCAGCAGGGGAGCGCGGCGAGCTCGGCCGCGATCCGCCCGGCCAGCTCGGCGTTGCGCAGCACCAGCCGCACGTTGACCGCGAGGGTCGCGCCGCCGCTGGCCTCGTGCAGGTGCCCGAGGACGAACGGGGTGACGTCCTTGCCGCGTGCCCCGGCGGCGTCGGCCGCGGCGAGGGCGTCGGCGATGACCCGGTCGTGCAGCCCGGGGTCCAGCTGCTGGTCCGCCGGGAGCGGGTTGGCCACGACGACCGCCCCGGGCGCGAGCTCGCGCCGCGCGGCGAACACCCGGGCCGCCTCGGCCGCGGACGCCACCGACCAGTCGACGGGGGAGCCCGAGTCGGCGACGTAGAAGCCGGGGAACCGGTGCGTGCGGTAGCCGACGACGGTGACCGACAGGGACTCCAGCCGTTCCAGGGTCGCCGGGACGTCGAGGATCGACTTCACGCCGGCGCAGACCACGACCAGCGAGGTGCGCGACAGCGCGGTCAGGTCGGCGGACTCGTCGAAGGTGTCGCCGGCGTGCCGGTGCACCCCGCCCAGGCCGCCGGTGGCGAAGACGCCGATCCCGGCCCGGGCGGCGAGCAGGGCCGTGCTGGAGACCGTGGTGGCCCCGCTGCGCCCCAGCGCCGCGGCGATCGGCAGGTCGCGGACCCCGAGCTTGGCGAGGTCCGGGTCGGCGCACACCCGGTCGACCTCCGCCGCGGTCAGGCCCACGTGCGGCACGCCGTCCAGCACGGCGACGGTGGCCGGCACCGCGCCCCCGGCGCGGACGGCGTCCTCGACCTGGTCGGCTGCGGTGCGGTTCTCCGGCCGCGGGAGGCCGTGCGCCAGCAAGGTGCTCTCCAGTGCGACCACCGGCCGCCCCCCGGCGAGCGCGTCGGCGACCTCGGGGGAGAGGACGGCCGTGGACGGGCTGGGGGAGTGGGGGCTCGGCGTCACCCTGCCATCATGGGGGCACCCCGTACGGACCGATCCCGGCCCGAACCCCTGATCGAGGGAGCAGACCGTGAGCAGCAGCGACATCCTCGAGCGTCCGGACGTCCGCGAGTCCGACACCGGCAACGCCAACGAGGTCTTCCACTACGTCAAGAAGAACAAGATCGCCGAGAGCGCGGTCATGGGGACGATGGTCGAGGCGCTGTGCGGCGAGGTGTTCCCGGTGACCAAGTCGCCCAAGCCCGGCAGCCCGGTGTGCCCGGCCTGCAAGGAGGTCTACAACCAGCTCAAGAAGTGAAGGACCCCGTCCTCTTGCCTCGCGAGCTCGGCACGAGCCTCTGGACGGGGCCGACGGCCGACGACCTCAACGCAGGCCCAGCTTCTGGGCCTCGAGCTCGATCTTCGCCGCCCGCCGGCGCTGCCGGCGCTCGTCGTGCCGGCGGCGCGGGGCCGGCCACCGCGCCTCGATGGTGGCGTTGAGCTCCGCGCCCAGCAGCAGCGACATCCCGAGCAGGAAGCAGAACAGCAGCGCGGCGATCGGCGCGGCCAGCGCACCGTAGGGCAGCGCCACGGTGAGGATGTCGGCCACGTAGCTGCGCAGCACCACCGCGGCGCCGATGAAGAAGACGACGGCGAACAGCCCGCCGAGCAGGTGCCGGTGCCACGGGAGCCGTCGCGGCAGGATGACGTGGTAGAAGCTCGTCAGCCCCAGGACCAGGGCGATGACCACCAGCGGCCAGTAGACGGCGTTGACCAGCAGTGACGCGGTGCCCTGCCAGTCGGTGGGCAGCAGCGAGACCAGCGTCCCGCGCCCCAGCACCAGCAGCGGCAACGTCAGCACGGCCAGCACCAGCCCGACGATGAACAGCCACAGCGCCATGAGCCGGGTCCTGATCGGGCCCCGCACGTCCCGCTGGTCGTAGGCGATGACGACGGTGTTGAGGAACGTCGCCGTGGCCGAGGACCCGGCCCACAGCGAGATCACGAAACCGATGCTCACGATCTCCAGCCGGCCGGAACCGAGGATGTCGTTCAGCGTCGGTTCGACCAGCTGCTCGACGACCCGGGGGGTCAGCGCCTCGTTGGAGGCGGCGAGCAGCTCGGCCTCGATCTGGGCCACCGAGCCCTGGCCGATCCACGAGCTGAGGTAGCCCAGGGAGCCCAGCAGCCCGATGAGCAGCGGGGGCACGGAGAGGATCTGCCAGAAGGCCGCCTCCGCCGACAACCCCAGGATGCGGTCGTTCCAGGCCTTGGCCAACGTGCGGCCGAGCACCTGCGGCGGCACCCGCACGGCCGTCGGCAGCCGGGCGACCAGCCCCCGCCGGGGTGGCTCCTCGGCCCGCCCGGAGCCCTGTCGCGTGGGCTGGTCGGTCGGCGGTGCGGTCTCGGCGGTGTCGCCGCCCAGGTCACCGGCGTGCGCCGCTGAGCTGCGGGGGACGACGGAGGCCACGGGTCCAGTGTGCACGGCCCGGGTGCCCGGAGTGCCCCGGTGCCCGTTTCGGCGCCCGCTCCCGGTGTCAGCCGGCCGGGGCGGGCGTCGGGGTGGCCGGCGGGGTGGCCGGCGGGCTGGTCGGCGTCGTCCCGCCGGTCGCCGGGTCGACGGCAGCCGGGTCGGCGGGCGGCTCGGGCGGCGCCACGCACTGGATGATCGCCTCGGCCGCGTAGCGGGTGTCGAAGTCCTCGCGCCGCAGCTCGGCGTCGGTCTCGAGGTCCCGGAACACCCGGGTCACGGTGATGTCGAAGCCGCGCGCCCCCGACTGGGGCGTGCAGTTCCCCTCGTCCACCTTCTCCTGGACGGCGGGCTCCCGGATGTTGCGGCGCTCGCTGCTGATCGACTCGATGTCGTAGTACTTCGTGCCCCAGAAGGTGACCGTGAGGGAGCTGGGGGTCCACTCGGTCTGCACGTAGATCCCGGTGTCGGTGTCGTTGCGCCACTCGAGGTCGATCTGACCCTCGTAGACCGTGGCCTCGCGTCCCGCCGGATAGCGGCTGATGTAGAAGCTGTGCGGCTTGTGGTAGACGTCCTCCAGCCCTGCGAAGAACACCGCGTTGAACATGGTGGTCGCGAACTGGCTGATCCCGCCGCCCACGGCCTGCGACAGCTCACCGCCGCTGATCACCGCCGCCGGGACGTAGCCCTGCGCCGTGCCGCGTGGCCCGGTGTACCCGTTGAGGCTGAAGGTCTCGCCCGGCCGGACGAGGGCCCCGTCGACCTCCTCCGCCACCACGCGGATGTTCGTGCCACTGGCCTGGTTGGTGAACTGGGTGGTGAAGGAGCTGACCTTCTCGGTGATCCCCAGCGCCTGCGCCTGCTCGGTCGTGAGGGACGCCGGCACCGGGCCGAGGACGCCGGTGACCGTGCGCGGCGCCGGTTCCGTGAGCACCGGGAGCAGCTGGTCGGCGAGCTGGGTCGGGTTGATGCCCTGGCCGTCCACCGACGGGACGACGGCGATCGTGTCGCCGGAGACCTCGAACCGGGCGTCCTGGGCGGGGGAGCCGAAGACCCCGAAGGCCTCGTCCATCTGGGTCTGCAGTGCCGCCGGGTCGACGGCGACGGCGAGGGTGCCGTCGTCCTGGGGGGTGAACGTCAGGGACGCGGCGATCGCGGTGACCGGGATCTCCACGGACTCCGCACCGTCGGGGCCGACCACGGTGACCGGGGCCGAGAGGGCCGGGGTCACCGTCTCCTCCAGCACCCGCGCGGCCTCCTCGGCCTCCACCTGCACCTCGGTCACGTCGACCGGGAGCTCGATGGGCTGGTCGACCGCGCCGCCGGCGGCCAGCGTCGCGGTGATCGCCTCGGCCGCGCCCTCCCGGTCCAGGGACCGGCCGTCGACCGGCTCCACGAGCGACGGTTCGGTGCCGTCGAGGGTGATCGTCGCGTCGACGGGCGCACGGTCCACGGTGGCGGCGAGCTGGTCCAGCTGCGCGCCGAGCGCCGTCTCGTCGGCGGTCAGCACGGCGTCGACGTCCCGGTCGCTGAACAGCGTGGTGAGCCGGGTCCACGGGTTGAGGGGCTGGTCGTCGACAGCGTCGACGGTGGCCGGCACGTCGAGGGTGATCCCGGCGCTCGCCGGGTGCAGCACGCCCGTCACGTCGTCGGCCACCACGGGGTGGTCGGCGGCGACCTTCGGGGCCAGGTCGCCCTCCAGCCGCTGGGCGGCGGCGGCGGTGGAGAGGCCGCCCACGTCGACGCCGCCGACGACGGTCCCGCGGGGGACGTCACCGCCGGCGAGGGCCAGGTCGGCGCCGTAGAGGACGCCGAGGGCGAGCAGGACCGCCGCAGGCACCAGCACGCTGCGTCGGCGCCACAGGGGCCCGCTGTCGCCCTCGCCGCCGCTGCCCGTGCCGCCGTCGGCCGGGTCCACCGGCGGCGGACCGCCCGGGCCGCTCGGGCCGGTGGGGGAGGAGACGCCGTCGGTGGAGCTCGGGTGGGCCCCGCCGCCGGGTGCGCGGTCGGGTGCCGGGCCCGGGGTGTCGACGCGGGTCACCACGGCGGTGTCCTCGGCGGTGGTCTCCACGGGAGACCCGATCACCTGGGTGCTCGACGCCGTCGGGGAGTCGGCCGAGACCGTCTCGGCGACGGGGGCGGGTGCTCCGGTGGCCGGCGACTGCTCGGGTGCGGGCGACCGGTCTCCCTCGACCGGAGGGCCGATCACCTGGGTGTCCCCGGCCTGCGGGGTGTCCACCGGCTGTCCGCCGTCGGCCGGTCGCTGGACGTCCCCGGTCTGCTGGGTCTCCTGGGCGTCACCGGTCGGCGGGGTGTCCGTGGGCTGGTCGACGCTCGCGGCCTGCTCGGGGTCGGCGCCGTCCGTGGTGGCGGTGGGGGCCGGTGGCTCGGCTGCGGCCGACGGGTCGGCCTGGGCGGGCCCCGCCGTGGGCGGGGCCGGCGGTGCGGGCGGCGCCGGGCGGCTGCTGCCGACGGTGCCGTCGGGTTGCAGGCGCACGGTGTCGGAGACCCCGCGGGTTTCCTGCGGCATCGGTCGAACTCCGGATCGAGGGGGACCGGTGGCCGGTCCCGGCGACGACGAAGCCGCCGACCCCCCGGTCCCGCGGTGCGGGTCCGGGCTGTCGGCGGCTTCGTCGGGTGAGGGCTTCATCGCTGGCGCGACGATAGTTGCCCCACTCAGTGGGAGAGGCGCGCCTCGCCGTCGGTCTCGATGATGTCCGCCGCGATGTCGCGCAGCTTGTCCTCGTACTCACGTGCGTGGTGTCCGCAGAAGGCGAGGTCGCTCCCGTTCGGGAGGACCACGCGCACCTTGGCCAGAGCACCGCAACGGTCGCAGTGGAAGGGAACGACGAGGTCTTCGGTGGGCGGGGTCGTCGTCAGCGTCTGGGTCATCTGGCTCATCACTCGCTCTCTACCGCACGGACCCGCGACTGCGGATCGGCCTCCTGCACAGCGCCAGGATGGCCCCTCGTGTTCCCGATCCTGCGCCCGTCGTGCACGAACTCGCCGAATGAGATGCGGTCGTGACACTCGAGGTGCGGTGGAACGGGTCAGCAGGGGACGTCACTGGTTCGGAACTGGGTCCGGGTGGTGCACGTGCTGGGTGGTGCTGTCACCGGCTGGCGGTGTGTGGGTCCGCTGCTGTTCTGACGACGCCCACGCTACGCCGTCTACCCGATGCGTGCCGTCGGACACCTCAGCGTCACCCGATGGGAGCGGTCGACCCGCTCCGGAGCCGGACACGCCAGCGGCCGGTGACCTCTCGGGTCACCGGCCGCAGTGGCTCTCGGTCCGCCTGCAGGGCCCGCGTGAGGGCTCCGCCCGGCCCCCTCCAGAGGCTCGTCCCGAGCCTGCGAGGGATGAGGAGGAGGGGGTGTCCCCTCAGTCGAGGTAGTCGCGCAGGACCTGGGAGCGGCTGGGGTGGCGCAGCTTGGACATCGTCTTGGACTCGATCTGCCGGATCCGCTCCCGGGTGACCCCGTAGACCTGGCCGATCTCGTCCAGCGTGCGCGGCTGGCCGTCGGTCAGCCCGAACCGCAGCCGGACGACGCCGGCCTCCCGCTCCGACAGCGTCTGCAGCACGCTGGTCAGCTGGTCCTGCATCAGCGTGAAGCTCACCGCGTCCACGGCCACCACGGCCTCGGAGTCCTCGATGAAGTCACCGAGCTGGCTGTCGCCCTCGTCGCCGATGGTCTGGTCCAGGCTGATCGGCTCCCGCGCGTACTGCTGGATCTCCAGCACCTTCTCCGGGGTGATGTCCATCTCCTTGGCCAGCTCCTCCGGGGTGGGCTCGCGGCCCAGGTCCTGGAGCAGCTCGCGCTGGATGCGGCCGAGCTTGTTGATGACCTCGACCATGTGCACCGGGATGCGGATGGTGCGGGCCTGGTCGGCCATGGCGCGGGTGATGGCCTGCCGGATCCACCAGGTGGCGTACGTGGAGAACTTGTAGCCCTTGGTGTAGTCGAACTTCTCGACCGCGCGGATCAGCCCGAGGTTGCCCTCCTGGATCAGGTCCAGGAACGCCATGCCGCGGCCGGTGTAGCGCTTGGCCAGGGAGACCACCAGGCGGAGGTTGGCCTCCAGCAGGTGGTTCTTGGCGCGCTCGCCGTCCCGGACGATCCAGTTGAGGTCCCGGCGCATCTGCGGGGAGAGCTTCTGGCCCTCCTCCTCGACCTGGCGCAGCCGCTCGGAGCCGTAGAGCCCGGCCTCGATCCGCTTGGCGAGGTCGACCTCCTCCTCGGCGGTGAGGAGGGCGACCTTGCCGATCTGCTTGAGGTAGGCGCGGACCGAGTCGGCCGAGGCGGTGAGCTCGGCGTCCTTGCGGGCCTGCCGCAGCGCCTCGGACTCCTCCTCCTCGTCCCACTCGAAGTCGCCGCTGGCCTCGGCGTCCTTCTCGTCGGTCTCGGCGACGGCGACGCCGTCCTTGCCGGTGACCACGGTCTCGTCGAGCTTGAGGCCCTCGGCGCCGGCGTCGACGACGGCGACGGTCGCCGCGTCGGAGGCGACGGCGGTGAGGACGGTGCCCTCACCGGTGCCGGGGGAGGGGGTGATCGTCGGCTTGCGCGACGCGGCCTTCTTCGCGGGGGCCCGCTTGGCCGGGGCCTTCTTGGCCGCCGTGGTCACCGGTGCGGTGGTCGACGCGGGGGCGCTGGCACGGGCGGCGACCGTCCTGCTGCGACTCTGGCTGCTCAGCGTGGTCGCGTCCGGTCCTGGCTGGTCGGCGGGCACTCGGGGTTCCTTCCCGTGTTACTGCAGTGCGTTCCTGGAGGGCCGCGGTGGCCTGCGGGCAGCGGCCCGCACGACGCCTCGGCGTGGCAGGGGCCCATCGACGGACCGGACGAGACGCACTGCCGTGCGGGGGTTTCGCCGGGCCGGGAATGGGGATGACCTGTTGGCTGGGAGCGTCGCGGTGGGGCCTTGTCATTGTAACGACGGGCACGCAGCGGTCCACTGGTTCTCCCCGCGCGTGACTCCCCGGGTCCGCATCGCGCACGGCGCGGTGACCAGCACGGTCCCCGTCCCGGTCAGGGAAGGGGACCGTGCGAGGTCAGCCCGGCGTCACTGGCCGATGTGCTGCTCGGCCGCGAGCGCCGCGCCGACGATCCCGGCGTCGTTGAGCAGCTCGGCGGCGACCACCCGGGTCCGGGTGGACAGCAGCGGCACCCACTTGTCCGCCTTCTTGCTCACCCCGCCGCCGACGATGATCAGGTCGGGCCACAGGCTGGCCTCCAGCGTGTCCAGGTACCGGTCCACGCGCTTGGCCCACTGCGGGTAGCTGAGGTCCTCGCGCTCCCGGGCCGACGCCGACGCACGCTTCTCGCCGTCCTGGCCGTCGACCTCGATGTGGCCGAACTCGGTGTTGGGGACGAGCGTGCCGTCGATGAACAGAGCACTGCCGATGCCGGTGCCGAAGGTGAGCATCAGCACCAGACCGCGCTCGCCACGGCCGGCGCCGTAGGCCATCTCGGCGATGCCGGCGGCGTCGGCGTCGTTGAGCGTCTGGACGGTGCCGGGGATGACCGCCTCGAGCCCGGCGGCCATGTCGGTGCCGATCCAGGTCTTGTCCATGTTGGCGGCGGTGAAGGCCACCCCGTGCTTCATCACCCCCGGGTAGGTGACGCCGATGCGTCCCTCCCAGCCGAACTGCCCGACGATGTCGGCCACGACGCCGTAGACCGGGTCGGGCAGGGCCGGCTGCGGGGTCGGGATGCGCACCCGTTCCCCGACCAGCTCGCCCTTGTCCAGGTCGACCACACAGCCCTTGATGCCGCTGCCACCGATGTCCACTCCGAAGCCCTGCACGGGGGCAGGCTAGCGACCCCTGCCGCGGACGGGTCACAGGTCGGGCAGGATCGCTCTCCGTGATGACCTCCGGCGCCCCCGTGCCCGACCTGTCCACCGAGCTGCTGGAGCTGGCCCGGGCCACCGCCGAGGAGGCGGCGGTCCTCGTCGGGGCGGGGCGCAGCCGCGCCGCGGAGCAGGTCGACACCAAGTCCAGCCCTGTCGACGTGGTGACCGCCGTGGACACCGCCAGCGAGGAGCTGATCGTCCGCCGGCTGCTGGAGGCCCGGCCGGACGACGGGGTGCTGGGGGAGGAGGGGGCGTCCCGCACGGGCACCAGCGGCGTGCGGTGGGTGGTCGACCCGATCGACGGCACCGTGAACTTCCTCTACGGCCTGCCCGCCTTCGCCGTCTCCATCGCCGGCGAGGTCGACGGCCGCACCGAGGTCGGGGTGGTGCTCAACGCCGGCACCGGCGAGCTGTTCACCGCCGTCCGCGGCCGGGGTGCCTGGCTCACCGCCCCGGGGGCGGCGGCGATGCAGCTGCACGGCAGCGCGCCGGCCTCGCTGGAGCAGACCCTGGTGGCGACCGGCTTCGGGTACCGGGTGGAGCAGCGCCGCGCCCAGGGCGCGGTCGTGGCGCAGCTGCTCCCCGAGGTCCGGGACATCCGCCGCTGGGGATGCGCCTCGCTGGACCTGTGCGCCGCTGCGGCGGGCCGGGTGGACGCCTACTACGAGCTGGACCTCAAGCCCTGGGACCACGCGGCCGGTGCACTGATCGCCGCGGAGGCGGGGCTGGTCGTCACCGGGACGGGCGGCCGCCCGTTCGCCGAGCCGATGGCGGTCGCCTCGGCCGCGTCGGTCGCCGAGCCGCTGATCGCCCTGCTGGACCGGCTGCACGCCGCCGGCTGACCGGCGGCCGCCCGGCGGCGGGTCAGCAGTCGGCTTCGGCGCTCGCCGCGGCGACGAGCGCGGCAGCGACCTCCTCCTCGGTGGCCAGGCCGGCGAAGTCCGGCCCGATCACGAGGTCGACGACGCCGGTGGACCGGGTGTCCACCCGGTCGGTGGCGCCGGGCAGGTACAGCCGCAGGAAGTCGGCGGCCTCCCGTCCCGGGCCTGCGAACCGCAGCTCCCCGACCCCGGTCACCTCGGCGGTGCTGGGGTCGTTGGCGGTCTCGGTCACGACGAACCCGCGGCTCTCCAGGGTCGTGGTGACCTCACCGGCCAGGCCGGGGGTGTCGGTGGCGTTGTACACCCGGATGGACACGGTGGCCGGGTCGAGCTCGGTGGGCACGTCGCTGGCGCTGCTGCAGACGGCCTCGGCCGCCTCCTCCCGGGCCCGCTCGTCACTGAGCACGTTCCACCACACGCCCATGGCGGCGAGGGCGAGCACCAGCAGGAACACCAGGGCGGGCACCGGCCGGCGGTTGCGGCGCCGGGCGTCGGGGCGGCGCTCGTCGGTGTCGTCGGCGAGCTCGGTCACGGGGTCCTCACAGCGGCCGGCACGTACACCCGGTCGACCCTAGCGGCGTCCGGAGCGGCTACAGCGCACCGTCCTCGAGTGCGGCGCGTCCGAGCTCCACACACGGGTCGATCTTGTCGGCGTAGCCGGTGGTGTCCTTGCCGGCCATCGCGCCGGCCGCCGACCGGGCCACGATGCCGGCGACGATCGCGGCGAACTTGAAGTAGGCGAAGCCCACGTACCAGTTCAGGTCCGACACGTCGGCGCCGCTGCTCGCGGCGTACCGCTCGGCCAGCTCCAGCCGGGTCGGGAAACCGGGCAGCGTGGTGACCTGGGAGACCGAGACGGCGCGGTCCTCACCGGCCTGCGGCCAGTAGACGAAGAGCATCCCCAGGTCGGTGAGCGGGTCGCCCAGCGTGGACATCTCCCAGTCCAGGACGGCGCGCACCCGGCCGGGCGTCTGCGGGTCGAGCAGGCAGTTGTCCAGCCGGTAGTCGCCGTGCGTGATGCCCGTGCGCCGGGTGGCGGGCACCGTCTCGGCCAGCCGGGCGGCCAGCGCGTCCAGCGCCGGCCGGTCGGTGTCGCGGGTGGCGTCCCACTGCTTGGTCCAGCGGCGCACCTGCCGTTCCAGGAACCCCTCGGGCCGGCCGAAGTCGCCCAGCCCGACCGCGTCGGGGTCGACGGCGTGCAGCGCGGCGAGGGTGTCCATCAGGCCGTCGGCGACCGCACGGCGCTGGTCCGGCCCGTCGGCGTACCCGGGCGGCAGCTCGCTGACCACGTGCACGCCGACCACCCGTTCCATCACGTAGAACGGAGCGCCGAGCACCGCGGTGTCGGTGCACAGGTGCAGCGTGCGGGGCACCGGGACCGGGGTGCCGGCCAGCGCGGAGATCACCCGGTGCTCGCGCACCATGTCGTGGGCGGTGGCCAGCACCGCACCCGTCGGCGGCCGGCGCAGGATCACCGCGTCGTCCTCGGGACCGCCCTCCGGCGTGACCACGTAGGTGAGGTTCGACATGCCCGCGGCGATCAGCTCGACCCGGACCGAACGCCACTTCTCGTGCCCGAGAGCAGTCGCCAGGTAGGGCCCGACGACCCCCGGATCAGCACCCACTGGAGTCCCCACGGCGGCAGGGTAGCCTCTGGCGCTCCGCGGCTCGGTCGGCCTCCCGGGCGCCCGATGTGTCGGTCTCCGGGAGTCGGGCACAAACCGGGGCCGGACGGCGTTGGGCGGCTGGCTGGAGTGCAGGACGCCGGGACGGACGGGGAGGCGTGCTCGCCCACCGGCCGACCCGGACCCGTTCCGGTGCACCACCGAGCGACCCGGGACAGGGGCCAGGCGGCCCCTCGACCGGCGCGACACCTCCGGCCGCTCCTGGCGGCCGGCACCACCGCCGTCGGCGCCTGCCGCCGACGGCAGACGAGCGGGCCGAGGGCCCGCGACGAACAGAGAGTGAGGGGCACACCATGGCCCAGGACTACGACGCCCCCCGGCGCAACGAGGCCGATGAGCTCGGCGAGGACTCCCTGGAGGAGCTGAAGGCCCGTCGGGCCGAGGCGCAGTCCTCCTCGGTGGACGTCGACGAGACCGACTTCAACGAGGCCCTCGAGCTCCCCGGGGCGGACCTGTCCAACGAGGAGCTCACCGTCCGCGTGCTGCCCAAGCAGGAGGACGAGTTCACCTGCTCCCGCTGCTTCCTGGTGCACCACCGCAGCCGGCTGGCCGCCACCCGCAACGGGCAGCCGGTCTGCCGCGACTGCGCGGCCTGAAGAAGGACCCCCGTGCCCCCCACCGCTCGCCAGCTCGCGGCGGGCCCCTGCACGGGGGCCGTACCAGCACGTCAGCGTCGAAGGGGAACCGATGAGCCAGCCGCGTGACGTCCCACCGCCGCGCCCCGTGGGCGGTACGCCCGTCGAGGGTGAGGTCGTCGGCGCCGACAGCGGTCTCGGCGCGGCGGCGCGGGCTCTCGCCGACGCCGTGGCCGGGCTGCTCGGCCGGGACGAGCCCGGCACGGGCGGCAGCGGACGGGGCGGCAGCGGATCGAGCCGGACGGCTGCCGGGGCGCGGGCGGCGACCGGCGTGCTCGCCGACGTCGTCTCCGCGGTCACCGCCGCGGCCCGGGACGCCCGGGCCGGCTCGGGCCGCGAGAGCACCGCGGGCAGTGGCGCCCGCGGTGGCGCGACCCGCGGGGCCGCGGCCCCGTCCGGTCTGCTGAGCGACCTCCTGGACGCGGCCGCCCCCCGGCTCCCGATCCGGGACGGCGCCCGGCTGCGGCGGGCTCATCCCGGGGCCTCCGACGCGGAGATCGCCGACGCCCTCGTCGCCCGGGCGGCCCGGCTCACCGGCGGGGTCGGTGCCGCGACCGGAGGTCTGGCGGCGGCGCAGTGGTTCGCGACACCGTCCCTGGTCGCCGTCCCCCTGGAGCTCGGTGCGCAGACCGTGCTGGTGGCCGCCGTCGAGGTGGTGCTGGTCGGGGAGCTGCACGAGCTGGCCGGCCGGCCGGCGCCGGGCGACGCCCGGACCCGGGCCGGGGCCTACCTGTCCAGCTGGAGCACCCAGCGCGCCGTCGGGAGCACGTCGTCCGGCGGCATGTTCGCCGCGCTGAGCACGGCCGGGACGGCGGCGCTGCGGCGTCGGATCACCCGCCGCCTGGCCCGGAGCACGACGTCGGTGGCGCCCCTGCTGGTCGGCGCGACCCTGGCCGCCCGCGCCAACCGCAAGGCCACGGCCGCGCTGGCCGATCGACTGCGCGCCGACCTGGGGCTGCCGCCGTCCGCTCCGGGCGCCTGAGCGCCGGGTCGGCCCGCACGGGCAGCGGGCGGCGCGGCTAGCCTCGCCGCCGTGCCCGTTCCCCCGCCCGAGCAGCCCCCGGCCGACGTGGTCACCCCGGTCGACGTGCCCGTCGTCCTGGGGGCCGCCGCCGTCCTGCCGGCGTACGCCCTGCCCGGTGACGCCGGAGCCGACCTGTGCCTGGCCGAGGACGTGGTGCTGGCGCCGCACCAGCGGGCGCTGGTGGGCACCGGGGTCGCCGTCGCGATCCCCGAGGGGTTCGCCGGCTTCGTGCACCCCCGCTCGGGCCTGGCGCACCGGCTCGGGCTCAGCCTGGTCAACGCGCCGGGCACGATCGACGCGGGCTACCGGGGCGAGATCAAGGTCAACCTGGTCAACCTCGACCCCACCACCACGCTGCGCCTCGCCGCCGGCGACCGGGTGGCCCAGCTGGTGGTGCAGCCGGTGGTGCGGGCCCGCTTCGTGCCGGTCCCCGAGCTGCCCGGCAGCGAGCGCGGCAGCGGCGGGCACGGCTCCACCGGCGGTGCAGCTGCGCTGACCGCCGACCTGACCCCCTCATCCCTGGAAGGACGGGCCTGACGATGCCGTTCGGACGTCGACGCAACCGGATCGACCGCAGCCTGCGGGAGCGGGGCGTGCCCCCGGAACCGCAGGTGCGGGAGCGGGAGGAGACCGCGACCAGCGGGCCGTGGGACGAGGCCGACGCCCCGCAGGACGGCCGGCCGCGCGTCGACCTGGGGGCGCTGCGGGTGCCGGCCGTGCCGGGCATGGAGCTGCGCGTGGACGTCAACGCCCAGCAGCAGGTCGTCGGGGCCAGCCTCCGCACCGGTGACTCCCTGCTGCAGCTGTCGGTGTTCGCCGCCCCGCGGGCCGGTGGCCTCTGGGACGAGGTGCGCGCCGAACTGGCCCGCGGCGCGAGCGGGCAGGGCGGCCGGCTCACCGAGGTGGACGGGCCGTTCGGCCCCGAGCTGGCCGGGTCCGTGCTGGTCGCGGCGCCCCGGCAGCCGGGGGAGACGGGGGCACCGAAGGCGATGCGCCGCGCCGCCCGCTTCCTGGGCGTCGACGGTCCCCGGTGGTTCCTCCGCGGGATGATCTCCGGCTCCGCGGCCGCGACGCCGGAGGCGGCAGCACCGCTGGAGGAGGCGTTCCGCTCGGTCGTCGTCGTCCGGGGGCCGCAGCCGATGCCGGTCCGCGAGCAGCTGCCCCTGACGCTGCCCCCGCAGGCAGCCCAGCAGGTCGCCCGCCGGCAGGCCGCGGGGCAGGGCGCGCGACCGGCTGCCCGCCGTACCGCGCCGCCGCAGGCCACCCCGCCGGCTGCTGCGCCGCCGGGCGCCCCGTCCGTCACGCCGCCGGCCCCGTCCGTCACGCCCCCGCCTGCGTCCCCGGTCCCGCCGCCGCCCGCGTCCCCGGTCACGCCGCCGGCGGGACCGACCAGCGGCCCTCCCGCCGCCTCACCCCCCGAGGCGCCCACCGAGCCGCCGACCGACCGGTGAGCGAGCCCGTCCGGCACGACTACGGCTCCGGGCCCGACCAGTTCCTGGAGGTGTCACTGCCGGCCGGCGACGGCCCGGCGCCGGTGGTGGTGGTCCTGCACGGTGGCTTCTGGCGGGCCCGCTACGGCATCGAGCTCGCCCGCCCGCTGGCCGCCGACCTCGCCGCGCGCGGGTGGGCCGCGGTCGCCGTCGAGTACCGCCGGGTCGGTGCCGGTGGCGGCTGGCCCACCACGCTGCAGGACGTCGCCGCGGCGGTCGACGCCCTCCCCGACGTCCCGGGCGCGGCGCGCCTGGACCTCGGGGACGTGACCGTCGTGGGCCACTCCGCGGGCGGGCACCTCGCGGCGTGGACCGCCGGTCGCGGCCGGCTGCCCGCCGGGGCGCCGGGGGCGGACCCGCGGGTGCCGGTCGGTGCGGTCGTCGCCCAGGCCGGCGTGCTGGACCTGGCTGCGGCGGTCACCGCCGACCTCGGGGACGGGGCGACGGTCGGCTTCCTCGGCGGCACGCCGGCAGAGCTGCCCGACCGGTACGCCGCGGCCGACCCGGTGCGGCTGCTGCCGACCGGGGTGCCGGTCCTCTGCGTGCACGGGGAGGAGGACACGACCGTGCCGCTGGACCAGAGCCGGCGGTTCGCCGCCGCCGCGACCGCGGCGGGGGACACCGTCGAGGTGGCGGTCGTCCCCGGTGACCACATGGTGGTGATCGACGTCTCCGGCGAGGCCTGGCGACGCACCGTGGAATGGCTGGCAGACCGTCGGACAGCGGCCGCCGACCGCACTACCCTGGGATCGTGACCGAGACCAGGACCGGGGCCTCCACGGAGCCCGGCGCGCGGGGCTGGCTGTCCCGCAAGCTCCAGAAGCTCACCGCCGACGACCGGGCCGTCGACGCCCAGGAACTCCGCTCGGGGGTGGCGTCCGCCGGCTGCTCGGCGGTCAGCTCCTGCCGCAAGGGCGAGGTCGTGACGGTCACCGGCCGGCTGAAGTCCGTCGTCTACACCCCGCGCGAGACCGTGCCCACCCTGGAGGCCGAGCTCTTCGACGGATCCGGGTCGGTCACGCTGGTCTGGCTGGGCCGCCGCCGCATCCCCGGCATCGAACCCGGCCGCCGGCTCACCGCGCGCGGGCGGTTCGCGGCCTTCGAGGGCCGGCAGGTCATCTACAACCCCTGGTACGAGCTGAGCGCCGGGTGACCCGGTCGTCGATGCGCGCATGACCGGAGGGACCCGGCGGTGAGCGAGCCCGGGAGCGGGGGGACGACGTTCGACCGCCACCTGGTGCTGGACCAGCTGGGTGGCTGGCGCGGCATGGTCGACGCCTCGCTGCCCACGATCGCGTTCATCGTGGCCAACTCGGTGGGCGGGCTGACCGTCGGCATCTGGGCGGCCCTCGCCTCCGCCGTCCTGGTGTTCCTGCTGCGGCTGCTCCGGCGCGAGAGCCTCCAGCAGGCCGTCAGCGGGCTGTTCGCCGTCGGCGTCGCCGTGGCGATCGCCGCGTACTCCGGGCAGGCCCGGGACTTCTTCGTGCTGGGCATCGTGCGCAACGCCGGGATCGCCCTGATCCTGCTGGCCTCGATCCCCTTCCGCCGTCCCCTGGTCGGCGTGATCGCCGAGTTCCTGGCGCCCAGCCACCTGGGGGCCCTGTCCACCCACCGGCTGCCGTCGCTGCGCGACCGCGTGCGGCGGGACCCGGCCGCAACGGTGCCGATGGAGGGCGCCGCCGCGGTACCGGTCGAGGGCGGCGCCACGGTGCCGGTCGCCGCCGGCGAGCGGGCACCGGACCCGGAACCGGAGCAGCACTGGCGCGAGGACCCGCGGATGCTGCGGGCCTACGGCTGGCTGACCGTGCTGTGGGCCGCGGTGTTCGCTCTCCGGGCCGTCGTCCAGGGAGTCTTCTACCTGCGCGACGAGGTCGAGCTGCTGGCGACGTCCTCGCTGGTGCTGGGCCTGCCGCTCACGGCGGCCGAGCTGGTGGTCACCCTGTGGGTGGTGGCCCGGCTGCACCGGCACCGTTCGGCGGAGCAGCCCCCCGCCTCCTGACGGATCCTCGCCGGCTCGGCGCTCAGCAGCTGCCGTCGGGGCACATGACCGCCTGGAGCTGCTCCTCGATGTCGCCGTGGGTGACGAACAGCAGCTCGTCGCCGGCCTCGAGCGGCTCGTCGGGGTCGGGGCTGATCACCCGGTCGCCGCGCAGGATGGTGGTCAGCACGGTCTCCCGGGGCAGCGGGACCTCGCGCACCGGCCGGCCCACCCACGGGGTGTCCTCGGCCAGGGTGATCTCGACCAGGTTCGCCGCGCCCTTGCGGAAGCTCATCAGCCGGACGACGTCGCCCACGGTGACCGCCTCCTCCACCAGGGCGGCGAGCACCCGCGGGGTCGAGACGGCGACGTCCACGCCCCAGGCCTCGGTGTAGAGCCACTCGTTGCGCGGGTCCTTGACCCGGGCCACCACCCGGGCGACGGCGAACTCGGTCTTGGCCAGCAGCGAGACCACCAGGTTGGCCTTGTCGTCGCCGGTGGCGGCGATGACCACGTCGCAGGTGGCCAGCTGGGCCTCCTCCAGGGAGGAGACCTCGCAGGCGTCGGCCTGGACCCACTCGGCGCCGGGCACGGCCCGCGGCTTGACCCGGGAGCCGTTCCGCTCGATGAGCATCACGGCGTGGCCGTTGCCCAGCAGCTCGGTGGCGATGGACCGGCCGACCGCACCGGCCCCCACGATGGCGACGCGCATCAGTGCTGCCCTCCTGCGGGACCCTGCTCGACGGTCTGGTGCACCCGGTCGGTCAGCTCGTCGGTGGCGGCGACGACGAGGTGGTCGCCGGTCTGCAGCACGGTGCTCGGGGTGGGCAGCTGGGCCTCGCCGAAGCGCACCAGCCAGGCCGCCCGCGCCCCGGAGGCGGTCTCCAGCTCGGCCAGCGGCCGGCCGACCCAGCCGTCGGTGACGGTGATCCGCATCAGCAGCACCGTGCCGGTGGGCTCCCGCCAGATCTCGGTCACCTTCACCGAGAGCAGCTCACGCATCAGCCGGCTGACCGTCCACGGGACGGTGGCGACGCTGGGGATGCCCATCCGCTCGTAGACCTCGGCCCGCTTGGAGTCGTAGATCCGGGCGACGACGTGCTCGACACCGAAGGTCTCCCGGGCGACCCGGGCGGCGATGATGTTGGAGTTGTCGCCGCTGCTGACCGCGGCGAAGGCGCCGGCGGAGTCGATGCCGGCGTCCAGCAGGGTCTGCCGGTCGAAGCCCAGCCCGGTGACCTGGCGGCCGCCGAACTCCGGGCCGAGCCGGCGGAAGGCCTCGGGGTCCTGGTCGATCACCGCGACGCTGTGACCGATCGTCTCGAGCCGCCGGGCGATCGCCGAGCCGACGCGGCCGCAGCCCATCACGACCACGTGCACCTGTCCCACCCCGTCTGCTGCATCCGTGCCGCCCCTGCGGACCGCCGGGGCGTACAGCGCGCGAACGTACACCCGAAGCAGGCCCGTCGTGGCACACCCCGGCGGCCCGACAGGCGCCTGGGCGGCTCGTGTGAGTGAGGTCGCCCCGGATCGGCCCAACGGCGGGCCCAGCGTCCGTACCATCGCCGCCGTGCCAACCCTGTCCGACCTCGGACAACTCCCGAAACGGCTCGTCCTCGGCCGGCCGGTCCGCAGTGACCGCGCCGGTGAGTCGCTGCTCCCCAAGCACCTCGCGCTGCCGATCTTCGCCAGCGACCCGCTCTCCTCCGTCGCCTACGCGACGCAGGAGATCCTGATCTTCCTGACGCTGGCCGGGACGTCGTTCCTGTTCCTCACCCCGTGGCTGGCCGCGCTCGTGGTCGTGCTGCTGGCCGTCGTCGTCCTCTCCTACCGCCAGGTGGTGCACGCCTACCCCTCGGGCGGTGGCGACTACGAGGTGGCGATGAAGAACCACGGCCAGTTCGCCGGCCTGGTCGTCGCCAGTGCGCTGCTCGTGGACTACGTGCTCACCGTCGCGGTGTCGGTGAGCTCCGGCACGGACAACATCATCTCCGCGTTCCCGGAGCTCGCCGAGCACCGGGTCGCCATCGCCGTGGGCCTGGTGGGGCTGCTCGTGGCGGTCAACCTGCGCGGGGTGCGCGAGTCGGGCAAGACCTTCGCGATCCCGACCTACGCGTTCATCGCCTGCATCCTGGTGATGATCGGCACCGGTCTGATCCGGGAGCTGTTCACCGACGGGGACGTGGTGGCCGAGAGCGCGGGCTACGCGATCCAGCCCGAGCCCGGCTACGAGCAGGTGACCGGCCTGGCGCTGATCTTCTTCGTGCTGCGGGCCTTCGCCTCGGGCTGCACGGCGCTCACCGGGGTGGAGGCGATCGCCAACGGCGTGCCGGCGTTCCGCCCGCCGAAGAGCAGGAACGCGGCGACGACGCTGGCGCTGATGGGCGGCATCGCCGCCACGATGTTCGCCGGCGTCACGGCGATGGCGCTGCTCGCGGACGTGAAGTACGTGGAGAACGCCTGCGACCTCGTGGGCTTCCCCTGCGAGGACCAGCCGCAGCGGACCGTGATCGCGCAGGTGGCCGCGGCCACCTTCGGCGGCGCGGACTCCCTGGGCTTCTACCTCGTCCAGGCGGCGACGGCGCTGGTGCTGATCCTGGCGGCCAACACGGCGTTCAACGGCTTCCCGCTGCTGGGCTCGGTGCTCGCGCAGGACCGGTTCATGCCGCGGCAGCTGCACACCCGCGGCGACAAGCTGGTCTACAGCAACGGCATCCTGCTGCTCGCCGGGTTCGCGATCCTGCTGCTGGTCGTCTTCGACGCCGACTCCACCAAGCTGATCCAGATGTACATCGTGGGCGTCTTCACCAGCTTCTCGATCGGCCAGTGGGGCATGGTGCGGCACTGGAACCGGGAGCTGCGCACCGAGACCGAGCCCGCCGCCCGCGGCCGGATGCAGCGCTCCCGGGTGATCAACGCCGTCGGCGGCACGCTGACCAGCGTCGTCCTGCTCATCGTCGTGGTGACCAAGTTCGCCGGCGGGGCGTGGATCGTGATCGCCGCGATGCCGGTGATCTTCCTGCTGATGCGGGCGATCAACCGGCACTACTCCCACGTCGCCTCCCAGCTGGTGCCCGACAGCGACGCGCGGACCAAGCCGAGCAAGGTGCACGCCGTCGTCCTGGTCTCCAAGGTGCACAAGCCGACGCTGCGGGCGCTCGCCTTCGCCCGGGCCACCCGGCCCGACGTGCTGACCGCGCTGACGGTCAACGTGGACGACGCCGACACCCGCGCGCTGCAGCAGGACTGGGAGCGCTACGACATCCCGCTGCCGCTGACCGTGCTGGAGTCGCCGTTCCGGGAGATCACCCGCCCGGTCCTGGACTTCGTCAAGGACATCCGGCGCTCCAGCCCGCGCGAGCTGGTCGTGGTGTTCGTGCCGCAGTACGTGGTGGGGCACTGGTGGGAGAACCTGCTGCACAACCAGAGCGCGCTGCGGCTGCGCACCCGGCTGCAGTTCCTGCCCGGCGTGATGATCACCAGCGTGCCCTGGCAGCTGGAGAGCTCGCTGGGCCAGGAGGGCGGGAACGGCGGCGGCCCGGCCCCCGGCGACCTGCGGCGCGGGCTGACCTCCGAGGCGGAGCAGACGCCCTATGGCTGATCGCCGCCGTCCGGCCGCCCGCCCGCAGCGACAGGCGCCCGACGTGCACGGCGGCTGGGTGGGCCGCAGGTTCGAGGTGACCGTCGGCCCCGTGGCGCACGGCGGGCACTGCGTGGCCCGGCACGAGGGCCGGGTGGTCTTCGTGCGGCACACGCTGCCCGGCGAGCGGGTGGTCGTCGAGGTGACCGAGGACCGGCAGAAGGGCTTCTGCCGCGGCGACGCCGTCGAGGTGCTCGAGCCGGCGGCGGACCGGGTCGAGCGACCCTGCCCGTACAGCGGGCCCGGGCGGTGCGGCGGCTGCGACTGGCAGCACGTCAGCCACGCCGGCCAGCTCGGGCTCAAGGCCGACGTCGTCCGCGAGCAGCTGTCCCGGCTCGCCGGGCTGGACGTCGACGTCACCGTCGAGGCGCTGCCCGGCGGGCCGCTGCGCTGGCGGTCCCGGGCCCGGTTCGCCGTCGACCGCACCGGGTCGCCCGGGTTGCGGCGGCACCGCTCGCACGACGTCGTCCCGCTCGACGACTGCCCGATCACCGCCGAGCCCGCCGCCCGGGCGGTGCTGGCCCGGCGCTGGCTGGACGCCGGCGCCGTGGACGTCGCCCTCGACTCGGCCGGCGTCGTGACGACGACGACGCTGGACCGGCGTGGCCGCCCGCTGGAGACCCAGGTGCTGCGCCCCGGGGCCGAGGTGCCCGAGGAGCCGGCCGGGCGGGCGCAGCGGACCGCCGGTGGCCGGGACTGGGAGGTCGAGGGCACCGGCTTCTGGCAGGTGCACCCGGCCGCCGCCGACGCGCTCGTGGGCGCGGTCCTCGACTTCGCCGCGGTGCAGCCGGGGGAGACGGTGCTGGACCTCTACGCCGGGGCGGGCCTGTTCGGCGGGGCGCTGGCGCCCGGGGTGGGTGCGGCGGGCCGGGTGGTCTGCGTGGAGTCCGACGCCGCGGCCTGCGCCGCCGCCGACGCCAACCTCGCCGACCTGCCGCAGGCCGAGGTCTGGCAGGGCGACGTGGACGCCCCCGGGCTGACCGAGCTGCTCGGTGACCTCGGCCGCCCCGACGTCGTCGTGCTGGACCCGCCGCGGGCGGGTGCCGGGCAGGACGTCAGCGGGGTGCTCGCCGGGTCCGGTGCCCGCGCCGTGGTCTACGTCGCCTGCGACCCGGCGTCGCTGGCCCGGGACGTCGCCGCGTTCGCCCGGGCCGGCTACCGGCTGGCCGGGCTGCGGGCCTTCGACTGCTTCCCGATGACCCACCACGTCGAATGTGTTGCGCTGCTGGTCAGGGCGTAGACGTCCAGGTCAGCGCCACGACTGGTTCCGCAGGTCGCCGCGGATGAGTGCACGGACCAGCGCCTTCCCGGCGGTGTTCTGGCGCACCAGTGGCGCACGACGAGGCGCACCGCACCATCCGACTCGACTACCGTCCGCACCCACATCACAACGTGGGGGAACGATGAAGCGCACGACCTTGGCACTGGCCGTCCTGCTCGCCCTCACGGGGTGTGGGGGCGAAGACCCTGTCGGGGCGACGTCCACCCCCAACGCGGCCGTCGTCATGCTCGCTGGGACTGCCGGACCAGCCGGGGACACCGACATCGGGTGGACCACCGCTGACACCGTGGCAGCCAAGGCCACGTCGAAGGCCGGGGGCACGAACACGGACACCGCGGCCATCTCGGTGTCACGGGCGGTGCCGACCCCGGGCGTCCAGTCCCTGGCGCTCACCCAGGTGGAGAGGGTCACCCGACTCGGGCGGCTGATCGGCGCACTGCGCCCCGCTCCGTCCAGGACGCTGCCGACCCCGCCGTGGGACCTGCACCCGAACACCCCGGCCACCCTCGCCGAGGAAGCCACCTACCTCAGCGAGCTCGACGCGGCCAGCCCGCGCGTGCACGTCGTCACCATCGGCACGTCCGCTCTGGGGCGCCCGATCCGCGCTGTCCTCGTCGGCCCCCCGCGCACCCGCGACAAGATCCGGGCGACCAACGTGGCGATGGTCATGGGCGGCCACCACGGCGACGAGTGGGCCGGCCGGGAAGCGATCTTCTCGCACATGCGCGACCACGCCGCCGGCAACGACACCGAGACCATCGTCTACCTGCCCACGGTCAACCCCGACGGCTTCCTGATCCCCGACCGGAGACTCGCCAACGGCATCGACCCGAACCGGCTGTGGAACTCCACCGGCGCCAACCAGACGACGAACGGGACCGCCTACCAGCCGGAGCAGCAGGCGGTGCGTCAGGCGATCTTGGCCTGGCACCCCCGCCTCATCCTCGACACCCACGAGTACGGCGCCCCGGCGGACTCCACGTCGGGCATCCTGCGCTTCGACCCGGGCACGGTGAACCCGACCGGCACCCCGGCGGGTGTCGTGAGCGCTGCTGGCGCGGTGCTCGCCGCGATGAAGACCGCGGCCACCGACGCGGGACACACGACCGCTCGCTACAACGGCTCGATCCCCGACGACGGCGCCACGCAGGCATGGAAGCGGGGCGGCATCCCCTCGGTGTTCACCGAGTCCCCGCAGGACGCCTCCGCCGGCCTGGCCCTGCGCCGCGCTCAGCAGCTGACCACGCTGGCCGCCTTCCAGACGTACATGCGGGACAACGCCGCCACCCTGGCGTCGCTCGCTGCTGCCGCCACCTGGTACAGCGGCTACACCCCCACCATCTGACCCACTCCGCTCGTCCACACCCGCACGGCCACTCGGCTGGCCGGGGCCGTCGTCCTGCCTGCGAGGACCCACGTCGGCGAACCCGAGCAGCGCCTGGGACCTCGTCCCCTCCGGGCGCGTCCCTTCAAGGGCGACGGCGTCATCCCGGTCGCCGGGAACCTGCGCCTGCCGTTCATGCAGCGCATCACCCGGGTCGACGGCCGCCAGATCCACCCCTGGAGGTGCCGCAGTCGGATCAGCGCGTCAGAGAGGTGTACGACCGGCGTCCTCGCGCGGCAGGGCCCACCGGTCGTCGGCGCGGCGGATGAGGAAGTCGGCGAGCAGGAACGCCTCGTGCACGGCCTCGGCGATCAGCTCACGGACGTTGCGGAAGGTGGTCACGTCGGGCCTCCGGTGCTGCCGAGTGCCTGTGGGTCCGGATCGGCCCGCGAGCGGTCCCTGTGTTCCAGGTCACCCTCAGCATCGGCGGCTGCGCGCCTCCTCCGTACCGTCGTCGGGTGCGCCCTCACTCGCGCGGGGGTGGCCGGCGCGGGATGGGGCGTCACGACCGGACGGCCAGCAGGTGCGCCTGACGGCTCTTCTCGTGCGGGAGCTCCGGCTCGCGCAGCACCCGGGCCCGGACGGCGAACCCCGCCTCGGTCAGCTCCCGGACGACCCGGTCGGGGTCCATCCGCCACATGCGCAGCGAGACGTCGTGGCCGTAGCCCTGCCGGTGGTGGACCGGCACGTCGTCGGCCGCCTGGAACGCCATCAGCAGCGGCGCCCCGGGGCGCAGCACCCGGGCGCACTCGGCGAAGACCGCGGGCTGCCGTTCCGGAGGGGTGTGGATCACCGAGTACCAGGCGAGCGCCCCGGCCAGTGACGCGTCCGCCAGCGGCAGCGACGCCAGCGCGCCGACCTCGAACCGCAGTCGTGGGTGCCGGCGGCGGGCGACGGCGAGCATGCCGGGGGAGAGGTCGACGCCGAACGCGTCCAGCCCCAGGGCGTCGAGGTGCGCGGTGAGCCGGCCCGGCCCGCAGCCGAGGTCGCCGACCGGACCGCCGCCTCCGGCCAGCACCTGCTCGGCGAAGACGCCGAGCACGGCCCGGTCCAGCGGCGTCTCCGCGAGCGTTCCCTCCACCAGCTCGGCGTAGGAGTCGGCCACCGTGTCGTAGGCGGTGCGGGCCTCGGTCACGTGGTCGGGCTCGGTCACGCCGTCCGTCTCGGTCACGCCGCGCAACCTACGACCCGGCACCGACAGGTCACGCTTCGAACACACGTGCGATCCGCGGTCGAGCTCCCCGGGCCGGCCGCGCACACTGACCGGGTGGACACCGCACTGCCACCCGGCTGGCCGGACGAGGTCTGGCCGCCCGGCGCCCCGGACTGGGAGCGGACCGCGGTCAGCTGGCTGTTCGACCTGGTGCCGCCGGACTACCGGGCGCACGAGGTCCTCCGCCGCTACCCGGTGCTGCTGGCCCGGTTCGCCGGGGACCACGTCGCCGCCGGTCTGGAGGCGGCCCGGGCCGGCTGGCGCACCGTGCGGGTGGAGCTCGCCGACCAGCTGCCGCCGGAGGCGATGGAGGCGGCGATCAGCGCCTACGAGCGGGAGGGAGCCCGGCTCACCCGGGCCGCCCGCGGGGTCGAGGTGGTCGCCGGGGCACTGCGCGGCGAGCGCTGGGTGCCCCGGCTCTAGGGCCGCGGCCCACCGGGCACGGTGCCGGTTCGCAGCTACAGTGGGGTCCCACCGGTTGCGCCCCACCGGGCGCGCCGACGTCGAGAGGACCCTGCCCCGTCGTGTCGTTGCTCAGCTCGTTGACCGGGCCCGCCGACCTCCGGGCACTGCGCCCCGACCAGCTCCCGGCGCTGGCCGGTGAGATCCGGGACGCGCTGGTGGCAGCGGTCGCCAAGACCGGTGGCCACCTGGGCCCGAACCTCGGTGCGGTCGAGCTGACGATCGCCGTCCACCGGGTGTTCGAGTCCCCGCGCGAGCCGATCATCTTCGACACCGGGCACCAGGCCTACGTGCACAAGCTGCTCACCGGCCGGCTCGACGGCTTCGCCCAGCTCCGCCAGCGCGACGGCCTGTCCGGGTACCCGAGCCGGGCCGAGAGCGAGCACGACTGGGTGGAGAACAGCCACGCCTCGACGTCGCTGTCCTACGCCGACGGACTGGCCAAGGCCTTCGCCGTGCGCGGCGACGTCCGCCCCGTGGTCGCGGTGATCGGCGACGGTGCGCTCACCGGCGGCATGGCCTGGGAGGCGCTGAACAACATCGCCGCCGCGCAGGACCGCCCGGTCGTCATCGTGGTCAACGACAACGGCCGCTCCTACTCCCCGACGATCGGTGGGGTGGCCGACGCGCTGGCCACCCTCCGGCTGCGCCCCGGCTACGAGGAGGCGCTGGCCGCCGTCCGGCAGGCCCTGCACCGCGCGCCCGTCGTCGGCACGAAGCTCTACGACGCCCTGCACGCGATCAAGAAGGGGCTCAAGGACGTGCTCGCCCCGCAGGGCATGTTCGAGGACCTCGGCATGAAGTACGTCGGCCCGGTCGACGGCCACGACGTGGAGATGATGGAGTCCGCGCTGCGCCGGGCCCGCTCCTTCGGCGGGCCGGTGATCGTGCACGCCGTCACCACCAAGGGCTTCGGCTACCCGCCGGCGGAGACCGACACCATCGACGCCTGGCACTCCACCGGTGTCTTCGAGCCCGACAGCGGGCTCTCCTCGGCCGCCAAGGGCCCGGAGTGGACCGACGTCTTCGCCGACGAGCTGGTCCGGATCGGCACCGAGCGCTCCGACGTCGTGGCGATCACCGCGGCGATGCTGCACCCCACCGGGCTCGCGCCCTTCGCCGAACGGTTCCCGGAGCGCACCTACGACGTCGGCATCGCCGAGCAGCACGCGCTGACCTCGGCCGCCGGGCTCGCCATGGGCGGCCTGCACCCCGTCGTCGCCATCTACTCCACGTTCCTCAACCGCGCCTTCGACCAGCTCCTGATGGACGTCGCGCTGCACGGCCAGCCGATCACCCTGGTGCTCGACCGGGCCGGCGTGACCGGGTCCGACGGCGCCTCGCACAACGGCATGTGGGACATGTCGATCTGCTCGATCGTCCCCGGGCTGCAGCTGGCCGCCCCGCGGGACGAGGCGACGATGCGCGAGGCGCTCCGCGAGTCGGTGCAGGTCTCCGACGGTCCCACCGTCGTCCGCTTCCCGAAGGGCGCGCTGCCGCCGGAGGTGCCGGCGCTCGAGCGGCGCGGGCGGGTCGACGTGCTGCGTCGCGGTGCGGCCCCCGAGGTGCTGCTGGTCGCCGTCGGCTCGCTGGTGCCGATGTGCCTGGCGGTCGCCGAGCGCGCCGCCGACCACGGCATCGAGGTCACCGTCGTCGACCCGCGCTGGGTGATGCCGGTCGCCGACGAGCTGGTCGCGCTGGCCGGGGAGCACCGGCTGGTGGTCACCGTCGAGGACGGCGGCCGGGCCGGCGGCGTCGGCACGCTCCTGTCCCAGGCGCTGCAGGACGCCGACGTCGACGTGCCGGTGCGCACGCTCGGCCTGCCGCAGCAGTTCTTCGAGCACGGCAGCCGCGGTCAGGTGCTGGCCGACGCCGGCCTCACCGAGCAGGACGTCGCCCGCCGGATCGTGGAGTGGGCGGCCCGCGTCGCCGACCGCAACTCCGCCTCGACCGAGCCCGCCGAGGTCGAGGGCCAGCAGTAGAAGGACCCCGTGCCCCCCACCACTCGCACGCTCGCGGCGGGCCCCTGCACGCGGGCCGGAGGAGAGCCATGATCATCGCCGAGATCCAGGTCGCGCCGTCCCCGCCCGGCACCCCGGAGGACCCGCACGCCTTCGTCGAGGCGGCGATCGCGGTCATCAAGGCCTCCGGGCTGCGGTCGGAGGTCGGGGCGCTGGGCACCACGCTCGAGGGCGACGCCGACACGGTGTGGGCGACCCTGCGGGCCGCGCACGAGGCGATGATCGCGGCCGGCGCGAACGCCGGGATCTCGCACGTGAAGATCGCCTCGGTCGACCGGACGATGGACTCGCTGACCCACAAGTTCCGCTGAGGCCGCGGCGCGTCGCGCGCCCCGTCCCACCGCAGCAGAGGCTGTCCCCCTGCACCAACGCTGGTGCAGGGGGACAGTCCTTGATCAGGTCACCTGATCAACGCTGAGGGCATTCGTCAGGCGGGGAGCGAGGCCACCCCGCGGGGGAGGAACCGCTGACCGGTGACCGCCTCCGACACCCCGGCGCGGTCGAGGTAGGCGGAGATGCCGCCCAGCCAGAACGGCCAGCCGGCGCCCAGCAGCATCGCCAGGTCGACGTCCTGCACCGCCTGGACGACGCCCTCGTCCAGCATCAGCCCGATCTCCTCGGCCAGCGCGCGTTCGGCGCGCGACCGCAGCTCCTCGGCGGTCAGCGGGGAGTCGCCGCTGTCGATGCCGGCCAGCTCCGGGTCGATCAGGCCGGGCTCGGCGAACACCGACGTCTTGCCCAGCTCGACCATCCGGCGCAGGCCGACGCCGACGCCGAACCGGTCGGGGAACGCCTCGTGCATCCGCTCGGCCACGTGCAGCGCCACCGGCGGGCCGACCAGCGTGAGCAGCTCGAACGGCGTCATCGGCAGCCCCAGCGGCTCCAGCGCCGTCTCCGCCACGGCGACCGGCGTGCCGGCGTCCACGGCGGCGGTGACCTCGCCGAGGAACCGGGTGAGCAGCCGGTTGACCACGAACGCCGGGGCGTCGGCGACCAGCACGCAGGACTTGCCCAGTGCCTTGCCGACGGCGAACGCGGTGGCCAGCGTCGCGTCGTCGGTGCGCTCGGCGCGCACCACCTCCAGCAGCGGCAGGACGGCGACCGGGTTGAAGAAGTGCAGGCCGACCACCCGCTCCGGGTGCTGCAGCTGCGACGCCATCTCGGTCACCGACAGCGCCGAGGTGTTGGTGGCCAGCACGCACTCGGCCGAGACGACCGCCTCGACCTCGGCGAACACCTGCTGCTTGACGCCCATCTCCTCGAACACCGCCTCGATGACCAGGTCGGCGTCGGCGAAGGCGGACTTGTCCAGCGAGCCGGTGACCAGGCCCCTCAGCCGGTTGAGCGCGTCGGGGGAGAGCCGGCCGCGCCCGGCCAGCTTCTCCAGCTCGCCGTGCACGTAGCCCACGCCCTTGTCCACGCGCGCCTGGTCGACGTCGGTGAGCACGACGGGCACCTCGAGCCGCCGCACGAACAGCAGCGCCAGCTGGGAGGCCATCAGCCCGGCGCCCACGACGCCGACCTTGGTCACCTTCCGGGCCAGCTCCCGGTCCGGCGCACCGGCGGGGCGCTTGGCCCGCCGGTTGACCAGGTCGAAGGCGTACAGGCCGGCCCGCAGCTCGTCGCTCATCAGCAGGTCCGTGAGGGCGTCGTCCTCGGCCGCCGTCCCGGCCGTGAAGCCGGCGTCGCCGGCCCGGGCCAGGTCGAGCAGCTCGACCGCGCGCAGCGCGCCGGGGGAGGCGTTGCGGGTGCGGGCGGCGACGACCTGCCGCGCCCGGGCGATGGCGTCGTCCCAGGCCGACCGGTCGACCTCGGGACGGCGGACGGTCACCTCGCCGGAGAGCACCCCGGCCGCCCACTCCAGCGAGCGCTCCAGGAAGTCCGCCGGCTCGAACACCGCATCGGCGATGCCCAGCTCAGCGGCCCGCGGCGCCGGGGTGACCTTGTTCTGCGCCAGCGCGTTCTCCACGATCACCGAGACCGCGGCGTCGATGCCGATCAGCTCCGGCAGCAGCTGGGTGCCGCCCCAGCCGGGCACCAGGCCGAGGAAGACCTCGGGGAAGGCGACGACGGCGGTGCTGGCGATCGTGCGGTGGTGGCAGTGCAGCGCCAGCTCCAGGCCCCCACCGAGCGCCGCGCCGTTGACGAACGCGAACGTCGGGATCGTCGACTCCTTGAGCCGGCGGAACACCCGGTGCCCGGTCTCGGCGATCTCCCGGGCGTCGGCAGCCGAGGTGATCGACGGGACGCCGGAGAGGTCCGCGCCCACGGCGAAGATGAACGGCTTGCCGGTGACGGCGATGGCCGCCGGGGCGGGGGAGTGGGCGGCGACCTCGTCCAGGGCGGCGTCCAGCGAGGCGAGCCCGCCGGGTCCGAAGGTGGACGGGCGGGTGTGGTCGTGCCGGTTGTCCAGGGTGATCAGCGCGACCTCCCCGGCGATGCGAGGCACCCGCAGGAAGCGGACCTTGGCCTCGGTCACGACCTCGTCGGCGAAGACGGCGCTCACTGCTGTGCTCCCTCGGTGCGTGCTCCCGACCAGTGCGGGTTCTCCCAGATGACGGTGCCGCCCATGCCGATGCCGATGCACATGGCGGTGAGGCCGTAGCGGACGTCGGGCCGCTCGGCGAACTGCCGGGACAGCTGGGTCATCAGCCGCACGCCGGAGGAGGCCAGCGGGTGGCCCACGGCGATCGCGCCGCCCCACGGGTTGACCCGCTCGTCGTCGTCGGCGATGCCGAAGTGGTCCAGGAAGGTGAGCACCTGGACGGCGAAGGCCTCGTTCAGCTCGAACAGGCCGATGTCGGAGATCGACAGCCCGGTGCGGGCCAGCGCCTTCTCCGTCGACGGGATCGGCCCGACCCCCATGACCTCGGGCTCGACCCCGGCGAAACCGAAGCCGACCAGCCGCATGCCGACGTCGAGCCCCAGTTCCTCGGCGACCTCCTCGGCCGCGAGCAGGCACCCGGTGGCGCCGTCGTTCAGCCCGGCGGCGTTGCCGGCGGTGACGTGGCCGTGCGGGCGGAACGGCGTCTTCAGCCCGGACAGGCCCTCGAGGGTGGTGTTCGGCCGCGGCGGTTCGTCGACCGTGGCCAGGCCCCAGCCGGCCTCGGCGGAGCGGGTCGCCACCGGCACCAGCTCCGGTCCGATCCTGCCCGCGGCCACGGCCGCGGCGTACTTCTGCTGGCTGGCCAGCGCGAAGGCATCGGCGCGGGCCTTCGTCAGGTGCGGGAACCGGTCGTGCAGGTTCTCCGCGGTCGAGCCCATGACCAACGCGGAGCCGTCGACGATCTTCTCGCTGACGAACCGCGGGTTCGGGTCGACCCCCTCGCCCATCGGGTGGTGCCCCATGTGCTCGACACCGCCGGCGATGGCCACGTCGTAGGCGCCGAAGGCGATGCCGCTGGCGGTGGTGGTCACCGCGGTCATCGCGCCGGCGCACATCCGGTCGACGGCGTAGCCGGGCACGCTCTTCGGCAGCCCGGCCAGCAGCGCGGCGGTGCGCCCGATGGTCAGGCCCTGGTCGCCGATCTGGGTGGTGGCGGCGATGGCCACCTCGTCGACCCGCTCGGCCGGCAGCGACGGGTTGCGGCGCAGCAGCTCGCGGATGCAGCGCACGACCAGGTCGTCGGCGCGGGTCTCGGCGTAGATGCCCGAGGGCCCTGCCTTGCCGAAGGGGGTGCGGACGCCGTCGACGAAGACGACCTCACGCAACCGGCGTGGCAACCGCTCTCCAGATGACACAGGACCTCCGCGATGAGCTCGGTGCCGCCCCGGCCAGGGCGGCGTCCCGAAGTTACCCGCTGGTAACCGCGGGCTCCACACCCACGGGGGTGACCGGCGGGTTCCGGATCACGGTCCGGCAACAGAGCGCACATGTGCTTGCGGTCACACCCGGAGGCGGACACGATCCCTTCCGGAAATCTCCCGGATCCAACGACGGAACGGCAGGTCGAACATGGCGCGACAGCGCACCCTGATGACTGCTCTCGCAGCCTCGCTCGTCTTCTCGATGGCCGCCTGCGGCGGCGACGACTCCGGCGGTGGTGGCGGCGACGCCGGCGGCGGCGAGGCCGCCGGCAAGGTGGGGGTGATCCTCCCCGACACCGCGTCCTCGGCCCGCTGGGAGAGCGCCGACCGCCCGCTGCTCGAGGCCGCCTTCGAGGAGGCCGGTGTCGACTACGACATCCAGAACGCCCAGGGCGATGCCCAGCAGATGGCGACGATCGCCGAGCAGATGATCACCGGCGGGGCGACGGTCCTGGCGATCACCAACCTGGACTCCGCCTCCGGCGCCGCCATCCAGCGGCAGGCCGAGCAGCAGGGCGTGCAGACGATCGACTACGACCGGCTGACCCTCGGTGGGGAGTCCGACTACTACGTCTCCTTCGACAACACCGAGGTCGGTCGCCTCCAGGGCGAGGGCCTGGCCCAGTGCCTGGGCGACCAGCCGGCCAACATCGCCTTCCTCAACGGCTCGCCGGACGACAACAACGCCACGCTGTTCTCCGAGGGCGCCCACGAGGTGCTGGACCCGATGACCCAGTACACCCAGGTCGCCGAGCAGGCCGTCCCCGAGTGGGACAACCAGCAGGCCGCGACGATCTTCGAGCAGATGTACACCCAGGCCGGGGGCGACATCCAGGGCGTGCTGGCCGCCAACGACGGGCTGGCCAACGCGGTCATCTCCATCCTGGGCCGCAACAACGTGGCCGGCACCGTGCCGGTGACCGGGCAGGACGCCACCACCGAGGGCCTGCAGAACATCCTGGCCGGCAACCAGTGCATGACCGTCTACAAGCCGATCGCCGACGAGGCCAACGCGCTGGCCGACCTCGCGGTGGCCCTGGTCAACGGCGAGACGCCGGAGGTCGACGGCGAGGTGGAGGACACCGAGGGCGGTCGCACCGTCCCGGCCGTGCTGCTGGACCCGGTCTCGGTCTTCCGCGACAACGTCAAGCAGGTCGTCGACGACGGCTTCGTCGAGGCCGCGGACCTGTGCACCGGTGAGTACGCCGCCGCCTGCACCGAGCTCGGCATCCAGTAGTTCACCGTCAGCAGGGGCGTCCTCTCCGGGGGACGCCCCTGCTGGCCTGTCCAGGCAGGAAGGGACCCACGTGTCCGCTCCAGAGCGCGATCGCGACACCACCGCAGTCGACCGGCCCACCCTCGAACTGCGCGGCGTGACCAAGAGCTTCGGCGCCGTCCGCGTGTTGCACGGCGTCCACCTCCAGGTCTACCCCGGGAAGGTCACCGCGCTGGTCGGTGACAACGGGGCGGGCAAGAGCACCCTGATCAAGGGCATCGCCGGCATCCACCCGTTCGACTCCGGCGAGGTGGAGTTCGAGGGGGAGCAGGTGAACCTGCACAGCCCCCGGGACGCCGCCCGGCTGGGGATCGAGGTCGTCTACCAGGACCTCGCGCTCGCCGACAACCTCGACGTCGTGCAGAACATGTTCCTGGGCCGGGAGCGCAAGCGCGGGATGGTGCTCGACGAGCAGTCGATGGAGCAGGCCGCGCGGGAGACCCTCGGCAAGCTGTCGGTCCGCACGCTGAAGTCCGTCCGGCAGCTGGTGTCCAGCCTCTCCGGTGGGCAGCGGCAGACGGTCGCCATCGCCAAGGCGGTGCTGTGGGAGTCCAAGCTCGTCATCCTCGACGAGCCGACCGCCGCGCTCGGGGTCGCCCAGACCCGCCAGGTGCTCGACCTGGTCCGCCGGCTGGCGGACGCCGGGCACGCCGTCGTCTTCATCACCCACAACATGGTCGACGTCTTCGAGGTCGCCGACCGGGTCGCGGCGCTGTACCTGGGGCGGGTGGCCGCCGACGTCCCGATCGACCAGGTCGACCGGACCCAGGTGATCGAGCTCATCACCTCCGGCCGTTCCGGTGACCTGGGCCTCTCGGCCGAAGACCTCGAGGACTGAGAGGACGTCATGTCGAGCAACACACTGACCGCCGCCGAGGCGAGCGGTCCGCAGAAGCCCGCCGCGGGCTTCGAGGGGGACCGGCAGGACAACACCGTCGGCGGTGCGGTCCGGGGGTACCTGGACAAGCTGCGCGGCGGTGACCTGGGCGCACTCCCGGCCGTCCTGGGCATCATCACCCTCGGCATCCTCTTCACGGTGCTGCGCCCGGGCACCTTCCTGAGCCCGATCAACCTGGCCAACCTCGCCGTGCAGGCCACCCCGATCATCGTGCTGGCGATGGGCCTGGTCTTCGTCCTGCTCCTGGGCGAGATCGACCTGTCGGCCGGGGTGGTCAGC
Source organism: Modestobacter marinus (assembly GCF_011758655.1). Classification (NCBI taxonomy): domain Bacteria; kingdom Bacillati; phylum Actinomycetota; class Actinomycetes; order Geodermatophilales; family Geodermatophilaceae; genus Modestobacter; species Modestobacter marinus. The sequence goes on from NZ_JAAMPA010000001.1 coordinate 3,090,719, forward strand.
GGGGTGTGCTCGGCGGTGCTGGCCCAGCTGCTGGTGCAGGGCGGGTTCAGCTGGCCGGTCGCCGTCCTGGCCGCGATCGCCGCCGGTGCCGTGATCGGGTTGTTCACCGGCAGCCTCGTCGGCATGGTCGGCATCCCGTCGTTCGTGGTGACCCTGGCGCTGTTCCTCGGCTGGCAGGGCGTCACCCTGCGGCTGATCGGCCAGGGCGGCACCGTGCCGGTGCGCGAGCCGGTGATCCGGGCGCTGGCCAACGAGAACGTGCCGGTGACGATCGGCTGGGTGCTGGCCGTGCTGGTGGCGGTGGCCTACGCCGTGATCGAGCTCTGGCGCTGGCGGGCCAAGAAGGCCAAGGACCTGGCCCACCAGCCGCTCCTGCTGGTGGTCGTCCGGGTCGTGCTCATGGCCGTGGTGGTGCTGGGCGTGACCGCGATCCTCAACCAGGACCGTGCGCTGTCGGCGGCGATCGAGCTGGCCGGCATCCCCTACGCGATCCCGCTGGTCATCCTGCTGCTGCTGGTGGTCACCTTCGTGCTGTCCCGCACGAGCTTCGGCCGGCACATGTACGCGGTCGGCGGCAACGCCGAGGCGGCCCGCCGGGCGGGCATCAACGTGACCCGGATCCGGGTGCTGGCCTTCGTCATCTCCTCCAGCCTGGCCGCGGTCAGTGGCATCCTCGCCACCTCGCGGCTGAGCTCGGTGACGCCGGACGCCGGTGCGGGCAACACCCTGCTGTACGCGGTCGGGGCCGCGGTCATCGGTGGCACCAGCCTCTTCGGCGGGCGCGGGCGGGCCCGGGACGCACTGCTCGGCGGCCTGGTCATCGCGATCATCGCCAACGGCCTCGGGCTGCTCGGGGTGGCGGCGTACCTGAACTTCGTCATCACCGGCGGGGTGCTGCTGCTGGCCGCCTCGGTCGACGCCCTGGCCCGCCGGCGGGCGGCCACCGCCCGCTGACCGCAGTCGGCCCCGGCACGGCGCGCGACGAAGCGCGTCGTGTCGGGGCCGATCGCGGTGCCCGGAGCCCGGGTCAGCCGGCGGCGATCGCCTCGGTGAGCAGGCCGCGGGTCAGCTCGACCTGCCACTCCCGGGCACCAGCGGCCCGCAGCGCCGCGGCCACCGAGTCGGCGTCGGCCGGCGTGGGCGGCGACCACATCAGCCGGCGCACCAGGTCGGGGGAGAGCACGTTCTCCACCGGCACCGACCACTGCTCCGACACCTGGGCCAGACCAGCCCGGGCCGCCTTGAGCCGGGCGGCGGCCGCGGGGTCGCGGTCGCCCCAGCGGTTCACCGGCGGCGGCCCGTCGCCGGGGCGGCTGTGCAGCGGCAGCTGGTCCTCCGGCAGCTCCCGGCCCCGGACCAGCGCGCCGAACCAGGTGTTCACCAGCTTGCGGTTGGCCCGGCCGCGGAACACCGGGAGCTCCAGCAGCGCGCCCTCGTTCTTCGGGTCGGCCTGCACGGCGGAGACGATGGCGGCGTCGGGCAGCACCCGGCCGGGGGCGATGTCGCGCCGCCGGGCGAGGTCGTCCCGGGCCTGCCACAGCGCCCGCAGCATGCCCAGCTGGCGGCGGTTGCGCAGGCCGTGCATCCCGGAGGTCTTCCGCCACGGGTCGACCTTCGGTGCCGGGGGGCCGGCGGCCAGGATCGCCGCGAACTCCTGCCGGGCCCACTCGGTCTTGCCCTGGTCCTCGAGGATCTCCGCGAGGGCGTCCCGCAGCTCGACCAGCACCTCGACGTCCAGCGCGGCGTAGACCAGCCAGTCCTCGGGCAGCGGGCGGGTGCTCCAGTCGGCCGCCGAGTGCCCCTTCTGCAGCGACCAGCCCAGCAGCGACTCGACGACGGCGCCGAGCCCCACCCGGGGCAGCCCGGCCAGCCGGGCGGCGAGCTCGGTGTCGAACAACCGGGTGGGCACCAGGCCCAGCTCGGCCAGGCAGGGCAGGTCCTGGTTGGCCGCGTGCAGCACCCACTCGGCGTCGCCGATCGCGCGCTGCACGGCGGTGAGGTCCGGCAGCGGGACCGGGTCGATCAGGCCGGTGCCGGCGCCGGCCCGGCGCAGCTGCACCAGGTAGGCGCTCTGGCCGTAGCGGTAGCCCGAGGCGCGTTCGGCGTCGACGGCGACCGGACCGGTGCCGGCGGCCAGTGCGTCGGCGTAGGCGACCAGCGCGGTCGAGGTCTCGACGACCGGGGGGAGCCCGTCACGCGGGGCGAGCAGCGGCGTGGGCGGCGGGCCCTCCTCGACGGACGCGGCGGCGTCGGTGGGCTCCTCCTCCGGGCCGGTGGGCCCGGCTCCGGGGTCGGTGGGCAGCCCGGTGCCCGGGTCGGCGGTCACTCGATGACCCCCGAGCGCAGGCCCAGCGCCACCATGTGCGCCCGGTCGCCGGTGCCCAGCTTGCGCGCGATGCGCGCCAGGTGGCTCTTCACGGTCAGTGCGGACAGGTCCACCTTCTCGCCGATCTCCTTGTTCGTGTGCCCGTCGGCGACGAGCCGCAGGATGTCCCGTTCCCGGGCGGACAACTCCCCGACAGCTTCCTCCACCCCGCTCCGGGTCAGCCCCTGGGCCAGGCTGGTGGCGATCCCGGGGTCGGCGAAGACCTCCCCGGACAGCGACGCCCGCAGCCCGCCGGTCACCGTCGTCAGCGGGCTGGTCTTCAGCAGGTAGCCCTGCACCCCGGCCAGGAAGGCCGCCCGGACGACGGCCGGGTCGGTCACCGCGGTCAGCACGACGGTCACCGGCCAGCCCTCGGTGCGCAGGGTGGGGAGCAGTTCCAGTCCCCGCCCGTGGTCCCCGCCCCGGCCGGCGGCCTCGGGCGCGACCTCGGGCAGGTCGACCTCCAGCACGCACAGCGCCCGCGGGCCGGAGACGTGCGCACGGACCCGTGCCTCCTCCAGGGAGGCGGCCTCCTCGACCTCCCGGGCGCCCAGCGCGCGCAGCCGGCCGGCCAGGGCCTCCCGGACGAGCGGGAACGGGTCGACGACCAGGGCGCTGGCGTGCGGACCGAAGAGGACGCCGTCGGACCACGGCTGGCCCTGGGGCATCGGCCCTCCCGTCGTCGGACCGGGTCGACGACCGGGTGACCAGCAGGTGGTCACCCGACCTCCGGCCCGGCGTGTCCGCGCGCTCAGCCGACGTCCGATCACGCCCGGTCGAGCACGGAGGCCGAGTCTAGGCGTCGTCGGGTCGGGGCTGCTCGGTCGCGGCGAGCAGCCGGATCCCCGGTGGGGGCAGGCCGGCCGCAGTGTCGAGCACGTCGAGGAAGGCGGTGAGGTGCCGGTCGAGGTCGGTGCCCTCGGCGGTCCAGGAGGCCCGGATCTCGACGTCGACCGAGTGCTCCGGGGCGGCGATCGACCCGAAGCGGGTGGAGGCGGTGCGGGTGACCGTGCCACCGAGGGAGTGGTGGGCGGCCCCGGAGGCGGTCAGCGCGTCGGTCAGCCAGCTCCAGGCGACCTCGGAGAACATGCTGTCGTCGACCATCTCGGAGTCGGTGCTGGCCGAGACGTAGCCGACGCAGCGGGTGGTGCCCTGCCAGGCCTCATGGCCCTCCGGGTCGAACAGCAGGATGAACCGGCCGCTGGCCAGCTCGTCCTCGTCGTCCTCGGGGTGGCCGACCCGCACGCCGATCGCGTGGGACCAGGGGGCGAGGCGCTGCGGGGCCGGGATCTGCTCGAGGACGACCTCCGGCCGCGGGCGCACCGTAGCCAGCGCTTCCAGGGCGGCCCGGAACGCGGCCGGCCGCTCCGGCGGCGGCGGGGCGCCGTCGTCGAGGCGTTTGCGCGGCTGGGGCACGTGCGCAGGGTAGGTCGCCCACCACCGGAGTGGCCGCCCCGACGCGCCGCCCCGCCCAGCCGACGCACAGCCGTGACCTCTGTGCGCCCCGGTTCGATGGCGGGGGCGGAGCCGCTCCCGGTGACGTCTGGGAGGATCGGCGTCCGTGGGAACAGCTGCAGGACCGGCCGCCGACTCCGATCTCGTCCGAGCGACCCGGGGGCTGCCGGTCTCCCGGACGCCGGTCTGGTTCATGCGCCAGGCCGGTCGCTCGCTGCCCGAGTACCGCGCCCTGCGGGAGGGCACCGCGATGCTCCAGGCCTGCCAGGACCCCGACCTGGTCACCGAGATCACGATGCAGCCGGTCCGCCGGCACGGTGTCGACGCGGCCATCCTGTTCTCCGACATCGTGCTGCCCCTGGTGGTCGCCGGCGTCGACATCGAGATCAAGCCGGGCGTCGGGCCGGTGATCGCCTCGCCGATCCGCACCGTCGCCGACGTCGACGCACTCCCCGCCCTGGAGCCCGACCGGCTGGACTTCCTGGCCACCGCGGTCCGCCGGCTGGTGGCCGAGCTCGGCGCCACACCGCTGATCGGGTTCGCCGGCGCGCCGTTCACCCTCGCCACCTACCTGATCGAAGGCGGCCCCTCTAAGGAGCACGCCCGCACCAAGGCCTTCATGTACGCCGAGCCCGCGGCCTGGCAGCGACTGCTGGAGCGGCTCGCGGTCAGCGCCGCGACGTTCCTGCGGGTGCAGGTCGACGCCGGGGCCAGCGCGGTGCAGCTGTTCGACTCCTGGGCCGGGGTGCTGTCGGCCGCAGACTACGCGGGCCGGGTGCTGCCGCACTCGCGCGCCGTCTTCGACGGGCTGGCCCGCCCGGAGGTGCCCAAGGTGCACTTCGGCGTGGGCACGGGGGAGCTGCTGCCGCTGATCGGGGACGCCGGTGCCGACGTCGTCGGCGTCGACTGGCGGGTGCCGCTGGACGAGGCCGCCCGCCGCGTCGGCCCCGGGTACTCGCTGCAGGGCAACCTCGACCCCGCCGTCCTGCTGGCCGACCGGGAGACCGTCGACCGCGAGGTCCGCCGCATCGTCGAGCAGGGCAAGGCCGCCCGTGGGCACGTGTTCAACCTCGGCCACGGCGTGCTGCCCGACACCGACCCGGGCGTGCTGACCCACGTCGTGGAGCTGGTGCACGAGCTCACCGCGAGATGAGCGCTCCCCGGCTGGTCGTGGTGGGCGCCGGGATCACCGGGCTCACCGCGGCCTTCGAGTGGCGTCGCGCCCACCCCGACGGCGAGGTCGTCGTCCTGGAGGCCGGCGACCGGGTCGGCGGGAAGCTGGACCGGGTCGACCTCGCCGGGCGCTGGTACGACACCGGCCCGGAGGCCGTGCTGGCCCGCGTGCCGGAGGCCGTCGAGCTGATCGAGCAGCTCGGCCTGGCCGACCAGCTGGTGCCGGCGCAGACCACCCAGGCCTCCATCGTGCTGCCCGAGGGCCGCTTCCCGCTGCCGGCCGGCACGCTCCAGGGCGTACCGACGACCGCCGACGGCCTGGACGGGGTCCTCACCCCCGCCGGGGTCGCCCGGGTGCGGGCCGAGGCGGAGCTGCCCCCGCTGCGGCTGGACGGCGACGTGTCCGTCGGCGGCCTGCTGCGGGAACGGCTCGGCGACGAGGTGGTGGACCGGCTCGTCGAGCCGCTGCTCGGCGGCGTCTACGCCGGCCGTCCCGACGACCTCTCCCTCGCCGCCACCATGCCGGCGCTGGCCGCCCAGCTGCCCGGGTCGACCTCCCTGCTCGGAGCCGCTGTGGCCGCCCGGGACGCCGGGGCCCGCAGCCGCGGCGACGTCGACGGCCCGGTGTTCGTCACGGTCCGCGAGGGCGTCGGCTCGCTGCCCGCGGCGCTGGTGGCGGCCGCCCGCGCCGACGTCCGGACAGGCACCCGGGTGACCGCCCTGCGCCGGGCCGCCGGCGGCTTCGAGCTCGAGGTGGACGGGGCGACGACGCTGACCGCCGACGCCGTCGTGCTGGCCACCCCGGCCGGCCCGACCGCCCGGCTGCTCGGCGACGTCGCGCCCGACGCGGTGGAGCCGCTGGAGGGGATCCCGTACGCGTCGATGGCCGTGGTCGCCATGGCCTTCCCCGACCAGCCGGTCGCCGCCGGGTCGGGGTTGCTCGTCCCGCCGGTGACCGGTCGGCTGGTCAAGGGCGTCACCGTCTCCTCGTCGAAGTGGCCGCACCTGTCCGGTCCCGAGGGGGCGCCCGTGCTGCGGGTCCGCTCGTCGGTCGGGCGGTTCGGTGACGACGCCGCCCTCCAGCGGGACGACGCCGGACTCACCGCCGCCGTGGTCGCCGACGTCGCCGAGCTGCTCGACCTCGGCCGGCCGGAGCCGGTGCAGACGGACCTGGTCCGCTGGGTCGACGGGCTGCCGCAGTACCTGGTCGGGCACCCGCAGCGGGTCGCCGCGATCCGCTCCGCGGTCGACGCCGTCCCCGGGCTCGCGGTGGCCGGGGCCGCCTACGGCGGCGTCGGCGTGCCCGCCTGCATCCGGGACGCGCGCCGCGCCGTCGCCGCGCTGATGTGAGCGCACCCGCCGGCGTCCGGGGCGCGGCCCTCGCCGCGGCGCCGGTCGTCTTCGTGCTGCTGTGGAGCACCGGCTTCGTGGGGGCGAAGTACGGGCTGCCCTACGCCGAGCCGTTCACCTTCCTCGCCCTGCGGCTGGCCCTGGCCGGGGTGCTGTTGGCCGCGCTCGCCGTCGCGCTGCGGGCCCCGTGGCCGGCCGGCCGCGCGCAGACCGGCCGGGCGGGCGTCGCCGGGCTGCTGCTGCACGCCGGCTACCTGGGTGGCGTCTTCTTCGCCATCGACTCCGGCCTGCCGGCCAGCGTCGCCGCGGTCACCGTGAGCCTGCAGCCGGTGCTGACCGCGGCGCTGGCCACCCGGCTGCTGGGCGAGCGGCTGGTGCCCGTGCAGTGGCTGGGCCTCGTGCTGGGCGTGGGCGGTGTGGCGCTGGTCCTCGCCCCCGGGCTGGCCGGTGCGGCGGGGGAGGGCGGCGCCTTCCCGCCGGCCGGCGTCGCCTCCTGCGTGGTGGCGCTGCTGTGCGGCACCGCGGGCACGCTCTGGCAGAAGGAGCACGGCGACGACATCCCGCTGCTCTCGGGCACCGTGGTGCAGTACGCGGCGGCCGCGCTGGCGCTGGTCGCGCTGGCGGGGGTCACCGAGTCCATGGCCATCGAGTGGACGGCGGACTTCGTCCTCGCCCTGGTCTGGCTGGTGCTCCCGCTGTCGCTCGGCGCGGTGCTGCTGCTGCTGTTCCTGCTGCGCCGGGGCAGTGCCTCCGGGGTCTCCAGCCTGCTGTACCTGGTGCCACCGGCCACCGCCGTGGAGGCCCACCTGCTCTTCGGCGAGGAGCTGCCGCTGCTGTCGCTGGTCGGGGTGGTGGTCACCACCGTCGGCGTCGCGCTGGTGCTGCGGCCACCGCGGCGACGGTCGTCGTCCGCCGGCTGACCCGGCCCCGCGACGAAGCACTGCGGGCGCGCGACAATGGGGTCATGAGCGAGCAGCAGACCGGAGAGCGCAGCATCGGCAAGCGGGCGAACGAGCTGAACGCCCTCATCCGCTACACGATGTGGTCGGTGTTCAAGCTGGCGCGGCCACTCGGCGACGACGAGCGCAGCGCCGCCGCCGACGAGGTCACCGCGCTCTTCGAGGAGCTGGCCGGCAAGGACGTCGTCGTCCGTGGCGTCTACGACGTCGCCGGCCTGCGCGCCGACGCCGACCTGATGATCTGGTGGCACGCCGAGACCCCGGAGGCGCTGCAGGAGGCCTACGGCCGGTTCCGCCGCACCGCCCTGGGCCGGCGCCTGGAGCCCGTCTGGTCGCAGATGGCGCTGCACCGTCCCGCCGAGTTCAACCGGAGCCACGTGCCGGCGTTCCTCGCCGACGAGGAACCGCGGCGCTACGTCTGCGTCTACCCGTTCGTGCGTTCCTACGAGTGGTACCTGCTGCCCGAGGAGGAGCGACGGGACATGCTCAAGGAGCACGGCATGCAGGCCCGGCCCTACCCCGACGTGCGGGCCAACACCGTCTCCTCGTTCGGGCTCGGCGACTACGAGTGGATGCTCGCCTTCGAGGCCGACGAGCTGCACCGCATCGTCGACCTGATGCGCGACCTGCGGGCCAGCCGGGCCCGCCGGCACGTGCGCGAGGAGGTGCCGTTCTACACCGGCACGCGCAAGCAGGTCGCCGAGCTGGTCGCCGACCTGCCCTGACCGTGCACATCGTCATCCTCCGGATGACACCGCGGCCAGGTGCCGTGCCCGGCCGGCGTTGAGCCGATGGCCGTGATCCGGACGGGAGCCTCCGGCCCCGCGTCCGGATCACGGAGCCGCTGGCCGCGGTGTCCGGCGGGACCCTCCGCGCCCGCGCCGGACACCGCGGGGTCGCTGGCGCGACAGAGCGGCGGGTCCGTACTCGTGCCCGACGATGCAGGAGCCGCTGTCTGGCGACGCAGAAGGCCCGTTCCCCTGGTGGGGAACGGGCCTTCGACTCTGTGCCGCTGGGTGATCAGCTCTCGGTGGGGTCGAGCGTGATGCTCACGGAGTTGATGCAGTAGCGGTCGCCGGTGGGGGTCTGCGGGGCGTCGGCGAAGACGTGGCCGAGGTGGCTGTGGCAGCTGCCGCAGAGCACCTCGGTGCGCCGCATCCCGAGGGTGGTGTCGTCGCGGAGGACGACGTTGTCGGCCTCCGACGGCTCGTAGAACGACGGCCAGCCGCAGTGCGAGTCGAACTTCGTCTCGGAACGGAAGAGCTCGGCACCGCAGGCGCGGCAGGAGTACGTGCCGACCGCCTTGGTGTCGACGTACTCACCGGTCCACGGCCGCTCGGTGCCCGCCTGGCGGAGCACCGCGTACTCCTCCGGCGACAGCTGGGCGCGCCACTCCTCGTCGCTCTTGACGACCTGGGGCTGGTGGGCGGAAGTGGTCATGACCCCACGGTACGGCGGCTCCGCCACCCGCGCCGGGGCCGTCCCGCCCTGGTCAGGGCCCTCCGGCGCGGGCGCCGCAGGACGCGCTCAGCCGCGCGGCCACCGGAGGATGCGCTCAGTCGAGGCGGCCACCGCAGGGTGCGCTCAGTCGCGCGGCCACCAGCGGGCGAGGCGGGCGAGCTGGTCCTCGACCAGTGGGCGGAGCTGGACGCTCGTGCTGGCCGTGGTGCCCGAGGAGCCACGCAGGACCACCTCGTGCGCGCCGGCCTGCAGCGCCGTCGGCGCCCGCACGGGGATGGAGACGGTGCCGTCGGGACCGGCCACCGCGCTGCCCAGCTGTCCCCGGAGACGCGCCGGGAGTTCCGCGGTGACCTTCTCCGCCGGCGAGAACCCCGTGCCGATCACGGTCACCTCCTCCTCCCGCAGCGGCTGCGGGTCGCTGACCGTGGCGGTGGGCTCGTCGTCCGTGACGCCAGCGGCCGGGGCGGGGCCCACGCCGGCGCTCGGAGCCGGGATGGTGCCCGCGGCGGCAGGGGCGGGGTCCGTGCCGGCGGCCGGTGCAGTGCTCATGCCGGCGGTCGGAGCCGGGACCGCGCCGGCGGCCGGAGCCGGGACCGTGCCGGACGTCGGGGCCAGCTCGGCGGCCGAGGAGGGTGCGAGGGGCGGGAGGTCACCGGGGGCGGCCGGCCCGTCGGCCGCGGTCACCTCCGCGGTCGGCGGACCGGCGTCGGCGGTCGATGCCGCACCGGCCATCCCGATGGCGGACGCAGCCAGGGCCAGCCCCAGGACAGAGCCGAGGACGCGGCCGCGGACGGCGCGGGGCGTGCTGCGTCGGGACACGGTTCTCCTCGGACGGGCGGACGGAGGGTTCGCGTGCTGGGCGGCGGACCCCTCGATCCTGTCATCGCCCAGCGCAAGGGTCGATCAACATCCGGTAACGAAGTTCGCCCTGCTAAGCAGCCGCCGGGTGGCCGGCGATGTGCGACCGCAGCGCCCCGGCCGGGTGCTCGTACCGTGGGCGCGGCGCCGCGTCCGGTGGCGCCGCCGTCCGCCGAGAGGACCCATGAGCACTCCGCAGCCCCTGGCCGACACCTGGTTCACCCGCGATCTCCCCGTGCTGCGGGCGATCGTGCGGCTGATCGACGAACCGCCGCACGGCAGTGCCCCCTACCTCGGGGCGGTCGTACCGGCCAGTGGCCTGCCCAAGCCGCAGGTCGTCTCGGCGGCCAACGCGCTGGTCACCGCCGGCTATGCCGAGGCGCTGACGAACCACGCCGGCGAGATCGTCCGGTTCACCGCCGTCTCGGGGGAGGCCCGCCGGCTCACCGGTCTCTGGCCCACGCCGCAGAGCGAGTGGGACCGCCTGCTGGAACAGGCCGACGCCCGGGCGGCCGGCGCGATGACCGACGTGGAGCGGGACCGCTGGCGGGCCTTCGCCGACGCCGCTGCGGCGATCGGGCCCGACGACGGAGCGCTGCTGATGTCCGCCCTGATCGGCGGCTACGTGCCCCGGGCGCGCTGACCACCGGGGCCGGACGCGACAGTGCCCCCGTCCGGTTTCCCGGGCGGGGGCACTGTCGGTGGTTCGAGAGGGCTGCGTTCAGCTCCTCGGTCTGGAGATCAGACCGGGTTGACGTTCGCCGCCTGCGGGCCCTTCTGGCCCTGCTCGATGTCGAACGAGATGCGCTGGCCCTCATCGAGCGAGCGGTACCCGCTGGTCTGGATGGCCGAGTAGTGGACGAAGACGTCCGGGCCGCCGCCGTCCGGGGTGGCGAAGCCAAACCCCTTCTCTGCGTTGAACCACTTCACTGTTCCTTCGGGCATTGCTCGCTCCTAGCTGAGGTCGTGCGTCGGGGTCCTGCCAATGCGCAGGGCCTTCCCGACGAGTACGACCCTAGCGGGTTCTGGCGCTGTGCGGGAGGCCAGGGGCAAGAAGATCCCCGGCGAGCTGCCCGGGCGGTGGTGCAGGAGGTCAGAGCAGGCGCCCGGAGGCGTCCCGGACGGCGTCCTCCGACCACGCCTGGCGGGCGTAGGCGTTGTCCGCGTAGGCGCTGCGGCCGGGGGTGTGGCCCGCCTGCGCGGATCGGGCAGCAGCGGGTGGGACGGCGGCGGGCAGGGCGCGCGGTTCGGGCCGCCACGCCTGCACGGTGAGCGACTCCGGGGACGTCCAGGCGTCGAGGGCCAGCCGGGCGCGTTCCAGCGCGACCGCCCGCAGGTGGCGGCGCCAGCGGTGCCCGGCGACGTCGATCCCGACCAGCACGGCGACGAGGACGGCGACGGTGAGGAAGGCGTTGGTCAGCGCGGTGGCCACGTCCAGCGGCGTGATCTCGGGCCAGCTCACCTGCTCCAGCTGGTACCCGACGACCTCGATGACGACGTACAGCACGCCGTACACCAGGACCGCGACCCGCATGACCTCTGCTCCTCCGCCTGTCTGACCGTGGGACCGAACGGTTCCTCAACGACAGGAAGCGCCCCGTGCGACAGCGCTGTCTGACTCCCTCACCCCTGCGGGTGAGGAGCCGTCGTCGCCCCACCGTGGCCCGACCGGCCGGGGGCCGCCGCCGTCGCCTGCGGCCCGTCAGTGCGACGGCGGCCGGTCGTCGTCCTGGCGGTCCTCCTCGCGGCCGGCCTCGGTCTGCTCCGCCCGGCGCTGCGCCCGCAGGGCGTCCTGCTCGCGCCGGCGGCGGATCTCCCGACGGGCCAGGTAGGCGGCCAGCAGGACGGGCCAGACGAACTGGGCCTTGTCGGCGATCCATCGGACCCAGGCGGGGGCCTGCCAGTCCGGCAGGTCCACGTCGGGCAGGTCCACGTCCGGCCACGGGATCGACGGCAGGTCGACGTCCGGCCACGGGATCGACGGCAGGTCCCAGTCGGGCTAGGGGAGTGCCACGGTCAGTCGGACGGCGAGCAGCCCGAGCAGCAGCGGCAGGACCACCTTCGCCACGCCGCCGGCCACGGCAAGCACCGCGTACCGGCGCGGGTGCTGACGGATCCGTTCCTCCCGCAGCGCGGCCGGGGACCCGGTCTCCGGTTCCAGGTCGATCCCGCCGGTGCCGAGCGCCGCACGCACGGCGGCGCCGCCTGCGGGCGGGTACCAGGTGGCCCGCTTCGGCTTCCCGAGGGCGGTGAACTGCACCGTGACCGAGCCGACGTCCGGCTCCACGGCGGCCGGCTGGTCGTCCGGGCGGACGTCGTCCTCGCCCTTGAGCCGGTCGCCCGGCTCGAGCCGCACGGTGTCCTCGCTGGACTTCGTGGCGGCCACCAGCTGCCCGTCGACGCACCACCGGACCGTCCGCGAGACGGAGCCGGTCGTCTCCACCCGGTGCCGGCGCCCCTCCGCCACCAGGTCCCACACCTGCGGCGGGTCGTCGGACACGCTGCGACGCTAGACCGACGGCGCCTGCCCGAGGAGCCACGGGCGCATCGGTCGGCGCGGGTGCCCCGCACCGGGCGGTGCGGGGCACCCGCGGTCACGCGTAGCGGACTGCGCCCGGCGGGTAGTCGAGGAGACCCTCCTCGATGCGGTTCCATGCATCGCGTAGCGCCACCAGTTCAGCGGGCTGCTTCTGGGAGAGGTCGGCCTCCTCGCGCTCGTCCGCCGACAGGTCGAACAGCCTCTCCTCCACCACGTTGCGGTCGACGTCGAAGGTGACCCAGTACTTCCACTTCCCCCGCCGTAGCGCGCCCTGGTCGACGACCCGCCAGAACAGGTCGCCCTCCGGGAGTCGCCCAGAGCCCCAGAGGTGCTCACTCAGGTCGCGGCCGTCCATCGGGTACTCCGGGTGCGGGTCCACGCCCGCGGCGGCGAGCAGGGTGCGGGTCCAGTCCATGGAGACGACAGGGAGATCGGAGACCTGCCCGCCCCGCACGACCGCCGGCCACCGCATGATCGTGGGCACGCGGATGCCGCCTTCCAGGACGTCCTGCTTGGCGCCCCGCAGTGGCCACTGGTAGGAGAACCGCTCTCCGCCGTTGTCGCTCTTGAAGACCACGATCGTGTTGCGCTCCTGCTCGCTGGTGCGCAGCGCCTTGAGCACGGTGCCGATGGAGGCGTCCAGGTCCTGGACCATCTCCACGTACTTCGCCACGGAGCCACCGTCCGTGTGGAAGAGCACCCGGGGCTCCCCGGACTTGGCCCGCGCCGTGAGCTCGTCACTGAGGGCTTGGTCGCCGGGGCCCTCCCAGGGCCAGTGCGGAGTGGTGTAGTTCAGGTTCAGCAGCCACGGCTTGTCGTGCGGTCGCTCGATGTAGTCGACGGTGCGCTCCGTGAGGATGTCCGTGTAGTAGCGGAGGTCCTGGTACGGCACGTCGTCCTCGTACAGGTCGTACTTCCCGCTGTTGGTGACCTTCGAGAAGTAGTCCACGCCGCCGCTCAGGTTGCCCAGCCACTCGTCCCACCCGGACTTCAGCGGGCTGAACCAGGGCAGTTCGCCGCAGTGCCACTTGCCGTACATCGCGGTCGCGTACCCGGCGTCCCGGAGCAGGGACGCCAAGGTGGGGTGTTCGGGGGGCAGGCCCGCAGACTCGGAGGGTGGTCCGCTGATCGGCTCGGCCAACCCGCCGACCAGGCGACCCGGGTACCGCCCGGTGTACGTGCCGATCCGCGTCGGGGAACACGTGGAGGACCCCGCGTACCCGTCGGTGAAGCGGACGCCCCTGGCGGCCAGCCGGTCGAGGTTGGGCGTGCAGATGTGGGGGGCCCCGTAGCTGGACAGGTCGGCCCATCCCATGTCGTCCGCCATGATGAACAGGATGTTGGGACGCTGCCCCCCGTCCGGCCGCCCGGCGGCCCGGAAGGGCTGCTCGGCCGCGGCAGGCCCCGCCGTCACGGCCACCGTGGCGGCGGCCGTTGCACCGACCAGGCCCACGAAGGACCGGCGGGACACCCCGCCGGACGCCCGGGCGTCCGAGTCCCGAGCTGCGTGGCGGGTGCGGCGGCCCGTGCTCTCGGCGCCGCTGGAGGACTCGTTCGGGGTGGTGCTCATCGGTCATCACCTCTGTCGGTAGGGATCGGCGCAGGCCGAGGACGGGGTCCGGTCAAGGGAGCGTGTCGTCGCCGACGCGGGACGGTGTGTCCCGCGGCCTGGCCGGTGCCCTGCGCACGGCCGGCTGAGTGCAGTCGCCGAGGTCACGTGTCAGGTGATCGGCGTCACACGAAAGGTAGAGCTTGTAGAGACGGTCGTCAACCGTGTGTCGAATGATGGTTTCTTGGTGAGCACCAGTGAGGGGACGGGCGTCGTGGGTGTCGATGAGCTGGCAGGACATGGCGAGAGGGACGCCCGGCGGGTGGGTCCCGGCGGTGACGTCACTGCGGAGGGCCCGTCGGGCGTCCACCGTCCGCAAGCGCTGCTCTTCGCCTTCTTCGGGGGAGTGGTGCACGGCCGCGACCTGCCACCCATCCCCACCGTGGTGTTCCTGCGGCTGCTGAGCGGTCTGGGGGTGGCCGAGGCAGCTGCACGCGCCACGCTGGCGCGGATGGTCGACCGGGGGCTGCTGGAACGCACGCAAGCCGGCCGGACGGCGTACTACCGGCTCACGCGTGACGCAGCCGCCCTGGTCCGGAGGGCCGACGAGCGGGTCTCAGCTCCAGCGCCGTTCGACCATCCGGACGGCGAGTGGACGTTGCTGACGTACTCCATCCCGGAGAGCCGACGTGACCTGCGACAGCGGGTGCGGTCCACCTTGTCGTGGGCCGGCTTCGGTGGGCTGCGGGACGGCGTGTGGATCGCACCCGGCACGGTCGACGTCGCCGCCGTCCTGGCCGGGGCCGGGCTCGACGAGGTGGCGGAGCTGGCGGAGTGGTTCGCCGCCTCGCCCATGTCGGGCGTTCGGGTGGCCGACGTCATCCGCCGTGCCTGGCCGGTCGACCAGATCCGCGAGCGACACGAGGAGTTCATCCGGTCCTGGGCGGCCCGCCCGAACGGTCCGGACCCGCTCGTGCAGATCACGTGTCTGGGGGCGGACTGGCTCCGGGTCCTGCGCGCTGATCCCGGCCTGCCCGTCCGCCACCTGGGAGCCGACTGGCCCTCGGCCCAGAGCGCCGCCGTCTACCGGGGCTGTTACGAGGCCCTCCTGCCGGCCGCTGAGCGGGCACTCGACGTGGCGCTCGGCGACATCGCGGGGGGATGACCCGGCAGGGCTCGCGCACCGGGAGGTGCGTCACTGGTCAGGCCGGGTCGGCCGCCTGCTTCTTCGCGCGGCTGGGCTGCACCCGCATCGGCTCGCCGGGCATCTTCGGGTAGTCCGGCGGATAGGGCATCTCGCCCAGCCCGAGGTCGCGCTCCTGCCGGTCGGCCAGCTCGACCAGGGGCGTGAGGTCGAAGGCGTGGTCGGCCAGGCCGGCGTGCTTGTCGCCGACGGCGGCGAAGCGGGCCGGCATGGTGCGGACGTCGAAGTCGAACGGCGACACGTCGGGCAGCTCGTCCCAGTCGACGGGGGCGCTCACCGGCGCGTGCGGCTTGGCCCGGATCGAGTAGGCGCTGGCGATCGTGCGGTCCCGGGCCATCTGGTTGTAGTCGATGAAGATCTTCTCGCCGCGCTCCTCCTTCCACCAGTTCATCGTGACCCGGTCGGGGATGCGCCGTTCCAGCTCGCGACCGAACGTGATCACCGCCCGGCGCACCTCGGGGAAGGTCCAGCGCGGCTGGATCGGCACGTAGACGTGCACGCCCCGGCCGCCGGAGGTCTTCGGCCAGCCCTCCATGCCGAACTCGTGCAGCAGCTCACGCACGTGCGGGGCCACCCAGACCGCGTCCGAGAAGTCGGTGCCCGGCTGCGGGTCGAGGTCGATCCGGATCTGGTCGGGGGACTCGACGTCGCCCTTGGACACCGGCCACGGGTGGAAGGTCAGCGTCCCGAGGTTGGCGCACCACGCGACGACGGCGACGGAGTCCGGGGCGATCTCGTCCGCGGTCCGCCCGCTGGGGAAGGTGATGTGCGCCGTCGGCACCCACGCGGGGGCGTTCTTCGGCACCCGCTTCTGGTAGAACGCGTCGCCGGTGTTGTCGACCCGGGTGGAGAGCCGGGCCCCCTCGAACACCCCACCGGGCCAGCGCTCCAGCGTCGTCGGCCGGTCCCGGAGGGCGAAGAGGATGCCCTCACCGACGGCGACGAAGTACTCGACGACGTCGATCTTGCGGACGCCGAGGTCGCCGAAGTACGGCTTCTCCGGGTTGCTCACCCGCACCTCGTGGCCGTCGAGCTCCAGGACGACGGCGTCCTTGCTGCTGGCCATGGGGCTCCGTTCGGGTCAGGCAGGACCGGGTACGGGGACGATCCTGCCGGAGCCGGTCACGCGGGGCAGGTCAGCCCGTCCTGCGGGACGGCGAGGTCGATCAGGTACGCGTTGACGGCCGCCGTCACGCACTCGGTCTTGGGGTAGGCGGTGTGTCCGCTGCCCTGCCAGGTGAGCAGCACCCCGTTCTCCAGCTCCTCGGCGAGGTCGACCGCGCCGCTCACCGGGGTGACCGGGTCGCCCTGCGTGCCGATGACCAGGATGGGCGGGCTGCCCGCGGCGTCCCGCTCGGGCAGGGGCGTGCGCGGGGCCTCCCAGGCCGAGCAGGTGTAGAGGCTCAGCGCGGCGTCGGCGCCGAAGAGCGGGTAGCGCGCGTTCCAGTCCGCGGCCAGTGCCTGCACGTCCGAGGCGCTGAACTCCTCGTCGGTGTCGGCGCAGTTCACCGCCAGGTTGGCGTCGACCACGTTGCTGTAGGTGCCGTCGTCGTTGCGGCCGGTGTAGGTGTCGGCCAGCGTCAGGATGCCGGCGGCGTCACCGTTGCGGGCGGCGGCCAGCGACTGGGCCAGCTGCGGCCACGCCGAGGGCTGGTAGAGCGCCGAGCGGACCCCACCCAGGATCAGGCCGGGCGTCGCCTGGCGGGTCTCGCCCTCCCGGCTGCTGGGGATCGGGGCCGCGGCGGCCTGGGTGAGCAGCTCGCCCAGGAACGCCCGCGGGTCGGGGCCGAGCGGGCAGCCGCTGATGAGCGACAGGCAGTTGGCGGCGAAGGCGTCGTACGCGGCCTCGAAGCCCTGGGCCTGCGCCTCGGCCGCCTCCTGCTCGGTGGCGTTCGGGTCGACCGCGCCGTCGAGCACCATCGCGCGCACCTGCTCGGGGAACAGCTCGGCGTAGGTGGAGCCCAGGGTCGTGCCGTACGAGTAGCCCAGGTAATTGAGCTGGTCGTCACCGAGGGACTGGCGGACCAGGTCCATGTCGCGGGCCGCGTCGACCGTGTTGAAGGCGCCGAGCGCCTCCTGGTACTCGTCGCTGCAGCCGGCCGCCACCTCCTCGATCTCGCTGAAGAGCGCGTCCTGGGCGGCGGCGTCGATGACCCGCGGGTCGGCGGCGAACAGCTCGTCCTTCTGCTCGTCGGAGATGCACTCGACGGGCGTGGACAGGCCCGAACCGCGCGGGTCGAGGCCGACGATGTCGAACTGGTTGACGATCGCCTCGGGGAGGGTCAGCGCCGCCTGGATGGCCGCATCGGCCGCGGACTGCCCGGGACCGCCGGGGTTCACGAACAGCGAGCCGATCGGGTAGGTCTGGCCGTTCAGGCTGGCCCGCACCAGGAACAGCTGCAGGGTGCCGCCCTCGGGGTCGTCGTAGCTGACCGGCACCGTCGTCGTCCCGCAGGAGAAGGTGAGGTCGCGCTCCGAACCGGGCCGCCCGGCGATGATCGGGTCGATCTCGCTGTCGCAGTCGGTCCAGTCGATCAGCTGCGCCTCCGGCTCGGCCGGCGCCTCGGTGGTGGAGCCGGCCGCGGCCGTCTCGCCCTCGCCCTCGCCCTCGCCGGAGGAGGTGCACCCGGCGAGGGTCAGGGCGAGAGCGAGGACAGCTCCTCCGGTGGCGGTGAGGCGGTGGCGCGCGGTCATGATCGGCAAGGGTAGGAGGCGAACCTGGGAGCGGCAGCCAGCTCGGTCGTGACGATCCGCTCAGTTCCCTCGGGAACCCGGCCACCGACGCCGTCCAGCCGGCCGCTGGTCATCCGCCCAGGACCTCGGCGAGGTCGTAGTGGACCGGGACCTCCAGCTGCTCGTAGGTGCACGACCGTGCGTCCCGGTCGGGACGCCAGCGCAGGAAGTGGCCGGTGTGCCGCAGCCGGCTGCCCTCCAGCTGGTCGTACTTGATCTCCACCACCAGCTCCGGCCGCAGCGGCACCCAGGAGAGGTCCTTGCCGGCGTTCCAGCGGCTGGTCGCCCCGGGCATCCGGTGTTCGCCGTCCTCGCCCGTCTGGGCGTTGGCCCAGTCCTGCCAGGGGTGCCCGTCCAGCGCCTCGGCCCGGTAGGGGGCGAGCTCCTCGACCAGCTCGGCCCGGCGCTTCATCGAGAAGGACGCCGCGACGCCGATGTGCTGCAGGGTGCCGGCGTCGTCGTAGAGGCCCAGCAGCAGCGAGCCGACCACCGGACCGCTCTTGTGCCAGCGGAAGCCGGCGACCACGCAGTCCGCCGTCCGGACGTGCTTGACCTTGGTCATCACCCGCTGGTCGGGGGAGTAGGGCTGGTCGCCGCGCTTGGCGATCACCCCGTCCAGGCCGGCGCCCTCGAACTCGCCGAACCAGCGCTGACCCACCTCGACGTCGGAGGTGACGGTGCTGACGTACACCGGCGCCTGCGCGCCGGCCAGCGCCTCGCGCAGCCTGGCCTGGCGCTCGGCGTACGGGGTCTCCAGGAGCGAGTCGTCCCCGAGCGCCAGCAGGTCGAAGGCGACGAAGGACGCCGGAGTCTCCGCGGCCAGCCGGGTCACCCGCGAGGCGGCCGGGTGGATCCGCTGCAGCAGCGACTCGAAGTCCAGCCGGTCACCACGCGGGACGATGATCTCGCCGTCGACGACGCACCGCTCGGGCAGCTGGGCCTTCACCGCCTCGACGACGTCGGGGAAGTAGCGGGTCAGCGGGCGCTCGTTGCGGCTGCCCAGCTCGACCTCGTCGCCGTCCCGGAAGACGATGCACCGGAACCCGTCCCACTTCGGCTCGTAGAACCAGCCGTCGCCGGTGGGCAGCGTCGCCACCGGCTTGGCGAGCATCGGCTTGACCGGGGGGTTCACGGGCAGGTCCATGGCCCCAGTCAAGCAGCCACTAACAAGCGCGGCTGTTGACTGGGACCATAGGTATCAGTAGTTAGAGCGTGGACGACGCGTGACCTGACGCACGTGACCGCGCAGTTGCCTCGTAGCTTCAGCTAGCAGTGCCCGCGTCACACTTTCGCTTTTGGCTATCTGGTCGAGCAGATAAGTCCGCGTGCGCCGAGACTCAATATCGTACTGGGTTCGCAGAATCTCATATTGCGTACCGAGCAGCGAAGTCTCGAGCGTGGTGGACTCTAGTTTTGCCAGGTCCTGCGTTGATGGCTTTTGCTTGCGCGTCGCGGCAATGACCGCCAGCATAGCGAGTTGGAAGCGAAAATCCTCGGCTCCCTCAGCGCGGACGGATCGAAGGTACTCGTCGCATTGACGCATCACCTCAATGGCTGCCGCGTA